>DAOQNK010000025.1:0-9079 GCA_035332045.1 Thiobacillaceae bacterium | reverse complement strand
CCCAGGAATATCTGGTTCACGTAGAGCTCGAGTATCTCGTCCTTGCTCAGGGTGTGTTCGATCTTGATGGCGAGCAGCGCCTCGTTGAGCTTTCTCGTCAGGGTCTTTTCTGAGCTGAGAAAGAAATTCCTGGCCACCTGCATGGTAATGGTAGAAGCGCCCTCTTTGGCCCCTCCAGACAGAACGTTGGAGATCGCGGCTCGAAAAATGCCCAGGGTGTCCACCCCGCCATGCTGATAAAAACGCTCATCCTCGGCGGCCAGAATGGCTTGGCGCAGATGTTTGGGTGTATCTTTGAGGCGAACCACGGCGCGCCGCTCTTCACCGAACTCACCGATCAGCGCGCCATCTTCGGTATAAATTCGTAAGGGTTGCTTGGGACGATAATCCTTCAGGGTCTCCAAGCTGGGCAAATTCGGGTAGATCATGGCCGCCGCCAGGGTGGCCACAGCCATCGATGCGATGGCGAAGCTGGCGATCGTGGCCAACAGGTATTGCCACCAACGGTTCATTTTCACGTTGAATTAACGGTGTACGAAAAAGGAAAAATGTTGTAAAGATTAATAAGTTGTTGCTAGGATTTAATCCAGATTATTAAACAAACGCCTGGATCGGGTGTACGGAAGGGGAAACTGTTTGAGCTTTTCACTCTTTGGCCAAGGTACTCGACCGCTGATCGGCGTCGATGTTAGCTCATCAGCCGTGAAAATGCTTGAACTGGCCGATAGCGGCAAGGGCATGCGCCGGGTGGAGCGTTACGCCATCGTGCCTCTGCCCAAGGACGCTGTTCTGGAAGGCGCCATCGCCAAGCCGGATTTGGTGGAAGCCGCCATGCGCGAAGCATGGAAGCAACTGGATACACGGTCCAGGGAAGTGGCCATGGCCCTGCCCGCTTCCTCGGTAATCACCAAGCGCATTCTCTTACCAGGCAATGCCACCGAAGCGGAAATAGACACCCAGGTCTCGGCAGAGGCCAACCAAGTCGCCTCGTTTCCCCTGGGCGATGTGAGCCTGGATTATCAAGTGCTTGGCCCCAACTCGAAGAATCCGGCGGAAAACGACGCACTCCTGGTCCTCGCCCGCCGCGAGCGCGTGGAAGAGCGGGTAGCCGCCGCAGAGTCGGTGGGGCTTAAATGCATGGTGATGGACGTGGATGCCTTCGCGGCTCTGACCGCCTACGAACAAATGACCTTCCAGTTGCCGGACAGTGGCAAAGGGCAGGTCATCGCCATCGTCGACATTGGCGCCAATACCACCCATGTCAACGTGCTCCACGACAATCAGACTGTATACCAGCGCGAGCATGCGCTGGGCGGCAACACCCTCACCAGCGAGATCAGCCGGCGCTTCGACCTCCCCGTGGAAGAGGCGGAAGACGCGAAGCGCAAGAACCTGCTTCCCGACAGCTACGAATCCGAAGTACTGCAACCGTTTCTGGATTCCGTGGCCAAGGAAATCGGCCGTGCCCTCCAGCTGTTCTTCTCCGCGACATCCTTCCAACGTGTAGACCACATCATGCTGGCAGGCGGCTGCGCCGCGATTCCCGGTTTGGACGACGTGGTCCACAGCAAGATGCAAACCAGCACCCTGATCGCCAATCCCTTCTCCAAGATGGCGGTTTCCAGCCACGTGAAGGCCCGTCAACTAGCCTCGGACGCCCCCGCGCTATTTGTGGCCTGCGGCCTGGCCTTGCGCAGATTTGATCCGGCATGACATCCATCCGCATCAACCTTCTTCCCCACCGGCAGTTGCGCCGGGCGCGACTACAGCGGCTGTTCGCGATTTTCGCGGCGATCGCCGCCGGCGCTGGCGTGGCCGTCGTCGCGGCCGGTCAGGTCTACCTCACCGGCGCGAAGTCGAACCAGGACAAGCGCAACGAATTTCTCCGCGTCGAGATCGCCAAGCTGGACAAGCAGATCGCCGACATCAAGCAATTCAAGGAAAAATCCCAGGACTTGATGGACCGGAAAAAAGCGGTGGAAGGACTCCAGTCCAACCGCAGCGAATCCGTGCATCTTTTCGATGAACTGGCGAGACGCCTGCCGGATGGCCTTTACCTGAAAAGCGTGAAGCAGACTGGTGATCAGATCGCCCTGAGCGGCTATGCCCAATCCAGCGCCCGGGTCTCGACGTTGATGCGTTCCCTGGATGACGCGGAAATGTTCAATGAGCCGACGCTGGTCGAGGTGAAATCCGCCATAGTCGGCAAGCTGCGGGTCAATGAGTTTTCCATGAGCGTCCGTATTGCCCATCCCGCAGAAGCGGAGCAGGGCAAACCGACTGCAGGTGCCCCGGGCGGGAAGGGCGGTAAGTCATGAATCTGTCCGACCTGAACAACCTCGACCTCAAGGACATCGTCAGCGCGCCGCCCGCCGTCAAAGCTGTGATCCTCGCCCTGGTCTTTCTGGCCATTATCGGCGGTGGCTGGTTCCTGATCTGGTCGGACGCCATGAAAGCGCTCGATAGCTCCCGCAAGGAAGAAGACACCTTGCGGACCAGCTACATGACCAAGAAAGGCGAGGCCATTCACTTCGAAGCATACAAGCGGCGCTTGAATGAAATCGAGCAGTCACTGGACGCCTTGCTCCGGCAACTCCCCGATCGCTCCCAGATGGATGCCTTGCTCACGGATATCAACCAGGCAGGAGTAGGTAGGGGCCTGGAATTCGAACTGTTCAAACCAGGCAGCGAAACCCTTGCGGACTATTACGCAACCTTACCGGTCTCCATCAAGGTCGTCGGGACCTACCATGACATGGGCGGCTTCCTCAGCGATCTTTCCAAGTTGCCGCGTATCGTCACGGTGCATGATGTGGCGCTGACCCCCAACAAGGATGGCAACCTGGTCCTGGAGGCCCGCCTCCAGACCTACCGCTACCTGGATGAAGCCGAGCTGGCCGCCGCCAAGAAACAGAAACAGGCTGCCGGCAAGAAACAGGGGGCCGGAAAATAATGAAACCTCTCTGGCTATTGCCACTTGCCTTGCTGGCTGCCTGCTCAAACGAAGAATTCGGCGATCTGCGCGCGTTCATGGCCCAAACCCCCCCCGCCTCGAACCAGAAGGGTCTGGAGCCCCTTCCGCCGGTCATGGCGCAAGATACTTTCACCTATTCGGCTGGCGATATTCCCGATCCTTTCAAGCCCCGTAGTCTCAAGCCCTCGAAAGGTGGCAGTGGACTGCAACCCGATCTCAACAGGCCCAGAGAACCGCTGGAGCAGTACCCCTTGGATGGACTGCGCATGGTGGGCACCATCATCAAAGGCGGGCAGCTATACGCCCTGGTCCGGACCCCTGAGAACACCTTGTACAAGGTCAGAAAAGGGGATCACATGGGCCAGAATTACGGGCTGATCATCAGCATCAGCGACACTGGCATTGAACTCAGGGAAATCATCCAGGATGGCGTCGGCGATTGGACCGAATCCAAGGCCACGCTGAGCCTTCAGGAGTGAAACAATGAATACAAGACAACCCACCCTCAACAATCTGCCGCGCCTGTTGGCCGGCGTGGCTCTGGCCGCCTTGCTGGGCATTGCCACCGCCTGGGCGAGCCCCAACACGCTGAGCGGAGTTTCGGTGAGTAGCGGCCAGAACGATTCCCAGGTCATCAAGATCTCCCTGAAGGACTCGGTTGAGGAATTGCCGGTCACTTTCACGACCAGCAATCCCTATCGCCTAGTTCTCGATTTTCCCAATACCAGCAATGGCATGGGGCGTATCCAGGAATATCCCAACCTGGGGGTGGTCCGGAATTATCAAATCGTCCAGGCCGGGGATCGCACCCGGGTGGTATTCAACCTGTCCGGCCCGGCCAGCCATGAGCTTCGCAAGGACAAGAACATGGTGCTGGCCGTGCTGAAGGGCATGGAAAAAGCCGATGGCGCCAACTCCCCGGTTTCCCCGCCCACCCGTTTTGGCGAAGAGGGCGTCAAGCGGGATCATGCGATCCGTGACCTGGACTTCCGCCGCGGCAAGAATGGTGAGGGCCGGATAGCCGTTACCCTATCCGACCCCGGTGTGGGCATCGACATCCAGCAGAAGGGTCGTGCCATCCAGGTGGATTTCCTCAACACGTCCCTGCCTTCTCCCTTGCAGCGCAGGCTGGATGTCGCCGATTTCGCCACGCCCACCCAGCTGATCGAGTCATACGAGCAAGGCAAGAACACACGTATGCTGGTCACGCCAAAAGGCCGCTGGGATTACTCCGCCTACCAGACAGGCAGCCAGTTCGTGCTGGAAGTGCGCTCCCTGGACGATCCCAATCTCGCCAAACTGGACAAGCCCGTATACGTCGGTGAGAAGCTCACCCTCAACTTCCAGAATGTCGAAGTCCGCTCAGTGCTTCAGGTCATCGCAGACTTCACCGGTCTCAACATCATTGCCAGCGATACCGTCAGCGGCAACATTACCCTGCGCCTGAAGGACGTGCCCTGGGATCAGGCCCTGGACATCATCATGCGCGCCAAGGGTCTGGATAAACGGGCCTCCGGCAACGTGATCTGGGTTGCGCCCAGGGATGAGTTGGTCGCCAAGGAAAGACTGGAACTGGAAGCGAAGAAATCCATCGCCGATCTGGAACCCCTGGTCACCCGCAGCTACCCCCTCAACTACATCCGTGCCGACGATGCCCTGGCGGTCCTGTCCGGCAACTCCCGTTCCCTGGCCAGCAGCACGGAAAGCGCCACCTGCACGCCCAGCGCCACCGGCATCAAGGCCGAGACCACGACAGGCGGCACCACCAGTTCAGGCAGCTCTACTAGCGGCGGCACCGGCTCGGCGAATCTTGTCAATCGCGTCCTGTCCAGTCGAGGCGGCGCTTCCCACGACCTCACCACCAACACCCTGGTGGTGACCGACACGCCTGATCGGCATGTCGCCGTGGAAAACGTGCTGAAGAGCGTGGACCTGCCCACCAAGCAGATCATGATCGAGGCCCGAATCGTGCTGGCCGACGACACCTTCAGCCGGGACCTGGGTGTGAAACTGGGCTTCCGGGCGGCGGGCACCATCGATGGCACTCATCTGGCCACCTCTGGTACCGCCACAGATGCCAATCTCCTGACCTCCGGCGCCAGCTCCTCCAACCCCTTCAACGTCAATCTGCCCGCCAACGTCTCTTCCGGCAACGCGTCGACCATCGGATTCAGCATCCTCAACGCCGCCTCCAACATACTCCTGTCCCTGGAGTTGCAGGCCCTGGAAGCAGACAACCGCGGCAAGATCGTTTCCAACCCCCGGGTGGTGACCACCAACCTGAGGCCGGCGGTGATACTTCAGGGCACGCAGATTCCCTACCAGACCCAGACTTCAGGCTCCTCCTCCGCGCCGACCACTTCCTTCAAGGACGCCTTGCTGTGCCTGCTGGTCTCGCCCCAGGTGCTGAACAACGATTCAATCATCCTGAATGTTGAGGTCACCAAGGACGCCCAGGGTGTGGATACCACTTCCGGACCCGCCATCAACGTCAAGCGCGTGAAGACTCAGGTACGCGTGAACAACGGTGAAACCGCCATCCTGGGTGGAATTTTCGAGCAGACACTGCGTAATGACACCTCCAAGGTTCCTTTCCTGGGTGACCTGCCCGTGCTGGGAAATCTGTTCAAGAGCAACAGCAAGTCAGACGAAAAGTCCGAAATGCTGATCTTCCTGACTCCCCGCATCCTGGATGAACAACTGTCCAATATCCGTTGACGGGTTTCGCGAGCAAGCAAAAAGGCGCCATACGGCGCCTTTTTGCTTGCTCTTCAAGGCTATATCACCAGGATCAGACGTTCCACCAGATAGGCTAGCATCAACAACGCAACCAGGGAGAGGCCGGCTTTCAGACTCAAGCCTGCAAATCGGAGCCAGAGAGGATCCCGGTTCAAGGCATAGCCCAGCAGGCTGAGCACCATGAGGGCGCCCACCAGGCTCAGCAACAGGCGGAGTGCCAACATCAGGCGGTCAAGGGGAACAGGTCCAGCAAAGCCCCGGGGGTGGCAGCCTCATCCTTGAATTCCGCCCATTCCCAGGCATCGGTTGTTTCCATCAAGGTGCGCAGCAAACGGTTGTTGAGCCCATGCCCTGATTTGTAGGCGGTAAACGCACCCAAAATAGGATGGCCGGTGAGATAAAGATCGCCCACCGCGTCGAGCACCTTGTGTTTCACGAATTCATCGGCATAGCGCAGGCCGTCGCTGTTAAGCACTCTGAACTCATCCATGACAATGGCATTGTCCAGCGTGCCGCCCAATGCCAGACCATTGCTGCGCAAGTACTCCACCTCGTTCATGAAACCGAAGGTGCGCGCCCGGCTCACCTCGCGCACATAGGACTGCTTGGCCAAATCGATATGCATTTCCTTGGCCGACTGGCGGAACACGGGGTGATCGAAATCGATCCGAAAGGTCAGCGAATAGCCCTCATGGGGTGAAAATTCGGCCCATTTGTCCCCCTCTTCCACACGTACCCGCCGCTTCACCCGAATGAACCGTTTGGCCATGCCTTGCTCTTCAATACCGGCTGATTGGAGTAGGTAGACGAAAGGCGCGGCAGAACCATCCAGGATCGGCACCTCGGGCCCGTCCAGATCGATAAGCAGGTTGTCGATCCCAAGGCCGGCCAAGGCCGAGAGTAGATGCTCTACCGTGGCGACCCTGGCCCCGTTGCCTTCCAGGGCTGAGCAAAGGCGGGTATCGACCACCCGCTCGGGGGCAATGACAAAGTCTTTGGGTTCTGACAAGTCGGTACGGCGAAAGATGATCCCGGTATTGGCCAACGCGGGCCGCAGCGTAAGGTTGACCCTGGCACCGCTGTGCAAACCGACGCCGGTGGCGCGTACAAGGGATTTGATGGTTCTTTGCCGGATCATATCCAACACCCTGAATAACAGAGGAAATTCTATCCCGGACGGCTAGGAGGGCCAGCCATCCGGGACAGTTCCCCGACTGCTTGCCGAAGCAATGTGGCGATAACGAATCAGCGCGACGGCGCGACGCCGCACCGACTCTCCACATCCCTTACAGCGGCGGCTTTGGCCGCCCGTTCAGTCCGCCTGCTTGCGCAGAAACGCCGGGATATCCAGGGTATCGATCCCCGCCGACTGAGCCAATTCCACCGCGGCCTGACTGGATCGCCGAGCGTTCTGACGGATGCTGGTGGGCATGTCGTAATCGCGGGCCGGATCGTAGCCGGCGCCAAAAACCGGACCGTCGGTACCGGTGGCCGCCATGGCTACGGGCGGTTCCACGATCTTGATGACCGGCTTGGGGGCCTGGGCGCGGACCGGATTGCCCAGGCCGGTGGCCACCATGGTGACCCGCAGGTGATCGCTCATGCTGTCGTCCAGAGAGGTGCCGACGATGACCGTGGCTTCCTCGGCAGCGAAGCTCTGGATCGTGTTCATGACCTCGTAGTACTCCTCCAGGGTCAGGGAATCGTTGGCGGTGATGTTCACCAGCACGCCCCGGGCGCCCTTGAGGTCCACGTTTTCCAGCAGCGGGCTGGCGACGGCGGCCTCGGCGGCGACACGCGCACGGTCTTCACCTGTGGCGGCGGCGGAACCCATCATGGCCATGCCCACCTCGCTCATGACGGTCTTCACGTCGGCGAAGTCCACGTTGATCATGCCCGGGTTGGAGATGATCTCGGCGATGCCCGACACGGCGTTGTGCAGCACGTCGTTGGCGGCGACGAACGCGTCGGTGAGCTTGGTCTTGGCGCCCAGCACCTGGATCAGCTTCTCGTTGGGGATGACGATGAGGCTGTCCACGTGCTCGGACAGAGCCTTGAGGCCCGTTTCCGCCGAGCGCATGCGCTTGCCCTCGAACTGGAAGGGCTTGGTCACCACGGCCACCGCCAGGATGCCCAGGTCCTTGGCCACCTCGGCTACCACCGGGGCGGCGCCGGTGCCGGTGCCGCCGCCCATGCCGGCGGCGATGAAGAGCATGTCGGCGCCGTCGATGAGCTCGGCAATGCGCTCCCGATCCTCCAGAGCGGCTTCCCGGCCCACCTCCGGCTTGCCGCCGGCGCCCAGGCCCTTGGTAGCCGAGTTGCCGATCTGCAACTGGATCGCCGCCCGGTTGCGCTTCAGTGCCTGGGCATCGGTGTTGACGGCGATGAATTCCACGCCGTTCATGCCCTTGTTGATCATGTGGTCCACGGCGTTGCCGCCGCATCCGCCCACGCCGATGACCTTGATCACGGCTTCCTGGTGCTGCAAGTCTTCCAGTTCAAACAACATCTTTCGTCCCTCCTACGGTTACGCGCGCTTTGACTACACAACGCCGGCCAGACCGGCGATTCAGAAATTCTGCTGGAACCATGCCTTCATCCTTTCCAGGACCTGCTTGAAGCTCGCCCCCTGGATGCGGGCGGCCTGATCGATCTCGTGCTTTTCCAGACCCGCCAGCAACAGGCCCACGCCGGTGGCGAAACGAGGATTGCGAACACGCTCGGAAAAGCCGCCGATGTATTCCGGCGTTCCCACCCTGACAGGCATGTGAAAGACCTCCTCGGCCAGTTCCACCATGCCTTTCATGAGGCTGGAACCGCCGGTCAGCACGATGCCGCTGGAGATCTGCTCCTCGAAGCCGGAGCGGCGCAGTTCCGCCTGCACCAGGCTGAACAGCTCCTCGACCCGGGGCTCGATGACCTCGGACAGAAGCTGCTTGGACAGCATGCGCGGACCCCGATCGCCAATGCCCGGCACCTCGATCATTTCCTTGGGATCGGCCAGCTGGCGCAGGGCGATGCCGTGCTGGATCTTCAGGTCCTCCGCCTCCCGTGTAGGGGTGCGCAGGGTCATGGCGATGTCGTTGGTGATCTGGTCGCCGGCAATGGGGATCACCGCCACGTGCTGGATGGCGCCCCGGGTGAAGACGGCGATGTCGGTGGTGCCGCCGCCGATGTCGACGATGCACACCCCCAGATCCTTCTCGTCGTCGTTGAGCACCGAATGGCTCGAGGCCAGGGGCTGGAGCACCAGATCCTTCACTTCCAGGCCGCAGCGGCGCACGCACTTGACGATGTTCTGGGCGGCGGAGACGGCGCCGGTGACGATGTGCACCTTCACCTCCAGGCGCACCCCGGACATGCCCA
>DAOQNK010000024.1:21495-24718 GCA_035332045.1 Thiobacillaceae bacterium | reverse complement strand
GCTACATCAAGGAAGACCGCAGCCGCGGCATCTTCTTCGACCAGGACTGGGGCTCCATGCCCGGCGCCTTCGCCGTCGCGTCCGGTGGCATCCACGTCTGGCACATGCCCGCCCTGGTCACCATCTTCGGTGACGACTCCGTGCTGCAATTCGGCGGTGGCACCCTGGGCCACCCCTGGGGCAACGCCGCCGGCGCCGCCGCCAACCGGGTCGCCCTGGAAGCCTGCGTCGAAGCCCGCAACCAGGGCGTCGCCATCGAGAAGGAAGGCAAGGCCGTGCTGGAGAAGGCCGCCGCCAACAGCCCCGAACTGAAGATCGCCATGGAAACCTGGAAAGAGATCAAGTTCGAGTTCGATACCGTGGACAAGCTGGACGTGGCCCACAAATAAGCCGGTGAGGCGTGAGGGGTGAGGAGCGGCGCACGACCGCACGCCCTTCCCCCGCCCCACGCCTTGCGCCCAACCTCTCACAGCGACTAACAGGAGCATCACATGCAAGACTACAACTCCCGTCTCTCCGACCCCACCAGCCGCAAGTTCGAGACCTTCTCCTACCTGCCCGCCATGAACAACGAAGGCATGCGCAAGCAGGTGGAATACATCGTCAAGAAGGGCTGGAACCCCGCCATCGAGCACACCGAGCCCCAGTACCTGATGGACAACTACTGGTACATGTGGAAACTGCCCATGTTCGGCGAGACCGACGTGGACAAGATCCTGGCCGAAGCCGAAGCCTGCCACAAAGCCAACCCGAACAATCACGTTCGCCTGGTCGGCTACGACAACTTCGCCCAGTCCCAGGGTGCCGCCATGGTGATCTACCGCGGCAAGACCGTTTAAACCGCGCGGCGGACCAGTAACATCAGAGCCCCCGCCGCGCGATGAGCGAGGCGGGGGCTCGTTGTTTTCTGGAGCCGAGAGCCAAGGGCGCCATGGGGACTCTTCGCTCTCGACTTCACCCTACGACTAATAAGAGGCTGTGACATGAGCAACATCATCGACCAATACCGCATCACCCAGGAGCCCTACTACCGCGCCGTCGCGGACGAAGTGGAACTGTTCGAGGCCGCCTACTCCGTGCGCATGCCCATGATGCTCAAGGGCCCCACCGGCTGCGGCAAGACCCGTTTCGTCGAATACATGGCCCACAAACTGGGCAAGCCCCTGATCACCGTGGCCTGCAACGAGGACATGACGGCCTCCGACCTGGTGGGCCGCTTCCTGCTGTCCGCCTCCGGCACCGAGTGGCAGGACGGCCCCCTGGCCATCGCCGCCCGGCACGGCGCCATCTGTTACCTGGACGAAGTGGTGGAAGCCCGCCAGGACACCACCGTGGTGATCCACCCCCTCACCGACAACCGCCGCGTGCTGCCCCTGGAAAAGAAGGGCGAGCTGGTGAACGCCCACCCGGATTTCCAGATCGTCATCAGCTACAACCCCGGCTATCAGTCCTTGATGAAGGACTTGAAGCAGTCCACCAAGCAGCGCTTCGGCGGCCTGGACTTCACCTATCCCGAGCACGCCATCGAGACCGAGATCGTGGCCCACGAATCCGGCGTGGAGGCGGGCATCGCCGGCAAGCTGGTGTCCATCGCCGAACGCAGCCGCAACCTGAAGGGCCACGGCCTGGACGAAGGCCTGTCCACCCGCATGCTGATCTACGCCGGCAGCCTCATCGCCAAGGGCGTGGCGCCCATGGCCGCCTGCCGCGTGGCGTTGGTGCGCCCCATCACCGACGACCCGGATATGCGGGACGCCCTGGACGCCGCCGTGAGCACGTTCTTCTGATTCAATCCGTCATTCCCGCGAAGGCGGGAATCCAGTCAATCGACAGGGGCTGGCAAATCCCTGGATTCCCGCCTTCGCGGGAATGACGAAGGAGGAAACCATGTCCATCGACCTAGCCGACTACGCCGAGCTGCTCGAATCCCTTTCCGAGCACAGCCGCACCGCGCTGAACGCCAACTGGCACGAGGCCACCAAGGTGCTGTCGCCCCGCGGCCTGGACAACTACCTGAAGGGTGCCTCCGCCATCCGCGGCCTTGGCCGTGGCGACTCCCTGGTGGAGACCTGGATCGAGCAGGCTCCCATGGTGGCCAAGGAAGTGGGGGAGGACGTGGTCAGCGATCTCGCCACGGCCTCGTTGATGCTCGCGTCCAAGACTTCGGGGGCGGTGATCGAGCTGCTGCTGGCCACTTCGCCCACCGCCGCCAACCGGCTGGGGGACGCGGAGCTGTTCCGCAAGTACCTGCAGTTCCTCAACACCCTCATCGCCCAGGCGCCCCGGGGCGTGCGCCCCATGCTGGACAAGCTGGAGGTGCTGTTCCAGAACCTCACCCTGGGCGGCCTGCGCCGCTGGGCCCTGTGGGGCGCCCACGCCCACCGCACCAACTACGAGGAGCAGATCAAGTACTTCGCCCTGGAGAGCAAGGAATCCCTGGCCATGCTCCAGAAGGAGCGCAAGGGCACCCTGCTGGTGGACGTGCAGCGGCGCATCAACATGTACCTGCGGGCCCTGTGGGCCAGGGATTTCTTCATGCGCCCCACCGCCGGCGACTACGAAACCCGGGAGGGCTTGAAGCCCTTCATCGAAGACTATCTGCTGCATCTGCCGGACGCCTTCGACGACTTTATCCTCCCCTCCCCCGCAGGCGGGGGAGGGGCCGGGGGAGAGGGTCAGTCTGTTGCCGCCACCACGGCATCCCCCTCTCCCCTAACCCCTCCCCCGCTTGCGGGGGAGGGGAACAGGGTCAGCGGCCTGGAGCTCTACCGCGCCGCCGCGGCCCATTGCGCCGCCCACGTGGTGGAAACCCGCCTGCCGATCTCGGCCGAGGCCCTGAACCCCATGCAGATGGCCATGATCTCGGTGGTGGAGGACGCGCGGGTGGAAACCCTCTCCATCCGCCGCTTCCCCGGCCTCAAGGCCATGTGGGCCAGGCTGCACACCATCACGCCGGCCCAGGGCGCCAGCATGGGCGACTACCTCAACCGCCTGGCCCGGGCCCTGCTGGACGAGACCTACCACGACGACGACGCCTGGATCGCCCAGGGCCGCGCCCTGTTTGCCCAGGCGGTGGCCGAAAACCGGCTCGCCGACAACCAGATGTCCTGGGACATCGGCGTCACCCTGGCCCACGGCATCAAGGACAAGGGCTTGAGCTTCAACCCCCGCAAGGACGTGCTCACCGCCCCCTACCGGGACGACAACCGCTACTTCTGGGAAT
>DAOQNK010000024.1:7485-21395 GCA_035332045.1 Thiobacillaceae bacterium | reverse complement strand
CGCAAGGACGTGCTCACCGCCCCCTACCGGGACGACAACCGCTACTTCTGGGAATTCGAGGAATTCGACTTCGACAAGGCCGCCGCCGCCGGCTACGAGTCGGTGAAGCAGGTGCGCAAGTACGTCAGCCTCATGGAGATGGTGAACGAGGTGGACAACGAACTGGCCACCGACGACGCTCAGGAAATCTGGGTGCTGCCCACCGAGTTCTATCTGGACCAGGAAGGCGTCTCCATCAACTCCCTCGAAGGCAAGGAGCCCGTCTCCGACCCCTTCCACTACGCCGAGTGGGACTACCAGATCCAGCTGGAGCGCCCGGCCTGGACCACGGTGCTGGAGAAGCGCGCCAAGCAGGGCGACCTGCAGCTCATCAACGACATCACCAGCCAGTACAAGCGGGAAATCCACCGCATGAAATTCCTGCTGGACGCCATGCAGCCCCAGGGCGTGCAGCGCATCCGCAAGCTGGAGGACGGCGACGAGATCGACATCAATGCCGCCATCGCCAGCTTCACCGACATCCGCCTGGGCAACCAGCCGGACCCGCGCATCATGATGCGCAGCGTGCGCAAGACCCGGGACTTCTCCATCCTGGTGCTGCTGGACCTGTCCGAATCCACCAACGACATCGTCCACGGCCAGGAATACTCGGTGCTGGACCTGACCCGCCGGGCCTGCGTGCTGCTCTCCGACGCCATCAGCAAGGTGGGCGACCCCTTCGCCATCCACGGCTTCTGCTCCGACGGCCGCCACGACGTGGAGTACTACCGCTTCAAGGACTTCGACCAGCCCTGGGACGAGGAGCCCAAGGCCCGGCTCGCCGGCATGACCGGCCAGCTCTCCACCCGCATGGGCTCCGCCATCCGCCACGCCGGCCACCACCTGAAGCTGCAACGCTCGGCGAAGAAGCTGCTCATCGTCATCACCGATGGCGAGCCGGCCGACATCGACGTGCGCGACCCCCAGTACCTGCGCTACGACACCAAGAAGGCGGTGGAGGAAGTGGCCAAGTTCGGCGTCACCACCTACTGCATGAGTCTCGATCCCCGGGCCGACAACTACGTCAGCCGCATCTTCGGGCAGAAGAACTACATGGTGGTGGACCACGTCCAGCGTTTGCCGGAGAAGCTGCCGCTGCTCTACGCCGGCCTGACGCGATGAACGAAGACGCCGTCATGCCCGCGCGGCCGGGAATCCGGAAACCACCACCGCCCGCCCACCCGGGTGGGCATGACGAAGCATGAAAGCCTGTGCTCTCATGTCGGCCCTGGAACGCGCCGGCCTTGCCCAGGCCGTTCCCCCCGCAGAACCTCAACCGGACCCAAACATGAGTGACAACAAGTACGTCGGCTTCAGCAACGACAAACACGGCATGACCCAACTGGGCCGCATCGTCCTGGACGGCTGGCTGTTCGGCTTCATCCCCGAGACCGAGGACTGCGCCGGCTGGGAGATCGGCCGCATGCAGATGCTCATGGACAAGGTCCAGGACGAATGGGACAAGTACGGCAACCTGCCCAGCCGCCTGCCCGACGACCTGCGCCGCCGCCACACCGAGCTCTACATCAAGGCCATGCAACTGGCCAAGGACAAGGGCTGGAACCCGGAACTGGGCGAGGACGACTGAGCCGGCGCCCAGCGGCGCCCGCCACATCAGCAAGGATTGCTGTCCGGCCTTGACGGAGGCCCCGCCCGGGCTTTTCCTGGCTACTTCCCCCCCACCCCCAGCTTCTTCAGCTTGCGCCACAGGGACACCCGGTCGATGCCGAGGATCTTGGCCGCCTCGGTGCGGTTGCCGCCGGACATCTCCAGGGCTCTCAGGATGTGCTCCTTTTCCTGGGCTTCCAGGGTGGTGGGCGTGGACGCGCCGGCGGGGGCGAAGACCCTGACGGTGAGCCGGCCCAGATGCTGGGGCAGGAAGTCCAGGGTGAGCTGTTCGCCCTCGGCCAGGGCCACGCCCCGTTCGATGAAGTTGGACAATTCCCGGACGTTGCCGGGGTAGTCGTATTCCATCAGGCGCTCCAGGGCGTCCGGGGCGATGTCCCGTACCGGGCGGTTCATGGCGGCGGCGAACTTGCGCAGCAGGTAATATGCCAGCAGGGGAATGTCGCCACGCCGCTCCCGCAAGGGCGGCAGGGTAAGGGTGACCACGTTGAGCCGGAAATACAGGTCGGCGCGCAGCTGGCCCGCCTCCACGGCGGCCTGGAGGTCCCGGTTGCTGGCGGCGACGACGCGTACGTCCACCTTGGCGGGCTCGATGGCTCCCACCCGCAGCACTTCCCGCTCCTGCAGCACACGCAGGAGCTTGATCTGTACCGACGGGGGAAGCTCGGCCACCTCGTCCAGGAACACCGTGCCGCCGTTGGCGGCCTCGATGAGCCCCAGTTTGCGAACCTGGGCGCCGGTGAATGCACCCTTCTCGTGTCCGAACAGCTCGCTGGCGGCCAGGTCTTCCGTGAGGGCGCCGCAGTTGAAGGCGATGAACGGGCCCCTTGCCCGGTGGCTGCTCTGGTGCAGGTAGCGGGCCAGCAGTTCCTTGCCGGTACCGGATTCGCCATAGATGACCACGTTGCTGTCGGTGCTCGCCAGCTTGCGGGCGGTATCCAGCAAGCGCTGCATGCCCAGATCCTGGGTGACGATGGTGTGGGGCTTGTCCAGGCTCTCGATGCGCAAGCGAAGCTCCTGGTTCTCCCGCTTGACGCGGCACAGCTCCAGGGCGCTCTTCACCACTTCCCGGGCTTCCGCCAGACGAAAAGGCTTGGCCAGGTAGTGGAATGCGCCGGCCTTCATGGCCTCGACGGCGGAATCCAGGGTGGCATGGCCGGTGATCATCACCACGGGCGTATCCGTGTGCTTCTGGCGCACCTGGCGGAGGACTTCCATGCCGTCCACGCCCGGCATTTTGAGATCGGTGAGCACCAGATCGAAGTCTTCCCGAGCCAGGGCGGCCATGCCTTCGGCACCGTCCTTGCAGGCGGTGACCCGGTGCCCCTCCCGCTCCAGCACGTGGGACAAATTGGCCAGGGCGATGGCTTCGTCGTCGATCAACAGGATATGGGCTTGGCTCATGGTGTGTCCTCGGCGATGGGCAGCCAGATGGAAAAGCGCGCGCCCGCGCCGGGCATGGATTCGACCACGATGCAGCCCTGATGCTCGCTGACGATCTCCTCCACCAAGTAGAGGCCCAGCCCGGTGCCATCACCACCGCTCTTGGTGGTGACGAAGGGGTCGAAGAGATGGTCGCGCACGGTATCGGGAATCCCGGGGCCATCGTCGGCCACCTCCAGACGCAGGGCCCGGGGGCTTTGCGCCAGGATGGCGGGATCCCCCGTCATCAATTCCGGGCGGGGGGCGTCGGCATCCCACCGGTCCAGGCGGGCGGAGAGGGCGATGTGGCGGGCGCCGGCATCGGCGGCGTTCTTGATGAGGTTGATGAACACCTGCTGCATGCGCTCCCTGTCCAGGCAGGCGACCAGGTCTTCCAGCGCATCCACGCACACGGAAACCTGGGGCGGCAGCTGCCGGTGCACCAGTTCCAGGGAGGATTCGATCAATTCCTTGACGTCCTGGCGGGGCAGGCGGCGGCGGGGCAGGCGAACGGTGTCCAGCAGGCGCCGCACGATGCGGCGGGCCCGTTCCGTCTCCGTGTCGATCTGGGAAAGCCAGCGTTTGCGCACCTCCGGTTCGGCGTCGCAGCCCTCTTCGATGAGCAATTCGGCCGAGGTGGAGATGTTGGACAGGGGGTTGTTGAGTTCATGGGCCACGCCGGAAACCAGGACACCCAGGGCGGCGGCCTTTTCGTTGCGCTTGCTCTGCTCCTGCTGCACCCGCAGCCGTTTGAACATGCGGTTGAAGGCCGTGACGAAGGCGAGGATTTCCCGGTCCCGGGAGGGTAGGGGGAGTTCCCGGGCGCGACCCTCGTCGATCTCCTTGAGGCCCCGTTCCAGTTCCCGCAGGGGGTGAACCACGCTGTGGAACAGGTACCCGCCTCCGGCCAGTTCCAGCAGGATCACCACCACCAGGGCGAAGATCAGCAGGTTGCGGGTCCGCTTGGTCAGTTCGGCCAGTTGCGCGCGTTCGCTTTGCAGCAGGTCCCGGGTGGCCTGATACAGGTTGTTGCCCTGGACGCGTATGGCTTCCTGGGCGGCGGGTTGCCGCGCCGGGGCCAGCGTCGGGTAGGCCATCACCGCGGTTTCGAAGTCGTTCAGGCGCCGCTCCATATCCGTCACGGCTTTCTCGCCGGTGATCCGGACGAAATCCGGCCGCCGCTGGGCCAGCAGGGCGCGCGCCTCGTTCGCCTCGGCCTGGAAATGGGTCAGGCCACTGACATCCTTGTAGAGAAAGAGGTTCTTCTCGTCCCGGCGCATCTCCAGCACGGCCCGGCGCAGGTCTGCCACGGTCAGGCCGGCGTCGATCTGGGTGCTGAGATAGTCCAGGTCGGCAAAGACGACGGCGGCGAAGCCCAGCAGGGTGAGCTTGGAAAACCCATAGGCGCGGAGGATTTTTTTTCGCATGGAAACGACGACGCACAGAGTCGTTGCACTCTACAACATGTTGCAGGGAGTGTTGCAAGCACTTGCAACGGTATTTGTTGCACCAATCCGCAACACATACATCAACTTCATGAATATAAACAATTAATAAGATGGGCACGGAATGTGCATCAGGGCAAGCGTCGCAACGTTCCTGGAGAAAAATCATGCCCCTTTCCGCCCACATCAAGCGCATGTTGAACGCCCTGGCCTATGCCCATGCGGGCGAGTATCTCGGTCGTGTCGAGAAGGATGCCGTCCTCTCGGGCATGCCCCGGGTATCCCGCGCCGATGCCGCCATCCTGCCCGGCGCCGGCGAGAGCGCGCGCCCCGGCGCCCATGTCGGTCTGTACCTGGGCAGCGAACTGCCCGAGGAACTGATGCACTACGTGCTTCGCACCTGCGGGCGCATGCAGTACGGGCTGACCGTGCTGACCCTGCAAACCCGCAAGGAGGCCCTGTCGCTGCTGGCGGCCTACCGCACCGAACTGGCGGAAGCCGGCATCGAGCCGCAACTGGTCACGCTCAACAGCGAGCCTTCCCGGGCTCTGGCCCAGGCTCTGCGCCGGCGTCCCGAGATCAGCTTTCTGGTGTGCAACGAATCTGGCTATCTGGGACGCAGCTTGCTCAACGGCGGCCAGCACATCCTGCCCATTCCGGTGGTCCTGGTGAGTCCCCAGGCTGTGGCGGCCGGCTCCCTCGACGCGGAAAGGGGCGCGCCGCCCCTCTCCAACGCGGCTTGAGGAGTGGCCGATGCTTGCCTCCGATTCCACGGTCCGACGCGGCGCATTACGACGCCTCTTTCCCTTTCTCGGCTGGTTTCCCCCTCGGGCCGATGACTTGCGCGGGGATCTGGTGGCGGGCCTCAGCGTCGCCCTGATCCTGGTCCCCCAGGCCATGGCCTATGCGGCCCTGGCGGGCCTGCCCGTGGTGTACGGCCTGTATGCCTCCTTCCTGCCAGTGATGATCGCCTCCCTGTGGGGGGCTTCCCGCTTCCTGCACACCGGCCCGGTGGCCCTGCTCTCCCTGATGTCCGCCGCCGCCATCGCGCCTCTGGCCAGCCGAGGCAGCGAGGAATTCATCGCCCTGTCCATGACCCTGGCCCTGATGGTGGGCGTGATGCGTTTCGGCCTGGGCTTCCTGCGCATGGGCGTGCTGATCAACCTCGCTTCCCACCCGGTCATCAATGGCTTTACCAATGCCGCCGCGCTGATCATCGGCCTGTCCCTGCTCAACACCTTCATCAATGTGCCCATGCCGCGTTCGGACATGTTCCTGCGCGACCTCTGGCACGTGATCCAGCAACTGCCGCTGGCCCACTGGCCCACCATTGTCTTCGGCATGGGCACCCTGGCGCTGCTCGCCTTGATGAAGTCCTTCACCCCCCGCATCCCTGGCGTGCTGGCGGTGGTGGTGCTGGGCACCCTGCTGTCGGCGATGACAGGCTTCGAGAAAACCGCCCTGGTGACCCCGGCGCAGATCGAGGACGCCGCCGCCCTGGCCACGTTCCAGCGGGTGGCCCGCCTGGATGCCGAGCTCGCGGCGGTGAAGCAGCGCCAGGGGGAAGTACGCAAGGCCAACGCCTCCCGGAGCGAAGCGGAACACGATTACACCCTGGAGGCCGAGGCGCTGCGCCTGGACGGCCAGGAACGGGGCATCAAGAAGGAGCTCTATGGCCTCAAGGTCAGCGCCTATGAATACGCCCTGGCACCCGCGCAGAACAGCCAGGGCCAAACGGTATACCGGGCCGTGGACGCCGGCTTTCTCCACCCGGCCTGGCGATTCGCCGGCATCCAGAACGGCGGCATCAAGCTCACGGGCGGCGGCCAGGTCGTGGGCAACATCCCCGCCGGCCTGCCCGCCTTCCAGACACCGCAACTGGACTTCGGCGTGATGGGTGGCCTCTTGGGCACCGCCTTCGTGATGGCCTTGATCGGCTTCATGGAAGCAACGTCCATCTCCCGGGCCCTGGCCGCCCAGAGCCGGGAAAAGCTGGACCCCAACCAGGAGCTCATCGGCCAGGGTCTGGCCAACATCGTCGGCAGTTTCTTCCAGAGCTACACCGTATCGGGCTCGTTCTCCCGTTCGGCGGTGGCGGCCCGGTCCGGCGCTCGCACCGGCTTCTACGCCATCGTCAGCGCCGTGGGCGTGCTGGTCACCATGCTGTTCCTGACGAAATATTTCTACCACCTGCCCCAGTCCGTGCTGGCCGCCATCGTCATGAGCGCGGTGTTCAGCCTGCTCGATTTCAAGCCCCTGCGCCACGCCTGGAACGTGCGTCCCAGCGATGGGATCGTGGGCCTGCTGACTTTCCTCGCCACCCTTTGGATGGCGCCCCAGCTGGCCAACGGCGTGCTGGCGGGGGTGGTGCTAACCATCCTGGTGTTCCTGCATGGGGCCATGCAGCCGCGCAGCGAAATCCTGGGCAAGACCCGGGATGGCACCCTGGCGGGGGCCGTCAGCAACGATCTGCCGCCCATCAGCGAACACTACGTGGTGCTGCGCTTCGACGCGTCCCTGGTGTTCATCAACTCGGCCTACTTCGAAGAAGCGGTCATGAAGTCCCTGGCCCAATTCCCCCAGGCCCGGGCGGTTCTGGTGATCGGCAACGGCATCAACCGCATCGATGCCACAGGCGAGGAAAAACTCCGCAGCCTGACCCACGACCTCGCCTCCGCGGGCGTCACGCTCATGTTTTCCGGACTCAAGAAACCGGTGCGGGAAACCCTCATCCGGGCGGGGCTGGACGACGTCATCGGCGCGGGCAACCTGTTCCCCAGCAAGAACCTGGCCTTGACCACCCTGGCGCGACGCTACGACCTCCAGGCGGCCTGACGTAGCCCTGCCGGCAAGGTCCGCGCCGGCTTACGCAGGTGCGGGCCGGGGTCTTGGGCGTGGGTTGAAGGCGCGACACAGAATTAACCAGGGTTAATGCATGACATAAATAACAAAAATCTTTGTTTATGCGACGGGCCGCTAAGATGGACGCGTCCTCTCACTGTCCGACCCGGGTACCAGGCGCGGCCTGGCATCGGGGCCGCCAAACGCTGACGCCATGCATGAACTTGCTGTCCTGCTTCCCGCCGCGCCCCTGGCCTCGGCGATCCTGATCGGCCTGTTGTCCGGCCGGCTGGCGGGGCGCCGGCACCAACTGGCTCGCCTGAGCGTCGGCTTCGCGGCGCTGACCTGCGCCCTGGCCCTGGGCCTGCTGCTCCAGCGCCTGGACATGGGTCCGCCGAGCACGGTGGATTTCGGCTGGGCCAGCCTCTATCTGGACCCCCTGGGCAGCGTCATGGCGCTCCTGGTCTCGGCCATCAGCCTGGTCGTACACGTCTATTCCGTCCGCTACATGGCCGAGGACCCCGGCTACACGCGCTTCTTCGTGCTGCTGGACCTGATGACCATGACCATCCTGCTCATGGTCAGCGCCGGCGACCTCGTCACCCTGCTGGTGGCCTGGCATCTGGTGGGCGTGCTGCTGTACTTCCTGCTGGGCCATGACTTGAACCGGCCGTCGGCCCAGCGCTACGCCTTCTGGACCCTGTTCACCTTCCGCCTGGGCGACCTGCCCCTGGTGTTGGCGGCCCTGTTGCTCTACCAGGCCTATGACACCCTGTCCCTGGCGGAGCTGTTCCAGCGGCTGGCGGCCGATCCCCACGCCGGCACGGTGCTGGGCCTGCCCCTCGCGCCCAGCGTGGGGCTGCTGGTGGCCCTGGCCGCTTTCGCCCGTTCGGCCCAGTTTCCGCTGCACACCTGGCTCCCCTACACCATGGAAGGCCCCACCCCGGTGTCGGCCTTGATGCACGCCGGCATCGTCAACGCCGGAGGCTTCCTCCTCAACCGCTTCGCGCCGGTCTACGTCCACGCCGGCGAGGTGTTGCACCTGGTGTTCGCCGTGGGCCTGGTGACTGCCCTCCTCGGGTCGGTGCTCATGCTGACCCAGAACGACATCAAGAAGGCCCTGGGCTACTCCACCATGGGGCAGATGGGCTTCATGTTCGTGGAGTGCGGCGTGGGAGCCTTCTCCCTGGCCATCTACCACCTGATCGCCCATGGCTTGTTCAAGGGCACCCTCTTCCTGGGGGCCGGCGGGATGATCGGCGTCGCCCGCAAGGACGACGGCGTGCCCCACGACGAGGTCTACACCTTCGTGGTGGAACGCCGGCCCGGCGGCTCCCGGCTGCCCTGGCTGATGGCGGCGGCCATCACGGTGATCGTGCCCTTCCTGCTGCTGGGCCTGACCCGCTGGTTCCTGGGCGGCGGATTCGTGGGCGAGCAGGGGGCCGTCATCCTGCTGTTCTTCGGCTGGGTGACCGGCGCCCAGCTGCTCTTCGCCACCTACCGGCTCCAGGCCGAAAATCCCTGGCGGATGATGGCCATGATCATCCTGTCCCTGACCATCGTGGTGGCCGGCTACACCCTGATGGAACACGCCTTCGGCCGCTTCCTGTACCCGGACGCAGCCTTCAGCCAGGCCCTGTACGCGGCGGCCAGCATTCCCCTGCCGCTGTTCTATGGCCTGGTCACGGCCATCACCCTGGTGGTGGTGCTGGGCTGGCTGGCCGCCTTCTACAACCTGGCCAGCGGCGGCCGCCGGACGGGCCGCGCATCGCCGCTCCAGCTGACGCTCTATTCCCTCGTCTCCCGGGAGTTCTACGTGGCCGACCTGTATGCCTGGCTGTCCCAGAGGGTGCTGGACACCTCCCGGCGGCTCAATGTCTGGTCCAGGTGGGTGTGACATGGCCTTTCTGCTGGCGGCCGCCCTCTTCCTGCCCCTGTATCCCCTCAGCGCCGGATTCAACGCGGTCCTGCCCCGGGCGGGCCGCCCCGCCGCCCGGTTCGCGCTGATCCTGCTCTGGCCCCAGATCGGCGTACTGCTGCTGCACCTGTCGCCGCAGCCCGCCCCCTCCTGGTTTCTGGCCTGGGCGCTGTCGACCTCCGGCTTCTATGCCCTGCGCCTGCTGACGGTGCGGGACCTGGGCCGCCATGCCACCGCCCTGGCCACCTCCGCCGCCGCCCTGGCCTGGGGTTTGGCCGCCGCTGGCGCCGACATCTCGCGCCTGGGACTGTTCACCCTGGCCCTGACCCTACCCGCCGCCCTCATGGTCCTGCTGGACGGCGCCCTGGCGCGTCGCTTCGGCGCCGCCCACGCCGGGCTCTGCCAGGGCCTGGGCCACGCCGCGCCGCGCCTGGCCGGACTGCTGACGGCCACCACCCTGGCGGCCGTAGCGACGCCGCCCTTTCCCGGCTTCTTCGTCTTGCTGGACCTGCTCCATCGCCTACCCGGTGCCGCCCTGCCCGCGGTCCTGGGCATCTGGCTGCTATGGGGCTGGGCGGCGGCGCGGCTGCTGCAAGGCTTCCTCGCCGGGCGCGCCGCGCCCGGTCCGGTCGAGGACCTGGGTCAGACCCACAGTCGCCTTGGCGTGGCGGCGCTGGCGATCTTCGTGGCCTGCGGCCTCTATCTGGCCGGAGGCAGCCCATGAAGACCGTCCCGAGCGCCGCGTCCCGCCTGAGCCTGGGCAAGCGGCTGGCCATCCGCAGCACCGTGCACATGGCCGGCGAGGCCATCCCCTATTTCTGGCCCATGCGCACCTTCATCCACCACAACCCCCTGTATGGGCTCGAACACCTGCCCTTTCACGAGGCGGTGCGGGAAGGCAGGCGGCTCTTCCACGGCCGGGGCTATCTGGCCCGGGCCGACTACCAGCGCTACCTGGCGCAGGGCAAGGTGGATCCAGCCCATCTGGCCGGCGCCGTGGCCCGGCACCTGGGCCGCGAACCCGGGCCGGACGGCCTGGATCGCCAGCGCCTCATCATGGCCCTGCTCACCCAAA
The DNA here is from genome assembly GCA_035332045.1 of Thiobacillaceae bacterium. Classification (GTDB taxonomy): domain Bacteria; phylum Pseudomonadota; class Gammaproteobacteria; order Burkholderiales; family Thiobacillaceae; genus PFJX01. The sequence continues at coordinate 11,029 of DAOQNK010000024.1, read as the reverse complement.
CCAGAGATACCCAGGATTGGCGGCCCACCCTGGCCGACGCCCGGGACATCCAGGCCCTCCTCGACGGCAGGCCGCTGCCCGGCCGGGACATCGACCCCGCCACCCTGGCCGCTCTGACGCGGCACGCGGCGGGGCCGGACCGCCCCCTCTACGAAACCCTCGACGGTTTGTTCGGCACCGCCATCGGCGCCACCCTGGACGAACTGGTCATCAAGAGCTGCCTGGATTTCTTCGACGAAGGTCAGTCCGTATGGCGCATGCCGGACCGGGAGCGGGGCCTGTTTTCGGCCTGGAGCGCGGTGGCCCGCCACAACCTGCGGCTCTTCCTGCGCGGCCTGCACATCCAACGCATCCTTGAGGTGGACGAAACCCCCGAGGGCCTCATCAGCCATGTCATGCACGAACTGGGCGTGCCCGAGGACGCCTGGATGGACTACTTCACCGCCGAGCTCACCCGGTTGCATGGCTGGGCCGGCTTCATCCGCTGGCGCGCCGCCGCCAAGAAGCACCTGTGGAGCCGCCAGTACCCCGCCGACCTGGTGGACTACCTGGCCCTACGCCTGGTCCTGGGCCTGGCCCTGCTGCGGGAGCACGCCGGCCACCGCAAGACGCCGGCCACCCTGGCGGCACTGGTCCGCTTCATCGAGACCCATCCCGAGCAAGCCTACCTGCGCCAGGAATTCCACGGCGGACGGGTGCTGCCCGCCATGGCCCACGCGGTGGAGGATGCCCTGGCCTGCCGGAGCGAGAAGCGCGTGCTGGGCCTGCTGCCCGGCTACCTGGCCCGCAAGCGGGAAGACGAGGCACGGCGCCTGGCCGCGGCCCTGGCCACGCTGGCCGATCTCGCCGGCCAGGGCGAGGCCCTGCGGCGTCTGGATACGGCCCGACTCGACGGCCTGCTGACCTGCCTGGACGGCGTGGAGCGGGCGGAAGGCCCCCTCTGGCTGCACGCCCTGGAAGCCCGCTACCTGGAAAGGCTGTTGCGGGGCCTGAGCCCGGCTCCGGCTCCCGGGCGGGACAAGCGCCCCTTCGCCCAAGCCCTGTTCTGCATCGACGTGCGCTCCGAGCGCATCCGCCGGCATCTGGAAAAGGTCGGCGACTACCAGACCTTCGGCATCGCCGGCTTTTTCGGCATACCGGTGGGCTTCATCGGCCTGGACAAGGGCAGCGAGACCCAGCTCTGCCCCGTGGTGGTCTCGCCCAAGAACCTGGTGCTGGAGCTGGACATCGCCCGGGCCGGCGACCAGGAAGCCCTGCTCTCCGTCCTGGAGCACGTGTTCCACGAACTCAAGGCCTCGGTGCTGTCGCCCTACATCACCGTCGAAGCCATCGGCCTGCTGTTCGGCCTGGACATGTTCGGCAAGAGCCTGGCGCCCCTGGCCTATCACCGCTGGCGCAGCCGCCTGCACCCGGACAAGACCGACAGCCGCCTGCTGCTGGACAAGCTTTCCCGGGACCAGGCGGACTCCATCATCCGCTCCCTGCAGCGGGCCCTCATCGTCAAGGCCGTGAGCCGCGAACTGGACATCGCGCGCGAGGCCATCACCGACGAGATGATCCGCGAGCTGCGGGAAACCGCCCTGGGCAACCGGGAAGGCACCACCGGCCTCGCCCTCCGCTTCAACCTGGATGCCCCGGCCGAGGCCCGCTTCATCGAGCGCCTGCGCCAGCACTACCGCATAGACCGGGGTTACGCCCAGATCCAGATGGAGCGCCTGGGCCGTATCGGCTTCAGCCTGGATGAACAGGTGAACTACGTGGCCGTGGCCCTGCGCTCCATCGGCCTGACGACTGCCTTCTCCCGCTTCGTGCTGGTGGCGGGCCACGGCAGCCGCTCGGAGAACAATCCCTACGAGTCCGCCCTGGACTGCGGCGCCTGCGGCGGCAACCACGGCCTGGTCAACGCCCGGGTGCTGGCCCAGATCGCCAACAAGCCCGCGGTGCGCGAGGTGCTGAACGGTCAGGGCATCCACATCCCGGCCGACACCTGGTTCGTGCCCGCCTTGCACAACACCACGACCGACCAGCTGCAACTGCACGATCTGGACCTGCTGCCCAGCACCCACCTGGTCTACCTGGAGCGGCTCAGCCATGGCCTGCAGGCGGCCTCGCGCCTCGCCGCCGCAGAACGGCTGCCGACCCTGGAACCCGCCCTGTCCCAGGCCGATCCCGCCCGGGCCTACCGCCTGGCCCAGCGCAACGCCGCGGACTGGTCCCAGGCCCGACCGGAATGGGGCCTCGCCCGCAACGCCGCCTTCATCATCGCCCGCCGCTCCGTCACCGAGCACATGGACCTGGAGGGGCGGGTGTTCCTCAACTCCTACGACTATCGCGAGGATCCCAAGGGCCGGCTCCTGGAAAACATCCTGGCCGGACCCCTGGTGGTGGGGCAGTGGATCAACATGGAGCATTACTTCTCCGCCGTGGACAACGAGCGCTACGGCAGCGGCAGCAAGGCCTACCACAACGTGGCCGGCCGCTTCGGCGTGATGACCGGGAACCTCTCCGACCTGCGCACCGGCCTGCCGGCCCAGACCGTGCTGAAGGACGGCCATCCCTACCATGAGCCCCTGCGCCTGCTCACCCTCATCGAAGCGCCCTTCAGCCAGGCCACACGGGCCATCGAGCGGGTCGTCAAGGTCAAGAACCTGGTCCACAACGCCTGGATACGCCTGGTCATCCTGGATCCGGAAACGGGATTCATCCAACTGTTCGAAGACGGCGGCTGGCGGCGGCTCGACGGCCCGGCCGCCCCACCCGTCGAAGACATCAAGGAGTGCGCGGCATGAAAAACCTCAATTTCAGTGCGCTGAAGAAGCTGGAGATCATCCTCGAAGGGGCCCACCAGGAGTTCGCCACCGACCTGCTGGATCGGGCCGGCGTCAGCGGCTACACCATCGTCAACAACCTGTCCGGCAAGGGCCAGCACGGCTTCCACGAGGGCCATCTGATGTTCAACGAGGACGCGGTGCTGATCATGATCATCGTCGCGGTGCCCGAGGACCTGGTGAAGCCCCTGCTGGAGGGCTACGCGCCCTTTTTCAGCAAGCATTCCGGTGTCGTGTTCATCTCCGACATCCAGGTCACCCGCCTCGTGAAGTTCACGGGTTGACGAGCGCCCGGCTGGCACCGGGCGCCTGCATCCGGGCAGGCCGCCCTGGTACGGATGCCCTCTCGTGAATTGACCCTCGGATCGGGTATACTTGACACGAATACTCAACCATTAGGACACCCCATGGAACTCGAACTGACCGGCAACGGCTATCTGGTAGACCCCTCCATCTGGACCGAGGAGGTCATGTACGAACTCGCCCGCCTGGACGACAACTTCGAACTGACCGACGAACACGTGCAATTCATTCTGTCGGCCCGTGAAGTCTTCAGCGCGACCCAGGCCGTGCCGCCCATCCGCGATTTCGCCAAGATGCATGGCATGGACCGCAAGGCCCAGAAGCTCTACGAGCTCTTCCCCCGCGGCCCCATGAAAATGATCACCAAGTACGGCGGCCTGCCCCAGCCGACCGGCTGCGTCTGACCACTCGCG
>DAOQNK010000024.1:0-7385 GCA_035332045.1 Thiobacillaceae bacterium | reverse complement strand
GATCACCAAGTACGGCGGCCTGCCCCAGCCGACCGGCTGCGTCTGACCACTCGCGGCCGTTCAGGACGGTACGGCCATCGCCCCACGCCGCCGCCGGCGCGACAGCCCGGCCGGCGGGCCGGGTACCCACGCAATTCAGGCGCCCCGCCGCCCCTTCTTCCCCGTCCCGGCGGTCCCTGGCGGCTTGCGTATGTGGGGCTGAACTTCCTGCCAGATGCGCACGCCGTCGCGCAGCAGGAAATCCAGGAACATGCGGGCGGTGCTGGAGAGCTTCTTGCCCTTCTGGTGCACGGCGTACCACTGCCGCACGAGGGGGAAGTGCTCCACGTCCAGCACCGCCAGCAAGCCGGTTTCCAGTTCCAGGGCCAGGTTGTGGCGGGATAGCACGGAGATGCCCAGGCCCGCCATCACCGCCTGCTTGATGGCTTCGCTGCTGCCCAGTTCCATGTAGACGTTGGCCTTGAGGCCATGGTCGGCGAAGAGGCGGGTGCGCGCCGCCCGGGTACCCGAGCCGGGCTCCCGGGACAGGAAGCGCTCCTCGGCGATGCGCGCCAGGGGAATGTTCTTCTGGCCCACCAGGGGGTGGTCCGGGTGGGCGACCACCACGATGGGATTGTCGAGGAAGTATTCCGCCACCAGGTCCAGGTTCTCGGGCAGGGTGCCCATGATCACCAGATCGTCCAGGTTGTTCTCCAAACGCTCCACCACCCGCGACTGGTTGGTAATGGTGAGCCGGGGCTCCACCTCCGGGTAATCGCGCACGAACACGCCCAGCAGGTGGGGCATGAAGTACTTGGCGGTGGTGATGGCGGACAGCTTGATGGGGCCCTTCACCCCCTTCTCCATGCCGATCATGTCCTCGTTCAGCACCCGCAGGCGGTCCAGGACGTCGCGACTGGCCTCGAACAGTTCCTTGCCCGCCTCGGTGAGGAACAGCTTCTTCCCCAACTGTTCCACCAGCGGCAGGCCCACGCTTTCCTCCAGGCGCTTGATCTGGATGGACACGGCCGGCTGGGTCAGGAACAGCTCCTCGGCGACCCGCGTATAGCTCAGATGGGTGCCCAGACTTTGAAACAGACGCAGTTGATGCAAGGTGACATTGCGCAGTCGCATGGCCCGTCCTTTCAATTTACTAAAGTAAATAAACAACATAATAACAATTAACTTTTGTTCATTGTTTCCCTTCCCTAGAGTACGAACCGTCTGGTGGACCCAGCGGGTGGCGGGAGCGGTTTCTCCCGTCCCCCCGCGGCCCGGGACAAGGATCGAACAACCGCAAGAGGAAACGAGATGTCTGAACAGACTGCGACCATCGAACTGACGGCTCTGAGCGGCAAGGAACTGGCCCGGGCCCGGCGAGCCATGTTGTCCCAGACCGGCAAGAAGGGCATTGGCCTGGTGACGCGCCAGAGCGTCGCGGCCAGCCAGCGAGACCGGATTCCCTCGGCAAGCGCGGCCCCCGCCGCCACGCCCACCTCCACGTCCGCTTCGGCCGAGCCCCAAACCCCGCCGGCCCCGGTGGAAGAAGTCGCCCTCGACATCGCCTGTGCCGTGCTGGAGCAGGCGCCCACCGCCGCCCTGGCCCTGGCCGGCGAGAACGACCAGAGCATGCGGGACTACTGCCGCCAGCGCCGCCAGGCCCTCTCCACCCAGGGCAAGGCCGCCATCAAGGCCCCGCTCCGGCCCGGCGGCCTCGGCCAGGGAAGCAGCGGCGCCGGCCAGGACCAGGCCCGCCAACGCCGCATGGAACAAAGCCTGAAAGGCCGGGGCGACGCCCCCGCGGCCCGCCCCACCGGCCGTGTGCGCCCCCCGGCGGAGGCTCCCGCCAAGGTGGAGACCGGCACCACCCTGTCCGGCCAGCCCGTCACCGGCACCCAGGTGGAGCGCACGCCGAAGGTGACCGGCAGCGAATCCGGCTCCTGCCGCGCCATCACCGGCACCGAATACATCGGCAGCGAGCAGTTCGAGGCCTTCTGCGCCATCCGCCCGGCGCCCGCGCCCGCCAAGGTGGGGGCGTCCGCCACCAGCCGGGGCCAGGTGGTGAGCGGCACCGAGGTGCGCCGGTCGGTCAGCGTCACCGGTGGCGAAGCCGGCACCTGCAAGCCCGTCACCGGCACCGAGTACCTGGGCAGCGAAAACTTTTCCGAGTTCTGCGCCGGCAAGGGCTTCACGGCCCGGCCGGAAAAAGCGCCCGTGGGCATGACCGCCCGCAAGGGCCTGGCCGTCAGCGGCAGCGACGAAGCCCGGCAGGTGTCGGTCACCGGCGGCGAAGCGGGCGCCCAGCGGGGCATCACCGGCTCCCAGTACAACGATGCGGGGGTTTCACGGCTCACCATCAACGGCCCCAGCAAGGTGGCCCTGACCCACACCATCGCCGGCCGGCCCGTGTCCGGCATCGAGATCGGCCGCTCCATCAAGGTGACGGGCGACGAGGCCGGTGCCTGCCGCGCCGTCTCCGGCACCGAGTATCTGTCCAACGAGCAGTTCAGCCATGTCTGCCAGACCCGGCCCGCGTCCGGGCCGGATAAAGTGGGCGAGGCCGCCAGCGTGGGAGGACAGCGCATCACCGGCAACTTGGTGGAGCGCACCGGCCAGGTCACCGGCAACGAACCCCGGGCCGAGGGCCGCCTCACCGGCTCCCAGTACGAGCGCGGCGCAACCCCTGGGCAAGCGCCGGCCAAGGTGCGGGAGATGCACACCCTGGCGGGACGTCCCCTGACCGGCGGCATCCTGGCGGGCGCACGGCCCCCAAAAATGTCGGGTGACGAGCGGGGCGGGTGCCAGCGCGTCACCGGCATCGACTATGCCGGCGGCGATGCCGTCGCCTGCGCTGCCTCACCCGCGCCCTTCGCGCCCGCCGCCAAGGTGGACGTGACCCATACCCTGCACGGCCAGGCGGTCTCCGGCACGCCCATGGGCGCTTCCCAGCGGGTCACCGGCGACGAACCGGGCAGCCGGCTGGCCATCAGCGGCACGCCCTATGCCGCCAGCGAACAGATGGGCGGCGCCTGCGGCTGCGCCCATGAACCGGCGCCCGAAGCTCCCCGTTCCTTGCAGGCCCATCCGCGCTTCCAGCCGCCGGGCCGGCCCCGGGCCATGGCCATGAGCCGGGCGCCCGCCATGCCGCCGCCCGAGACCTTCAGCGTCAGCAGCCCGGCCGGCGACGCCCGGGGCCGCATCACCGGCACCGGCTACGGCGGCGCCGGGCGCATCACCGGTCCCGTGAACATGGCTGCCGGCCTGGTGTCGGGCACGCCGGAGTTCCGCTACCGGGATGAATCCGGCTATGCCCCCGCCCCGCGCCAGGCCCTGGCCGAGGTGGCCGAAGCCGCCGTCCAGGGCGAGCGCATCACCGGCGAAGGCCGCGATGCCGGCCGGCGCATCACCGGCGACGACTGGGGCCGCAGCGAGCGGGTCACCGGCACCGAGGGCCGCTGGGCCCAGGGTCGCAACCCCACCCTGCGGGGCGGTGGCCGCGGCATGGGCGCCAGCGCCCGGGCCAACAAGGCGATGGAGAAGCCCGAGGTGCCCCTGGCCCGGGTCACCGGCAGCAGCGGCAACGCCGGCAAGGGCGCGGTCATCACCGTGTCCGGCGGCGCCCGGGGCTAAGGGGCGGAACCGGCCATGAACACCCGCAACGCCTACGCCCTGCGAGCCAAGGCCCAGCGCGGCCAGCATGCCGCCCACGCCCCCTATGGACTGGGCACGCCCGCCGCCATCATGCAGACCCGGCCGGCCGAGACGGCGCCTTCGCCGGGCGGCTCCGGACTGCCCCGCCACGCCCTGGCCAACCGGTCCATGAACGCCCGCCTGGCCCATTGCGAGGATTCGGTGAAGGGACGTTTCGATGCCATCGTGCCCGTCCTGAAGTCCCTTTCCGCCTTGCAGCACCTGGATGATTTTCCCGTCCGGGCCGAGCGGATCGCCCTGGAGCGGCTGGGCTACCCCCTGCCCCCCGCCACCCTGGAGGATGCCTGGGTGGCCGGCCTGGACCTGAAGGCCCTCTATGCCTACTGCGCCTTCCAATCCCTGAAGGCGGCGGTGGACCAGTTCGCCCGGGACATCAGGGCCCAGCTGGAGGTGGTCCAGGACACCCGCAATTTCTTCCTGGATTGCGGCTTCCATGCGGTGGACATCAGCCCCTGCGCCGACGGCCGCCTCAAGGGCCTCTCCCGCTATATCCTGCGCCTGCCCCTGACCTCCCTGGCGCGCCGCAAGGCCTATGCCGGCGCCCTGTTCGACGTGGAGACCGACGTGCGCCACTGGGGCGCCACCGAGCTGCGCCGCTTCCGCGAGGGCGTGCCCACCACGGCGGACGCCGGGACCCGTTACCTGAAGATCGCGGTCTACCACACCAGTTCTTCCGACCCCAGCCATGAAGGCTGCGCCGCCCACGGCAGCAACGAAACCCGCGCCATCGAGGCGGCCCTGGAGCGCCTGAACCAGTTCCGCCAGGCCATCGAGAATGCCTTCTGCTGCGGGGCCAGCACCGACATCCTGCTCATCGGCGTGGACACCGACACCGACAGCATCAAGGTCCACGTCCCCGACGCCAGGGGCGAGCTGTCCGCCTATCGCTACCTGGACAACGCCGCGCTGTACCGGGACACCCTGCACCTCTCCGCCGACGCCGCCCGGGCGGCGGTGTACGAGGCCATCCGCCAGACCAGCCGCAAGGAAGGCTGGGGCGCCGGCCAGGGCGAACCCCACGACGGCATGCGCCGCCTCCTCGCCAACCTGCTGGTGAACAACTTCTCCCAGATCGAGTACGTGAACGATCTCTATGACGGCCGCTATCCGGACATCGGCCACGCCGAGCGCTACATCAGCGTCGGCGACGGCTTCGAGGAAGTGCAGATGCGCAATGTCGCCTACTACGCCCACCTGCACACGGTGGAAGAAGGGGCCGGCGACATGGACGTGGGCATCAAGATCTTCAAGGGCCTGAACGTCAAGCACGGCCTGCCCATTCCCATCGCCATCCACTACCGCTACGACGCCAAGGTGCCCGGCGCCCGGGAACGGGTGGCGGCCAAGGCCCGCCGGGTGCGGGAAGCCATCGAGGCGCGTTACCCCGACCTGGCCACCCAGGGCCTCCTGGCGTGCTGGCTGTCGGTGCAGGACCTGCCCACCGGCAGCCCCATCGAAGAGGTGCAGCCATGAGCAACCCGACCCAGCGCGCCACGGCCGGAACGGAGGCGGCCTGACATGAAGATCATGCAAGTCGAGAAGACCCTGGTCTCCACCAACCGCATCGCCGAGCTGGGCCACCGGCCCCTGCTGGTGGTGCGCGAGAAGGTGGGGGGCGGCCGCCAGGTGGCGGTGGATGCCATCGGCTGCATCCCCGGCGACTGGGTGATCTGCGTGGGCTCCTCGGCGGCCCGGGAAGCGGCCGGCACCAAGGAGTTTCCGTCGGACCTGACCATCGTCGGGATCATCGACCACTGGAGCCCGGAGGAGAAATCCTGATGGAAATCGTCCGCGTCGAATCCGAACTGGTGGCCACCCGCCGCGTCGGCGGCCTGAACAAGATGTCCCTGCGCGTGGTGACCGATCCCAAGGGCAACCGCAGCGTGGCGTGCGATCCGGTGGGCGTGCCGCCGGGGAAGTGGGTGTTCACCGTGAGCGGCTCCGCCGCCCGGTATGCGGCGGGCGATCCCAAGGTCCTCACCGACCTGACCATCGCCGGCATCATCGATCAATGGGACCCGGACGCCTGACCGCCGGGCGGTGTCAGCACTGGTTTTTGTGTGTTTTTTCAACCTGAAGGAGAACTGAAATGGCTGCTGTGACTGGAATTGCACTTGGAATGATCGAAACCCGGGGCCTGGTGCCCGCCATCGAAGCGGCGGACGCCATGACCAAGGCCGCCGAGGTCCGCCTGGTGGGCCGCGAATTCGTGGGCGGCGGCTACGTCACCGTGATGGTGCGTGGCGAGACCGGCGCGGTGAACGCGGCGGTGCGCGCCGGCGCCGACGCCTGCGAGCGGGTGGGGGACGGCCTGGTGGCCGCCCACATCATCGCCCGCGTCCATTCCGAAGTGGAAGGCGTCCTGCCCCAGGCCGCCTGAGTGGGAACCGAACCTGACTGAACGCAAGGAGAACTGAAATGGCTGCAGTGACTGGAATCGCACTTGGAATGATCGAAACCCGGGGCCTGGTGCCCGCCATCGAAGCGGCGGATGCCATGACCAAGGCCGCCGAGGTCCGCCTCATCGGCCGCCAGTTCGTGGGCGGCGGCTACGTCACCGTCCTGGTGCGCGGCGAGACCGGCGCCGTGAACGCGGCGGTGCGGGCCGGCGCCGACGCCTGCGAGCGGGTGGGCGACGGCCTGGTGGCCGCCCACATCATCGCCCGCGTCCACGGCGAGGTGGAAGGCATCCTGCCCAAGGCGCCGGGTGCGTGAAGCAAGCGCGGTGGGGTCGGGCCCAGGCCCCCTCACGGCAGTAATGAAGACGAAGGAGAAGTGACATGGCAACAGTGACTGGAATTGCGTTGGGCATGATCGAAACCCGGGGCCTGGTGCCCGCCATCGAAGCGGCGGACGCCATGACCAAGGCCGCCGAGGTCCGCCTGGTAGGGCGCGAATTCGTGGGCGGCGGTTACGTCACCGTCCTGGTGCGCGGCGAGACCGGCGCCGTGAACGCGGCGGTGCGGGCCGGCGCCGACGCCTGCGAGCGGGTGGGCGACGGCCTGGTGGCCGCCCACATCATCGCCCGGGTCCATGCCGAAGTGGAGGGCGTCCTGCCCGGCTCGCCCAGCGCCGAGGGCGGTGGGCGGGACGGCGAGGTTGCCCGGAGCTGAGGGCCGAGCCATGTGGGCGAATCCTCGTCTGGCCGGCTTTCTGACCCAGGCCCTGGACCATGAGCTCTCCGTGGTGCAGCAGTACCTGACCCAGGCCTGCCTCTGCCAGCTCTGGGGGGAGGAAGGCCTGGCGGCCTACTTCCGCCGGGAGGCCAACGAGGAGCAGAACCACGCCGGCCAGCTCATCTGCCACCTGCTCAGCCTGGGCCAAGCCCCCAACGGCACCCGCCTGCGGCCGGTGCGCCCCGGCCGGGACCTGGGGGAAATGTTGCGCATCGACCGGGAACTGGAACTGGACGCGGTGCTGCTCTACCAGGATGCCCTGGCGTATGCCCGGCGCTGCCGGGATGACGTCTCGGCCGCCCTGTTCGCCGAATTGCTGGCCGACGAGCAGCACCACCTGGCGGAGCTGGACCGCCTGTTGTCGGAATTGGCGGAGAAGGGTTGCGACCCGGCCCGCTTTATTGAGGAGGTCTGTCATGTCTGAAACTCCCCCCGCCGGCTGGCAGGTGCAAGCCAAGCCTCCCATGATGACCCGGCGCTTCGATTTTCCCGACTACGCCGCCACCCGGGGCTTCCTCG
>DAOQNK010000023.1:23531-25361 GCA_035332045.1 Thiobacillaceae bacterium | reverse complement strand
TCCGTCATGCAGTTCGAGTACGACGACTGCGTCATCAACCTGCTGGACACCCCGGGCCACAAGGATTTTTCGGAAGACACCTACCGGGTGCTCACCGCCGTGGACGCGGCGGTCATGGTGGTGGACGCGGCCAAAGGCGTGGAGGAGCAGACCATCAAGCTGCTGGAGGTCTGCCGCCTGCGGGACACCCCCATCATCACCTTCATCAACAAGCTGGACCGGGAGGTGCGGGAGCCCCTGGAACTGCTGGACGAGATCGAGTCCATCCTGAAGATCCACTGCGCCCCGGTGACGTGGCCCATCGGCATGGGCAAGCGCTTCCAGGGTGTCTACCACCTCATCAACGACGAGGTGCTGCACTTCATTCCCGGCGAGGAGAAGGCCAACCAGGGCTTCGACACCCTGCGTGGCGACGCCATCGACCGCCTGCGCAACGAGTATTCCCAGGAGTTCGACACCCTGGACATGGAAGTGGAACTGGTGCGCGGCGCCGGCGCGGCTTTCCAACTCGAGGACTTTTTGAAGGGGAAGCAGACCCCGGTATTCTTTGGCTCCGCCATCAACAACTTCGGCGTGCGGGAAATCCTGCGGGCCTTGAAGGACTGGGCGCCGCCGCCCCAGCCCCGAGCCGCCGACACGTCCACGGGCAGCCGTTTCGTCGAGCCGGACGAGCCGGCCTTCTCCGGCTTCGTCTTCAAGATCCAGGCCAACATGGACCCCAACCACCGGGACCGCATTGCCTTTTTCCGGGTCTGCTCGGGCCAGTACTCCCCGGGCATGAAGGTGAAGCAGCGCCGCACCAACAAGGAAATCAAGATCGCCAATGCCGTGGTGTTCATGGCCAATGAGCGCTCCCGCATGGAGGAGGCCTATGCCGGCGACATCATCGGCATCCACAACCACGGCCAGCTCCAGATCGGCGACGTCCTGACCGAGGGCGAATCCTTGCACTACAAAGGCATTCCCTATTTCGCCCCGGATCTCTTCAGCAAGCCGCGCCTGCGCGATCCGCTGAAATCCAAACAGCTACAGAAGGGATTGCGGGAACTGGGAGAGGAAGGCGCCATCCAGGTGTTCGCGCCCCTGGTGGAAAGCGGTCTGTTGCTGGGTGCGGTGGGGCAACTCCAGTTCGAGGTGGTGGAGCATCGCCTCAAGACCGAATACGGCGTGGACGCCGTGTTCCAGGCCGCCGGCATCCACACCGCCCGCTGGGTCACCTGCGACGATCCGGCCCACCTGGCTGAATTCGTGAAGGCCCAGCAGCTGCGGCTGGCCCGGGATGTGGATGACAACCTGGTGTATCTGGCCGACAACCACGTGAATCTCTCCCTGGCCATGGAACGCTGGCCCCGGGTGAAGTTCCACAACACCCGGGAACATGGCCAGACCTTGGCGACCTGACCAGCCGACGGCCGGTCAGAAGCGCCTGGACAGCATCAGGGTCAACTGGGCCCGCTTGTAGTCGGTCAGCGCAACGGAGGAATCGTTGCGGGTCAGGGTCACGCCCATGGAGAGGTTGGTACCCTGCTTGTCCAGGGGCAGGTTCAAGTTGGTCAACAACTGGTACTGCCAGTCGGCCTGGGTCCCAGCGCAGCCGGAACAACCGAGGCCGCTGTAGAAGGGGTCCACGTCTCCCTTCACGATCCGGTTGATGGAGGGCTGAACGAAGAGGGTCATGCCATGCCAGGGCAGCTTGGTGAACCAGCCCAGGCTGACACCAATGTTGGCCACATCGAAGTAGTCCTGGCGGGTCCGTTCCTGGGTAATCCGGACTCCAGGCTGCAGGAAGGCCCCGTCTTCCAGTTGCTGGCGCAGGGAAAGCGTCAGGCC
>DAOQNK010000023.1:4903-23431 GCA_035332045.1 Thiobacillaceae bacterium | reverse complement strand
CAGGCTGCAGGAAGGCCCCGTCTTCCAGTTGCTGGCGCAGGGAAAGCGTCAGGCCATAGGCGTAGCCGTCCCGGTCCTTGTGCAATTCACTGTAGTCCCGTCGGGTGATGGATACCCCGGCGTTGAGGCTCAAGTCTCGATTGATGGCATAGCGCACCTGGGGCGAGAGGCCGAAGGTATGGTTGTAATAATCATGGCCCACATCGGTGTGGTCCAGAATGGCAGGCACCGATATCACCCAGTCCTCGATTTTCCAGGTAGGCCCGGCGGACGCGGAAAGCACCAGCTGATCGCTATCGTTCAGGGAGCCGTAATCCAGACTGAAGGCATTGAGTTCGAACTGCCAAGCCATGTCCGGCTTGACGGGCAAGGTATAGGAATAATTGCCCGTCAGTCCCCACCCGGTATCGCGCCGGCCGGTAAATCCCTGATCGCTGCCCGGTGTGCTGTTGACGTTGGTATCCACCACGTAGCTCAACGCCACCCTGGCCTGCCACGGACGTTGGGCGGCGATGCTGTCCAGGAAGCGCTGGATGTTCTCCCCCACCTGGGGGGGCGGATTGGTGGCCTGGACGGCTTCGAAGGCCTCCCGGGCTTTGTCCCGCTGGCCCAGGGCCATGTAGGTCCGCGCCATCTCCAGGCGGACCCGGGGTAAATCCGGATTCTCGGCCAGGATGCCATGGTACAGGTCTAGGGCCTCTTCGTTTTTGCCCAGGCGCCCCGCGCATTGGGCCAACATGAAGCGGGTGTCGATGTCCGTCCTGTTGGCTTCCAGATTGGCCTTGAGCAAATCATAGGCCGCCTGGAATCGTCCGGCGTTCATGTGATTGACAGCCTGGCGCTTATAGGCGGGCTGGGGGATGACGACCGTGGGCTTGAACACCACTGATGGCGCTTGTTGGGAAAAAGCCGGTTCAAAGCCAGTCAATAGCGCCAGCGCGACACAAGCCGAGAGAATTGTTTTATTCATGGTTGGCAGTTGATCAAGTTATTTGGCCTTGGTGGAACGCAGCCCTTGCCCAGTTGAGTAGCTCTCGAATGGTTGTCCTCCGGGCTTCCCAAGAAAAATGCCGGATCCCGTATCGCCATTGCTGTGATTAATTCGCCAGGTGCCGCCCAACTCCTCGGCGTTTGGACCGAAAAATGCACCGGACGCCGTGCCAGAAGTGACATTGCTGCCCGAGAGGTTGGCGGTTACCAAATTCTGTCCGGAATTCCAGCCACCACTCACGTTGACGGAATTTAGCCAGGATTGGCCATTCTTAGTGATATTGTCAAATGTTCCCGTAACAGTTCGCGTATTGAAATTCACCGCCCAATTCATTGCACCCAGCAAAAGATCATAATTTTGTGTATATCCAATCATACCGCCTGTATAGTTGGCGGTACCAGAATCGGGTATTTTCGCCGCCGGGGTGAGTTCGCCCGCGACCCAGAAGCCAGCGCTGTCTTCATAACTATTGCCATAATCAATAGAATGGTACCAATACCCCCAATCACTATAAGTAAACTGTGGGGTGAATAGTGAATAATAGGCCCCGGACCCCACGTCACTATACGTCCACACTCCATCGATATACGACCATTGATTTGTATAAAAATACTGCGGGCTATAATATTCACTGTAACTGTAATTATAATTACTACTGGAATAAGTATTAACTCTATCTATCAGCCCACTACACGACTCATTGTGAACGCTGCATTGTGAATTAATCACAAAATCCACCGCAGGGGTCGAAGTCTCCGCCAGCATATCGCCATGAATGTGGATTGACGCGTCAACGAGCGCGTCGGAACTCCCATTGTTTCTGAATGAAACCGAGACAGAAGACGGACTCCCGGAGGCGACCACCGTAGAAATCCAACTCTCCCCGTCATAGTACTCGTGGTATCCAGCGGCGAATCCAGACCAGGACAAAAACACACCACCCAGGATTGCATCGCGCTGCATGGTGTCCGTCAGATTCTTGTCATCCCTTGGAAGCAAGAGGTCAGGGCTGCCAAGGGGAGGCGGGCCTTGCAAATTGTCGGTATCGCCATTGGACACCAGGTTGATGGGATCCAGCTTCGCCTCCCCCTCCTTCTTGCCTTTGCCATCGCTCACGCCCAGGTCATTCACATGCTTGCTGGCCTGGTTCATCTTCTCGAGCCGCGCATGGGCATGCTGCTGGCCTTCGCTTTTCGCGGCCTGGCGCATGGCTTTCATGGCGTTGCCGCCGGCCCCCGGTTCCTTGCCCAGGTTGACGTGGGGCATCAGCCGGGCCATGCCTGAGGCGAGGGCGAAGCCCGGATCGTTCTTCACCGCTTCCTTGAAGGCGGCAGCCGCCGCCTGGAACTGGCCCTTGTCCGCCAGGTCCAGGCCCTTGGAAAACGAGGCCAGGGCCTGGGGATTGGTGGTCTGGGGCTTCTCGATCTGGCCCCGCACCTGGGGCGGCAGGCTCTGGAAGTCGATGCCCAGCTGCTTGATGATGGTCATCACCAACTCTTTCTGGAGCTTGGTGAATTCCTCCATGCCACCCTGGCTGGAGAGGCTGCCCAGGGACTTGCCGCTGGCGGTGTCGATGGTGATGCCGTTGATGTTCAGATTCTGGGCGCCGGTGGCGTGCAGGGGAAGCGCCAGGGCTACGGCCACGGCCAGGGGTGAGATGCGGATGGGCGTCATGGCTATGCCTCCTTACTTCTTGTCGACCTGAAGCTGGTAATCGCCCAGCATGAGTTTCTCGGCCTTCATCAGGCGGCCGGCGCGCAAAGCGCTTTTCTCGTCCACCAGCCCGGATTCGGAGAGCTGGATTTCCTCGATGAGTTTCTGCAGCCTGGCCCGTTCCAGCACCTTGACACCTGGCACCTTGGAAAGGTCCGAGATGACCATGGCCGTGAGGCCCTTGGACAGGACGCCCTGGGCCACGTCGCCCCGGTTGACGAAAGGCAGCACGGCCACGGTGCCGGGCTCCGGCGGGGCGCTGGAGAGGGCGGATTCGGCGGCCACGGCGCGACGGACCTCATCTTTCAACGTTTCGTGGATCAACAGGGTCAGCTTGGGGCCGATCTGGAGTTGCTCGGCGCCGTCCGGATCCAGTCGGCTGTAGAGCTGCCACTGGCGCAGGGCTTCCACGTTGTCTTCGGCCTCCAGGGCGATACGGCCCAGGTGATAAGCGGCCTCGGCGTTGCCCGGGAAGGCTTTTTGCAGCCGTGTGAAAAGGGGTTTGGCGACGGCGTCGCCCTGGTCCAGGGCCTGCAGAGCCTGCTTCAGGGCCGGAACCTCGGGGCTGGTGGCCAGGGTGAGCACCACTTCGTCGTCCGCGGCCAAGCCGGTCTTGGCGGATTCGCCCGACACCTGGCGCTGGCCTGCCGCCAAGGCGGAGACGGTACCCGACTCCTCCTTCCATCTCGCCAGCACGCGCCAATCACGCTGGGCGTCGCCGGCCTCGTAGCGGTCCGTGTCCCGCCAGGCTTCCCAGTTGTTGTAGGCCCGCGTGACGGTCTTGCCCTCCGACGCCGACATCCCCAGCTTGCCGCCGGTGGCCTCCAGGCTGCCACCGGGCGCCTCCACCACCAGGGGCGGGCGCCCCCCCTCCGCGGCGCGGATATAGATGGCCGCCTGGCCACTCCAGAGGCGGATCTGATCGGGGGCCAGCACCTGGGCCAGCGCGCCACCGCCCAGATGCAGCGCGTCGCCATTCTTGAACTGGATACGCACCCGACCATCCGGGCCCACGCTGATCGTATCTCCGGCCTTGACCTGGACGCCATCCGCGGCCTTCCACACGGCGCCCTCGGTGTCTTTGAGGGCGGCTTGGCCGATGATGAGTTCCACGCCCCCGAGCGCGTCCTGGGCGGGACGATCGGCCTTGCCGGCCGCGATCTCGATGCCCGCGGGGGCCATCGGAAGGGCCGCCCAGGCCGAGGACAGACCAGCGCAGAGCGTGACAAGGGCGAACGGGAATGGCAGCCTGGAAGTTTTCATGATCTTGCACCCCAATACGGATAGTGGGTCATTTGTAGATATTTCATACCAATCAGTGACATGGTTCCCGCAGGGCCCGCCTCTGTCAAGGAAATCCGTCGAAAAATCGACATGCTCCGTGGGGAAACATGAGGCTGGGAGAAAAATGCGAATGACATCCGTCAAGGCCCGATTCGGGAATTACATCAAGCATGTGCCCTCCACATTACCAATTCCACATCATGCAAATCCCAATCCCCATTCACAATCACTCCCGGCCGGATGGCATCTACGACTTCGACGCCCGGGGCATTGCCAAACGTTTTCGCCACGCCGCCATCTTCGGGGCCCTGGATGCCCTTCAGCCCGGCGAGCGCATGCGCTTCGTCAATGACCACAATCCCATTCCGCTCTTGCAGCAGATGCAGGCCCGCTATGGCGATCGCGTCGAGGTCAACTATCTGGACCAGGGTCCGCAAGCCGTGACGATCGATTTCGTGGTGAAGGGGGCTTGAGCCTGAAACCCAACTTCCCCTCCCCACCCCAACCCTCCCCGTGAACGGGGAGGGAGCACGCTCCTCCCCCGTGCGCGGGGGAGGTCGGGAGGGGGAGCAAGCCACCCGAAGACGCCATGCTCATCGCCCTCATCGCCGCCACCCTGCTCGCCTTCCTTGCCGGCCAGGCCCTGCCCAAGGCCGTGGACGCGGCTCCGGCCTTCTGGGCCCACCTGGTGTTGGCGGTTGGGGTCATGAGCCTGATCACCGCCGCCATGCAGCATTTCGTGCCGGTGCTGGCCCGGGGGCGGGGGCCGGGTGCCTGGACCGGGCGGCTGCCCTTCCTCATGCTGGCGGCGGGAGGGCTGGCCCTGGCGGTGTTCGGCGGTCTGCTGGAGTTCCACTGGATCGTTCTGCCAGCCGGCCTGGCCCTGGCCGGGGTCGCGGCCATGCTGGCCTGGATGGGGGCCACCGGGCGCAAAGCCCTGGGCAAACCCCACCCGGGCCTGGCCTGGTACCAGGCGGCCATGGCCTGCCTGGGCCTGGGCCTCGTCGCCGCCATGCTGATTCCGGTGTTTCCCGAGTGGCACGCCGGCTTGCGCGCCTTCCATGTGCACATCAACCTCTACGGCTTCGTTGGCCTCACCGCCGTGGGCACCCTTCAGGTGCTCATGCCCACCGCGGCCAACCGGCCCGATCCCCATGTGGCGGCGCGGCTGCGTACCGACCTGAAATGGGCCCTGCCGGGCAGCCTGCTGCTGGCCGTCGGGCAAGCTGCCTGGGCGCCCCTGGCCTGGCTGGGCGGCGCCGCCTGGCTCTGGGTGATGAGTCGCATGCTCCTGGCCTGGTGGCGACTGCACCGTTCCAGCCTCCTGGCCTGGCACGGCGCCGAGCCGGTGCTGGCGGCCGCCTCCCTGGGCTTTCTCTGCGCCCTGGCCGGCACCCTGTTCGGGCCGAACAGCCTGGGGCCGTTGAGTATCTTCCTGCCGGGTTTCCTCATGCCCCTGGTCACCGGCGCCGCCGGCCAGCTCGCCCCGGTCTGGGTGGAAGCCGGCCGGCCCGCCGCCCGGCATGCCGAGGACCGGGCCAGGCTCACCCGCTGGAACGGCCCCCGCGCCCTGCTCTTCCTCACCGCCGCCACGCTGCCAATGCTGGGCTACAAGTGCTCGGGCATGCCGGCCTTGACCGCCCTGGTGTGGTTCGGCATCGTGTTCGGGGCCTGGCTTTACCGCGACAAGAATTGAACCCACTTTCCAATCGAGTCCACACCTTCGGCCAATACCTGCTCCACAAGCACGGCGAACGGGTGCACAAGATCGCCCTGGACGCAGGCTTTACCTGCCCCAACCGGGACGGGGTCAAGGGCATCGGCGGCTGTACTTTCTGCAACAATTCCTCCTTCAGTCCCAACGGCCGCCAGCCCGCGCCCCTCTCGGACCAGCTCGATTCCGGCCGGCGCGGCATCGACCGGCGCACCCGGGCGCGCAAGTACCTGGCCTATTTCCAGGCCTACACCAACACCTACGCCGACGTGGCCCAGCTCAGGGCCCTCTACGACCAGGCCCTGGCGGTGGAGGGCATGATCGGCCTGTCGGTGGGCACCCGCCCCGACTGCGTGCCGCCGGCGGTGCTGGATCTGCTGGCGGAGTACCACGACCGGGGTATGGAGGTGTGGCTGGAGCTGGGCCTACAGTCCGCCTTCGACGACAGCCTTGCCCGGGTCAACCGGGGCCACGGCCTGAAGGAATACATGCACACCACCCGCGCCGCCCGCGCCCTGAACATCCCCGTCTGCACCCACCTCATCGTCGGCCTGCCCGGCGAGGAAGCCTGGCACGCCCGGGAGACCCTGGACATCGTCCTGGACGTGGGCACCGACGGCCTCAAGCTCCACCCCCTGCACGTGGTGAAGGGCACCCAGCTCGCCAACGAATGGCGTCGGGGCGAATACGAACCTCTCAGTCAGGAAGCCTACGTGGACATTGCCGCCGACCTCATCGAGCGCACGCCCTGGGACATCGTCTACCACCGGGTCACCGGCACCGCCCCGCAACAGTTGCTGCTGGCTCCCGCCTGGTGCGCCGGCAAGTGGCCCGTGGTCAACGCCCTCGTCGCCGAACTGGAACGGCGCAACAGCCGCCAGGGCCAGATTTTTTTACGGCATAATTCCGGACAAGAAGGTGCGAATAACACTGAAATCCGCCGAGCCGCCTGACCCCATGCCCCTGCTCGAACTGATCTGCCCCGCCGGCAGCCTGCCCGCCCTCAAGGCCGCCGTGGACAACGGCGCCGACGGCGTCTACCTGGGCCTCAAGGACAACACCAACGCGCGCAACTTCGCTGGCCTCAACTTCGACGAGAAGTCCCTGAAGGAGGGCATCCGCTACGCCCAGGCCAAGGGCCGCAAGGTGCTCATGGCCCTCAACACCTATCCCCAGCCCGCCACCCTGCCGCGCTGGCACAAGGCGGTGGACACCGCCGCCGACCTGGGGGTGAACGCCATCATCCTGGCCGACCCGGGCCTCATGGGCTACGCGGTGAAGGCCCATCCCGGCCTGCGCCTGCATCTCTCCGTGCAGGGCTCCGCCACCAGCTACGAGGCCATCAACTTCTACCGGGAACGCTTCGGCATCCAGCGGGCTGTGCTGCCCCGGGTGCTGTCCCTGCCCCAGGTGGAGAACGTGGTGAACAACACCCCGGTGGAGATCGAGCTGTTCGGCTTCGGCGGCCTCTGCGTCATGGTGGAGGGCCGCTGCCTGCTCTCCTCCTATGCCTGCGGCGACTCCCCCAACACCTTCGGGGCCTGCTCCCCGGGCCACGCGGTGCGCTGGGAACAGACACCCCAGGGCATGGAAACCCGGCTCAACGGCGTGCTCATCGACCGCTACGCCGACCACGAGAAGGCGGGCTATCCCACCCTGTGCAAGGGCCGCTTCGAAGTCCAGGGCGAGACCTACTACGCCCTGGAGGAACCCACCAGCCTCAACAGCCTGGAAATGCTGCCGGAGATGGCCCGCATGGGCATCGCCGCCGTCAAGATCGAGGGCCGCCAGCGCAGCCCCGCCTACGTGGCCCAGGTCACCAAGGTCTGGCGGGCCGCCATCGATGCGGTGAAGCGCGCCCCGGAAAGCTTCAAGGCCCTGCCCGCCTGGATGGCGGAACTGGCCAAGGTCTCGGAAGGCAGCATGAACACCCTGGGCGCCTATTACCGGCCGTGGAAATGACCCCATTCCGTCATTCCCGCGCAGGCGGGAATCCAGGACATTCATCTGACCAGTCCCACCCTCTGGATTCCCGCCTGCGCGGGAATGACAAACAATCATGAAGCTCGCCCTCGGCCCCCTGCTCTACTACTGGTCCCGGGAGGACACCCTGGCCTTCTACGAGGCCGCCACGGCCTGGCCGGTGGACATCGTCTACCTGGGCGAGACTGTCTGCTCCCGCCGGCATCTGCTGCGCCTGCCGGACTGGATCGAACTGGCGGAAAAACTCACCGCCGCCGGCAAGCAGGCGGTGCTGTCCAGCCAGACCCTGATCGAATCCGAGTCGGACCTGAAAGCCCTGCGCAAGGTCGTCGCCGATGAGCGCTTCCTGGTGGAAGCCAACGAATGGGGCGCGGTGCGCCTGCTGGCGGAAGCCAGGCATCCCTTCGTCGCCGGCCCCACCCTCAACGCCTACAACCCTGACACCCTGGCCCTGCTGGCGGAGTCGGGCGCGGTGCGCTGGGTGCCGCCGGTGGAGATGCCCCGGGACATGCTGGCGGCCATGCACGCGTCTTCGTCATTCCCAGCGGGCATGGAAACCGAGCTGTTCGCCTACGGCCGCCTGCCCCTGGCCTTCTCCGCCCGCTGCTTCACCGCCCGCCACTACAACCTGCAGAAGGACGACTGCCAGTTCCGCTGCCTGGACCATCCGGACGGCCTGGTGCTGGCCTCCCGGGAGGGCGAGGACTTCCTCTGCATGAACGGCATCCAGACCCAGTCCGCCAAGGTCATGAGCCTGGCCCACCGGCTGGAGGAGTTGCGCACCGGGAACGTGTCGGTCTTGCGTCTCTCGTCCCAGTCCCGCCACATGGACAAAGTCGTCGCCCTGTTCCGGGCCCTGCTGGACGGCAACCTCGCCGCCGCCGATGCGCCCGCGAAGCTGGCCCCCCTCATGCCCCACCAGCCCTGCGATGGCTACTGGCTGGGCGAAGCCGGCATGGCCTGGCAACCCGAACGCCATCTGGAGGACATCGCCCCATGAAGCTGCCCGCCCATCTACCCGCCTTCCCCAAGCCCCTGGCCCGCGTCGTCGCCCGCCTGCCCAGTTGGCCGCCCTCCGCCGCCTTCGCCGCCGCCTGCAACCGGGCCGCCTGGCCCACGCTCGGCGAACTGGACTGGAGCGCGGCCTTCGGCAAGCGTTTCCGCGTCCATGTGAACGACATGGGCCTGTCCCTGTACCTGTCGGTCCATGAACGCGGCCTGAGGCCGGAAAAGGCCGGCCCGGTGGACGTCACCTTCACCGCCAGCGCCGAGGATTTCGCCCGCCTGTCCCTGCGCCTGGAAGACCCGGACACCCTGTTCTTCAACCGCCGCCTGCTCATCGAGGGCGACACGGACCTGGGCCTGACTCTCAAGAACCTGCTGGACGCGGTGGACTGGGATGATCTCGTCCGGCGCATGCCCCTGGGACTGGGCAAACCCCTCGCCAAGGTCCGGCAACGCGCCCTGGCGGCGCTATCCCCGGCGACCGGCTAGAGACCCCGGGCCAAAGACAAGCGGTTGATGTATATCAAGTTTTCATTAAATTGTTGGCGGCGGCACCGATAAAGCCCTTCAGCCGAACGAAGCAAATTCCGATACAGGCTGGTTGTTTCCTACCATGACCAAGGAGGTAGCCATGCGTGTTGTATCCGTAACCATCCTGTTGTGCCTTTTCCAGACCCTGTCCCACGCCGCCAGCCTCCCCGCCGACTGGGCCAAGTGGACCTCGGTCAAGACGCCCCTGACCGAGATCGGCGCCCTGCCCGACTGTAGCGCCAACGTCGCCTCGCTGCCCCCCATCTATCAGGAAACGGTAAAGGTTTATTGCGGCGTGCGCCCGGGCGGCCCTGGCAAGGTGGCCATTCTGGTCCGTCCCGAGGCCATGAAGGCATTCTCCGCCCGCGACGGCAAGTTTCCGGATGGCGCCAACCTGATCCTGCACCTGAAGGACATGAAGGCCCTGTTCGTGACCACCTATAGCGGAGGCACGCCGTCCTACAACGTGTTCACCGAAGACGGCAAGGACGCCACAGCGCCAACCGGCCCCTTGGCCGCCTCCACCTGCGTCACCTGCCATACGGGCTACCAGGCCTTCTGCAAAAACGGGCAGTGCGGCAGCAAGAAATAACCTAGCCGGCCGGCGCGCCCGCCGCGCCGGCCCATGAACCAGCGCGCGGGGAGATCGCCATGGCGAGGGATCTGAGCATCAAAACGACGGTCATCGGCGGCATCGCCGGGGTGGCCCTGATTTCCCAATTGGCGGCGGGCGTCTGGCAGTATCTGGACCGATCCGAAACACGGCGCGCCGAAATCCGCCATATCAAGGAAGCTTCCCTGTTGGCCGTGGCCGATCTGGCTGGCCGTGGCATCGAGGGAGGCAACCAGATGATCCTGGCGGATGGTGCCGCCACTTCCCTGTATCAGGCCTCCACGGTGGCTTACCTGCGAATCTCCGGCACATCGGCGGGCCAGGAGAAGACGGCTTTCACGGAGGCCATTCCGCCCCAGAAAATCAGCCACGAGTTCATCGCCAAGGGCGCTGATGGCCCGCGCCTGCGCCAGATGGCCGACACCGTCAAGGGAACCGGCTTCAACGAGGACGAATTCCTCTTCGTCGCCCGCATGCCCCTGCCCAAGGTGAAGAATGGCGGCGAACTGGTGGCGGTATTTCCCGCCGACCAGTTGCGCGACATCCGTGCCACCACGCTGAAGGAGGGCGCCCTCTTCACCGCCTCCATCATGACGCTGGCCATTCTGCTGGCCTGGTTCATCGGCTCGCGAATCGCCAGCCCCATGTCCCGGCTGTCCAGTCAGATCAGGGAAATCGCCGACAACCTGAATCTCGGCAAACTGGTGGCGCTGTCGCGCCACGACACCGCCTTCAACAAAGAGGCGGGACTGATGGCCCAGGCCTTCAACATCCTCATGTCCAACCTGCACAAGTCCCTCAACCAGGTTCGGGTCCATATCGACCAGGTCACGGGCGCCGTCACCCAGCTCGCCGGTGCCGCCCAACAGGTGGCCCAGCGCTCCGAGCAGCAAAGTGCCGCATCCGTGGCCATGGCCTCGGCGGTGGAGGAAATGACCGCCAATCTGTCCGAACTCGCCGGCAACGCACGCTATGTCGGCAATGCGTCCCGGGAGTCCGGAGAACTCTCCCAGCGGGGTGGGGAAATCATCCAGAAGGCCGGCTCGGAGATGGGCCATATCGCCGAAGCCGTCCGCCAGGGCTCCAGTTCCATCGAGGCCCTGGGCCGGCAAAGCAACGAGATATCCGCCATCGTCCAGGTCATCCGGGACATCGCCGACCAAACCAACCTCTTGGCCCTCAACGCCGCCATCGAGGCCGCCCGAGCCGGAGAACAGGGCCGCGGCTTCGCGGTCGTGGCCGACGAGGTGCGCAAACTGGCGGAGCGCACCGCCCAGTCCACCCAGCAGATCGGCAAGATGATCACCACCATCCAGACCAGCGCCCGGGATTCCGTGGGCATCATGGAGAAGACCATGACCCGGGTGGGTACTGGCGTGGACATGGCCAAGGAAGCGGGCGGCGCCATCGTCCACATCAACGAAAGCGCCAGCCAGGTTGACAAGGGCGTGGCGGAAATCGCCAATGCCCTGCAGCAGCAGGATCAGGCCAGCCACGAGATCGCCCAGCACGTGGAAAGCATCGCCCGCATGACCGAGGAAAACAGCCACGCGGCCGGACAGACCGCCCGATCGGCCCAGGAATTGACGGATCTGGCTCAAGCCATGCTGGGGGAGATCGAGCGCTTCAAGCTCTAAGAGCCTGTTTAAGTAGGCGCCATGCCGTGGTACGTCTCCTGCTGAAATAAGCTCAAAGCCAACCGCCGGGGAGGCGGTTGCCAGGCCGGGTAGAATGCCGGCCATGTCCGCCATCCGTCTCCTCCCAGACCTGCTCGTCTCCCAGATCGCCGCCGGCGAAGTGGTGGAACGACCCGCCTCGGCCCTCAAGGAACTGGTCGAGAACAGCCTGGACGCGGGCGCCCGGGACATCCGGGTGGACCTGGAGGAGGGCGGCATCAAGCTCATCCGGGTGGCCGACGACGGCACGGGCATCCTCCCGGACGACCTGCCCCTGGCCCTGACCCGCCACGCCACCAGCAAGATCGCCAGCCTGGAAGACCTGGAGCGGGTGGCCAGCCTGGGCTTCCGGGGCGAGGCCCTGGCCAGCATCGCCTCGGTGGCCCGGGTGGTGGTCACCAGCCGCGCCTCGGACCAGCCCCATGCCTGGAAGATCGGTGCCCTGGATGGCCGCCTGGGCAAGCCCGAGCCCGCCGCCCTGGGCAGGGGCACGGTGGTGGAGGCCCGGGACCTGTTCTTCAACACCCCGGCCCGGCGCAAGTTCCTGAAGACCCCCGCCACCGAATACGGTCATTGCGACGACACCCTGCGCCGCCTGGCCCTCGCCCATCCGGAATGCGCCTTCACCCTCTCCCACAACGGCCGGGTGGCCCGGCGTTTCCCGGCTGCCGGCTGGCAGGGCCGGGCCCTGGAGGTGCTGGGGGAGGAATTCGCCGAGGCCGCCCGCACCCTGGACGAGGGTGCCGGTCCTCTGCGGCTATATGGGCTCGCAGGCCTGCCCGCCTATTCCCGGGCCGGCCGCGACGCCCAGTACCTGTTCGTCAACGGCCGCTATGTGCGGGACAAGCTGCTGGCCCACGCCATCCGGGAGGCCTACCGGGACGTACTCCACCACGAACGCCACCCGGCCTTCATCCTGTTCCTGGAACTGCCGCCGGAAGGGGTGGACGTGAACGTGCATCCGGCCAAGACCGAGGTGCGCTTCCGGGAAGGCCGGGGGGTGCACCAGTTCGTGTTCCATGTGCTGGAACGGGGGTTGGGGGGGAAACCGGCCTCGTCAGGCGAGGTTGACGTGGAGAAATCCCCCCCAACCCCCCTTTATCAAAGGGGGGAACGGTTTGCGGGAACACCAGCCGGTACGGCCTGGCGGCAGCAGTCCATGGCCCTGGCCAGCGAACCGGCGAGTTACTACGGCCTGGTGGCCGAAGCCCTCGCGGCCCCCTCCTCCTCCCCCGGGGGAGGAGCCGAGGCAGAGGGAAGCAGCGTTCCGGAATCCGTCCCCCATTCCGAATCCCCCCCCCTCGGCTACGCCCTGGCCCAACTCTCCGGCCTCTACGTCCTGGCAGAGAACGCCAGGGGCCTCATCGTGGTGGACATGCACGCCGCCCACGAGCGCATCCTCTACGAGCGCCTGAAGGCCGCCCTGGACAGCCGCCAGGTGGCCAGCCAGCCCCTGCTCATCCCCGTGGTGTTCCAGGCCTCGTCCCTGGAGATGGCCACCGCCGAGGAAGCCCGGGCGGGACTCGCCGAGATGGGCTTCGAACTGGCGCCGGTCTCTCCCACCCATCTGGCGGTGCGGGCCCTGCCGGCCCTGCTCAAGGAGGCCGACGCGGAGACCCTGGCCCGGGAAGTGTTGAAAGACATCCGGGAGTCGGGTATCACCGGCGCCATGACCGCCCGCCGCAACGAACTGCTGGCCACCCTGGCCTGCCATGGCGCGGTGCGGGCTCACCGGCGCCTCACCCTACCGGAGATGAACGCCCTGCTGCGGGACATGGAGGCCACCGAGCGGGCGGACCAATGCAATCACGGCCGGCCCACCTGGTTCCAACTGACGCTGGCCGACCTGGACCGAAATTTCATGCGAGGAAAATGATGCAGAAACCCTTCCCCATCCCTGTCAAACCCGCCGTGGAGGCGCCGCCGGAACAGGACCTCGCCGCTTCCGCCTGTGCCTCCGCCGAGCCCTACGCCCTCATGGTATTGGGCGATTCCATGCTGCCGGAGTTCGAGGAAGGCGAAGTCATCGTGGTGGAGCCTGAAGGACTGGCCCGGGACGGTTCGTTCGTGATCGCCTACATCGAGACCGTGGAGAAGGAGGAAGACCGCCACGTCTTCCGACAACTGGTGAAACACGCCGAAGGCTGGATGCTGAAGCCCCTCAACCCGCTCTACCCCAATACGCCCATCGAGCGCATCGAGGGCGTGGTCAAGGGCGTGGTCATCATGAAGAAGAAGCCGGGCCGCCGCCGGGCCATGAAGACTTACGTCTGAGGCGGTCCGGAAACCACCGCCAGGAAAGCCTCCACTTCGTCGTGCAGACGCGCCACCAGGGTGCCGCAGGCGGCCTTGTCTCCCGTCTTGGCCGCCTCTTCCAGGGCCTTGGCCACCTGGCCGCCGCGCCGCGCCGAGAAGGTGGCGAGGACCCCCTTGAGGGTATGGGCTCCATGGCCCAGCCTGACCAGATCACCCGCCCCGTGGGCAGCGTCGATATCCGAGAGGTAGCGGGGCGCATCCTCCTGGAACATGGCGATGAGGGTATCGAGGAGTTCCTCGTCATCGGCGATGCGGGACAGGGCATCGGCCCGGTCATGGATATCCCGGTCTGCCTTCACCACGCCCCCTTCCACGGGCGCCGGGACGCTCCTTCCACCCAGGATGCGGGCGATTTCGCCAAACAAGGTTTCAGGCTTGACCGGCTTGGACACGTAGCCGTCCATGCCGGCCTCCAGACAGCGTTCCCGATCGCCCCGCATGGCATTGGCGGTCATGGCGATGATGGGTACATGCCCGCACCCCGCGGCCGCTTCCTCCGCGCGTATCCGCCGGGTGGCTTCGAGCCCGTCCATCTCCGGCATCATCATGTCCATGAGGATCAGATCGAACTGACCGGCGCGCCAGGCCTCCAGGGCCAGGCCACCGTGCTCCGCGACCTGGATCGAATGTCCCTGCTTCTCCAGTAGCCTGACCGCCAGCATCTGGTTGATCTTGTTGTCCTCAGCCAGCAGAACGCGGTAGCGCGGCCCTGTCCCCTCCACGGGCGCCAAATTCTCCGACGCCACCACCCCGCCGCCCCGGCCCATCACCGTCGACAGGGCTTCCCGGAGGTCCGACAGGGCGATGGGCTTGGTCAGATAGACATCCATGTCCAGGGCCTTGCAGCGGGCCGCGTCGCCGCGCAGACCCACGGAAGTGAGCATGAGCAGGTGAGTATGGGCCAGAGCCGGATCGGCGCGTATCGCCTCGGCGACCTGGAATCCATCCAAATCCGGCATCCGTGCATCCAGCAGAACCACGTGGAAGGGATCGCCGGCCCGGTCCGCGGCGGCCAGCATACTCAGGGCTGTTGCGCCGTCAGCCGCCTCGGCGTGCCGGCAACCCAGGTAGTCGAGCATAAGGGACAAGACCCGTCGGTTGGTCCCGGTGTCGTCGGTCACCAGGATATGGGCCGCGGCCAGGTTGGCGGCGTTCTGGCGGGCCTCCTCGGGCGCCTCGGCCAGTTTCAAAGGCAATTGAACGACGAAGCGAGAACCCTGGCCCGGCCGGCTCTCGACCTGGATGTCCCCGCCCATCATGGCCGCCAGTTGTCGGCATATGGCCAGGCCCAGGCCGGTTCCGCCATATTTCCTGGCCACTTGGCCATCGCCCTGGGCAAATGCGGAAAAGATGACCGCTTGGTGTTCCGGCGTGATGCCGATGCCCGTATCGCGAACGCTGAACTCCAGTCGGGCCGTTTCGCCCGGCGCGCCCGCCGATTGGACGACGGTGACGCCCAGGTCGACCTGGCCCGCCTCCGTGAACTTGATGGCGTTGCCCAGCAGATTGATGAAGATCTGCCGGAGCCGGACCGGATCACCAGTCACATAGCGGGGCGTACCGGGGGCCAGATCGTAGCCCATGGCCAGCCCCTTATCCGCGGCTCTGGACGCCAGGATTTTCACGGTGTCCCCCACCAGATCGAGCAGGTCGAAATCGGTTTCCAGGATGTCCAGCTTGCCGGCCTCGATCTTCGAAAAATCGAGGATGTCGTTGATGACCGTGAGCAGATGCTCCGCCGAGGACTTCACCAGGGACAGGTAGTCCCGCTGCTCGCGCCCCAGCTCGGTTTCCAAAGCCAGATCCACCATGCCGATGATGCCGTTCATGGGGGTCCGTATCTCGTGGCTCATGCTGGCCAGGAATTCGCTTTTCAGGCGATTGGCGTCCTCCGCCGCGGCCCGGGCCTGGGCCAATTCTTCATTGAGCGCGGTCAGGGTTGTCCGGCCTTCTTCGGCACTCTCCAGGGCCTGGCTCAGTTCCAGGGTACGTCCCTTGACCAGGGCATCCAGTTCGGCGGCCAGGCTGCGCAGGCTCTGATTGCTCTGATAGAGGTCCTGGGATTTCTCTTCGAGGATGCGCTCGGCTTCTTTGCGGGCGGTCCTTTCCCGCTCGTACCGGACTTTCCAGACTTCCTCGCTCATGGCGCGTCCCCAGCGGAGATGACGAAGCGGGCTTGGGCGGCGGTTCCCGCCGGCGGCGGCTCGCGATGGACTCCCAGCGTGTCGCGGAAATACAGGATGCAGCCTTCGATGAGTCCCTGGGCGAGATCGACGAAGGGATGCGCCGAGTAGTAGGTCAGGATCACCCCGCCAGGTCTCCGCTCAACGTGGAATTCGGGCAGATCCGCGTTGGGATAGAGCTTGCGCACCTCGGCATGGACGACCTCCTCGATACCGGCCAGGCATGCAAGGCTGTCGGTCATGCCCTGAACCACCCTGGGGTAGGACTGGACCAGGCGGCCGAACAGATGCCGGCCATAAGCCCGGGTCAAGTCAGGCACCGGCTGCTCCGTTTCGACGGCCAGCGCCGCCACCAGGGCGTTCAATTCCCCATGGCGGTAATTGCCGACGGAAGTGTAGGCGCCGGCCACACCAGCCCGCTCGATGATGCGATCCACCATGTCCAGGGACCAGCGTGCCTCGACCATGTCGAGAAATTCCGTGAACATCAGGCCCTTCATGGCGTCCTTTCGCAATGCTCCGTGATGGCCCGGGCGATCTCCCGCTTCAACTCGGCGAAATTGATGGGCTTGGCCACATAACCATCCGCGCCCTCCTGCAGGAAGCGTTCCCGATCCCCCTGCATGGCGTGGGCCGTAAGGGCGATGATGGGCACGGGATGGCGGTTTCCCGCGTCCAGTTCACGAATGCGATGGATGGCCGAGAGGCCGTCCACCTCCGGCATCATCATGTCCATCAGGATAAGGTCGAATTTGTCCGGGGCGAAGGCGGCGATGGCCTGGGCACCATCATGGGCTTCCGTGACCCGATGGCCCAGCTTCTCGAGGAGGGATACCGCCAGTTTCCGGTTCACGGCATTGTCCTCGGCCAGCAGGACCCTCAGCCCAGTGACAGCATCGGTGGGCAGGAAATCGGCCGTATCGCTGCCCGCCTGGAATGTGCCCCCCCGGGCCTGCCCCCCCCTGGCTTGGCCGACATTCAGGGTGAAGTGGAAGCGGGCGCCCTGACCCGGCTCGCTTTCCGCCCACATTCGCCCTCCCATCAACTCCACCAGTTTGCTGGAAATGCTCAAACCCAGGCCGGTGCCGCCATATTTCCGGGTAATGGAACCATCCGCCTGGGTAAAGGCATCGAAAATGGTGGAGATCTTGCCGGAATCGATGCCGATACCCGTATCCTCCACACAGAAATGCAAGGAATTTCTCGCTTCCTCGCCGTCGGTTTCCACGATCAGGGTCACGCCGCCCTGGGCGGTAAACTTGACGGCGTTGCCCAGCAGGTTCACCAGCACCTGGCGCAGCCGGACGGAATCGGCGGTCACCCAGCCGGGCAAGTCCGGACCCAGCCGGGTGGACAAGGTCAGCCCCTTTTCCCGAGCCCGGTTTTCCAGGGAACGCAGGACATCCTCCAGAAAGGGTTGCAGGGCGAATTCCAGTGGCGCGATATCCAGCTTGCCGGCTTCGA
This sequence comes from Thiobacillaceae bacterium, assembly GCA_035332045.1. Lineage (GTDB taxonomy): Bacteria > Pseudomonadota > Gammaproteobacteria > Burkholderiales > Thiobacillaceae > PFJX01. Next base: position 5,958 of record DAOQNK010000023.1, on the reverse strand, counting down.
TCTTGGAGAAGTCCAGGATGTCGTTGATGATGGAGAGCAGATGGCTGGCCGAGGAGCGCACCAGCTCCAGGTATTCCCGCTGTTCTTCGTCCAGATCGGTGCCCAGGGCCAGTTCGGTCATCCCGATCACACCGTTCATGGGCGTGCGAATCTCGTGGCTCATGTTGGCCAGGAACTCGCTCTTCATCCGGTTCGCGGCCTCGGCGGCCTCCTTGGCGCTCCGCAGCGCCTCCTCGGCCTGCTTGCGCTCGGTGATGTCCCGGGCCACCAGGATGCGGTAGGGGAGGCCGTGCAGGGTAAAGCGGGACAAGGTGACATCGCAGGGAAAGCGGCTACCGTCGGCCCGGGCCGCGAGGGTTTCCCGGGCGAGCTTGTCCATGCGCTCGTCGACGCTCCATATCTCCCACTCGGGCAGCAACTCCGCCACCTGCATGCCCACCAGCTCATGTTCGGCATGGCCGAACAGGTTCCGCGCCGCCGTGTTGGCGGTTTCGATCATGCCGTCGGCATTGACCGTCACCAGGGCATCGGAAATGTTGCCGAACACCGCCTCCAGGCGCTGCTGGGCCGCCGCTGCCGACATCTCCTTGGTGTAAAGCCAGAGGGATGTTTCATTGAGGGCGTCGACCAGGGCGCGGATTTCCTCCGGCCCCTCGAATTCCGGCATCTGATCGCCCAGGTTGCGGGTCAGCTCGCCGGCAAAACGGGAGGAATCCCGAATGGCGATCACCGGCCGGCGCATATATAGCGCCAAGAGCAGGACGCCCACGACGGTGGCGATCAAGGCGGAGAAAATGCCGTCCAGGATGATGGTGCCGATTCTGGATTTGAGCTCCTCGGTATCGGCTTCCGCCTGGAGGAAGCCCGAATAGCCGAATCCGTCCAGGGGGTACCAGACCACCAGCTTGTCCGCCCACCAGTTGTACCCCCCCGTGTCCAGGACCCGGCCTTTCGCATCCTGCCATTGGCGTCGCACACCCTCGCCAGCAGGCATGGTGGCGGTATAGAAGTCGAACTGGGGGGCGGGCACGCCGCCGGGCGGACGCACCACCTGG
>DAOQNK010000023.1:0-4803 GCA_035332045.1 Thiobacillaceae bacterium | reverse complement strand
GGTATAGAAGTCGAACTGGGGGGCGGGCACGCCGCCGGGCGGACGCACCACCTGGCTGACCAATTGCCCCTGGCCGTTGAATACCCGCAAGGCCTGAACTTCGCCGTGGGTCCGGGCGGCCAGCAGCAAGAGATGTTCCACGGCGCCGTAATCCCTGACGAGAAGCTGGCTGGTGGCGGACACCACCAGATTGGACATGAGCCCGCCGATCCGGGCCATGAGGGCGGAGCCTTCCTTGTTGGCCTGTTCCAGGCTGGTGAACAGCGTGTAGCCCAGAATAGCGACCAACAGCAGGGCGCTGTTGAACAAGCCCAGTTGCGTGGTGAACTGCCGCGGCCTGAGGAGGCGGAACAGGTCGCGTATGGCCGCCATGGTCCTACTTCTTGTCCACCACCAGATAGCGTTCCAGGCGCAGCCGCTCAAGAGGCTGGTAATCCTTCGCGTAATCCGCGGGCTGGACGCCGCTCAACTCCACGTCATCCAGCAGCTTCCTGCCTGCCGGATCGCGCTGCAACGCCAGCAACGCGGCCACGACCTTTTCCCTGGCCTCGGCGGGCACCCGGGGGTGGGCGGCCAGGGGGTGGGAGGGCGTTTCGGGCGTCTTGTAGAGGATATGCAGGCGAGCGCGCACCGGGGCGGGTTCCCGCTCCAGGGTAGCCAGCACGCCGCCCCCCGCCTTTTCCTCCCCCAGCAGCACGTGGCGGTAGACGTTCTGGTGCGTGCCGGCGAAGACGGGGGTGAAACCGAGCTTCTCCTTTTCGGTCAGCAAGGCCCGCATGTACAGGGAAGCACCGAAGGCGTTGGGGGACGGAAAAACCAGACTGGCTCCGTTCAGGTCGGAGAGGTTCTTGACCGGCCCCTCCCGATCCACCACCAGGATGCCGGCCAGGGATTCCGCGCTCTTCGCCAGGGGAACATAGCCCTGGGCGCGGGCCGCCATGACCATGTGATAGGGATTGAGGTAGATGAAGTCGGGAATCCCCTTGAGAAATTCCGCTTCAAACACTGGCGTTTTCTCGTACACCCGCAATTGAAACGCCAGCCCGGTGTCCGACTCGATACGCTTGAGCAGGGGCGTCCAACGGGTGCCGATGTCCACGGGCGAGAACTGGGGGACTACCGCGAAGGTATAGGTCTGGGCCGCCCAGGCGGGGGTGACGAAAAGCCAGGCCAGAAGAAGTCGGAAGAGTACGTATTTCACTCATGCCCCTTACAGATGTGCATTGGAGACCACGTCGTCCCGGAAGCTGGCGCGGATGTCCAGCATGTCATCATGCCTGGACAGAAACGCCCCCACGCAGGCCGGGTCAAAATGGGTCCCGGCGCACTCTTGCAGCCAAACAATGGCCCGTTCCAGCTCCCAGGCCTTTTTATAGGGCCGCTCGGAGGTCAGGGCGTCGAACACGTCTGCGACTGCGACGATGCGTCCGGGCAGGGGGATATCCTCTCCAGCCAGGCACCGCGGGTAGCCGGTGCCGTCGAACTTCTCGTGGTGAGTCCAGGCAATGATGGCCGCCAGGTCCAGCATCCTGGACTTGCTGCCCCGCAGGATTTCATACCCTTTCTCGGCATGGGTACGCATGATGGCGAGTTCGGCATCATCCAGGCGCCCGGGCTTCAACAGGATGTGATCGGGAATGGCGATCTTGCCGACATCGTGCATGGGCGCCGCGCCCAGGATCATGTCCTTGTCATCGGCGGAGAGGCCCAGCTGGTCGGCGATCAGGAGGGAATAGTGGGCCATCCGCTGGATGTGGGCGCCGGTTTCCGGATCCCGGAACTCGGCGGCCATGGACAGCCGAGTAACCATTTCCCGCTCCCGGTCCAGGATTTCCGTGGTGGCTTCCGCCACCTTCTCCGCCAGCCAGGCGGCCCGGTCCGCCAGGGCCTTCTGGCTACGCCGCAAGGAGAGCATGTTGCGCAACCGGGCACGGAATTCGGAATTGTCGATGGGCTTGGTCAGGAAATCATTGGCACCGGTTTCCAGGGCTGCATAGCGGGTTTCCTTTTCATGATCGGCGGTGATCATGAGGATGGGCACATCGACGTTGGCCGGCTCGGCCCGGAAGCGGCGGATGAACTCCAGCCCGTCGGGGTGGGGCATCATGTAGTCGACAATGACAAGATCTGGATTGTTGGCCAGGCACCATTCCAGGCCGGTGGCGGATTCCTGGAACACGTTCGGAGAATAATCACCGGCCCGCTTTACCAGGCTCTCCATGAGCTTCAGGTTCACAGGGTTGTCATCGATGATTGCGATACGCATGCGCAGGTCTCCAGGCCATGGCGAGATATCGGAGCCCGGCCTGGAAACTTTAACCCGCGCCCCTGAGCAATCCTTACCGGTTGGCGCCCTTGCGAGGCATGGGCCGCTTCTCCACGGTGACCAACATTTGCATTTCGGTCTGGTCCCGCAGCAGCTTGAGCTGGGCGACCTTGCCGGGCGGCAGGGCGGCGATCAGGTTGAGCAGGGACGAGGAGTCCAGGACCGGCTTGCCACCCACTCCTAGGAGCACGTCGCCGGGATGGATACCGGCCCGGTCGGCGGGGCCGCCGCGCAGCACGCCGGCGATGAGCGCGCCCTCGGTGCTTTTCAGGTTGAAGGTTTCGGCGATCTCCGGGGTGATCTCCTGGACTTCGATGCCCACCCAGCCCCGGGTCACCGCCCCGTGGGCGATGATCTGTTCCATGACCTGGCGGACGATGGAGACGGGAATGGCGAACCCAATGCCCAGATTGCCGCCAGATCGGGAAAAGATGGCGGTATTGATGCCCACCAGATTACCTTTGGAGTCCACCAGCGCGCCGCCGGAATTGCCGGGGTTGATGGCCGCATCGGTCTGGATGTAGTTCTCGAAGGTATTGATCCCCAGGTGGTTGCGCCCCAGGGCTGAGACGATGCCCATGGTGACGGTCTGTCCGACGCCGAAAGGGTTGCCGATCGCCAGCACCACATCCCCCACCCGCAGGGATTCACCCTTGGCGAAGGAGATGGCCGGCAAGCTTTTCTGGCGGACCTTGAGCACGGCCAGATCGGTTTCCGGATCCGTACCCACCAAGGAGGCCTCCAGGGTCCTGCCTTCCGGCAGGGCCACTTGAATCTCGTCCGCCGCCTCGACAACGTGATGATTGGTGAGGATGAAGCCATCTTCGCTGACAATGACGCCGGAGCCCAGATTGGAGACCCGCTGGGGCCGATTGTCCCCCTCCAGTCGGCCCCCGAGGAAATGCCGGTACATGGGATCGTCCATGAAAGGATTGGCGGGCACCCGCACCTGCTTGCTGGTGAAGATATTGACCACCGCGGGCCGTGAGCGGGTTGCCGCATCGGCGAACGTGGAGACGTGCCGCGCACCCCCCCCGTCCCCGGCGACCTCCTGGATATGGATGTCCCTCCCCATGAAAGGCAGGAGGCCAGGAAACAACCGATCCAGGGCCAGCATGGCGGTCGCCAGCAGCACTAAAGCCGCAAGGCATTGGGAGACGATCAGCCAGGCCTTGCGCATAGTCAGATGGAAAATCTCATGGGCCGGGAATTCTAGCCTAGCGGTGCCGGGAAAAACCCAGGTTGAAAACGAGGCTTTAAGTCTCCAGGGATTTATCTGTAAAATGCGGGACTTTGTTAAGACGGCCCAGTTGCGAACCCGATCGCCCTTTGCGGGATTTCAGCCGGCCGGATCATCAAGATTTATTCCCTCAGGCAGGACGGATGTTATGAGCGAAACAAGCGTGGATTCTTCTAAACGCCGCTTTCTGGTGACCATGAGTTCGGCCTTGGGAGGCGTGGCCGCCCTGGGAGTGGCGGTTCCCTTCGTCTTCAGCATGAATCCCAGCGCCCGGGCCAAGGCCGCCGGCGCGCCGGTGGAAGTGGACCTGACGAAAGTTGAACCCGGCATGCTGCTGGCCGTTGAATGGCGCGGCAAACCCGTCTGGGTGGTGAACCGGACCAAGGACATGCTGGACATGCTGGCCAAGCATGACGACAAGCTGACCGATCCGGGCTCCGAGACCAGCAGCCAACAGCCGGAGTACTGCAAGAATCCCACCCGCTCCATCAAGCCCGAATACCTGATCGTGGTGGGCATCTGCACCCACCTGGGCTGCTCCCCGACCTTCCGCAAGGAAGTTGCTCCCGCCGACCTCGGCGCCGACTGGCCCGGCGGCTGGTTCTGCCCCTGCCACGGCTCCCGTTTCGACTTGGCCGCGCGGGTTTTCAGCGGCTCTCCCGCACCCAAGAACCTGGAAGTTCCGCCCCACAAGTACCTGACCGAGTCCAAGGTGCTGATCGGCGAAGACCAGGGCAAGGCCTGATTCCGAAGAGGGGACATAACACATGGAAAAACTGCTCAACTGGGTCGATGAGCGCTTCCCGCTCACCGCCTCCTACAAGGCGCACCTGTCCGAGTACTACGCGCCCAAGAACTTCAACTTCTGGTACTTCTTCGGCTCCCTGGCCCTGCTGGTGCTGGTCATCCAGATCGTCTCCGGCATCTTCCTCACCATGCACTACAAGCCGGATGCGGCCATGGCCTTCGCTTCCGTCGAGTACATCATGCGTGACGTGGATTACGGCTGGCTGATCCGCTATATCCACTCCACCGGCGCTTCGATGTTCTTCATCGTCGTCTACCTGCACATGTACCGGGGCCTGATCTACGGTTCCTACAGGCAGCCCCGGGAACTGATCTGGCTGTTCGGCGTGATCATCTACCTGGTGTTGATGGGCGAAGCCTTCATGGGCTACCTGCTGCCCTGGGGCCAGATGTCCTACTGGGGCGCCCAGGTGATCATCAACCTGTTCGC
>DAOQNK010000022.1:0-26678 GCA_035332045.1 Thiobacillaceae bacterium | reverse complement strand
GGATGCTGGTATCCAACTGCCCGCAACTGAACAACCCCTGCAACGCCTACAACCCCACGCCGGCCAGATTTCTGCTGTGGGATTAACCTCCCCTCCCCCGCAAGCGGGGGAGGGGCCGGGGGAGAGGGAAACTCCCCCGTTTCGGGACGACCCGAAACACGAGAACAAATTGCAGGACGACCTGCCCAGGAAGAGACATGTTCAAGAAAGTCTTGATTGCCAACCGCGGCGCCATCGCCTGCCGCATCCAGCGCACCCTGAAGAAACTGGGTGTGGCCTCCGTGGCCGTCTACTCGGAGGCCGACGCCGCCGCCCGCCACGTGCTGGACGCGGACGAGGCCTACCTGCTGGGGCCGGCGCCGGCCGCGGAGAGCTACCTGCGCGCCGACAAGATCCTGGCGATCGCCCAGGCCTGCGGCGCCGAAGCCATCCATCCCGGCTACGGCTTCCTCTCGGAGAACCCGGACTTCGCCGATGCCTGCGAAAGGGCGGGCATTGCCTTCGTCGGCCCCACCGGCGACCAGATGCGGGCCTTCGGCCTCAAACACACGGCCCGGGCACTGGCCGAGAAGAACGGCGTTCCGCTCCTGCCCGGCTCCGGCCTGCTGAGCGATGTGGGCCACGCCCAGGCCGAGGCCCGGCGCATCGGCTACCCGGTCATGCTGAAGAGCACGGCCGGGGGCGGCGGCATCGGCATGCGCCTGATCTGGAGCGAGGACCAGCTCGCGGAAGCCTATGCATCGGTGGACCGCCTGGCCCGGGCCAACTTCAAGGAGGCCGGCATCTACCTGGAGAAGTACGTCGAGAAGGCCCGCCACATCGAGGTGCAGATCTTCGGCGACGGCCAGGGCAATGTGGTGGGTCTGGGGGAACGGGACTGCTCGGTACAGCGGCGCAATCAGAAGGTGGTGGAAGAGACCCCCGCCCCCGGCCTCAGCGACGCGCAACGCAAACAGTTGCTGGAGACCGCCCTGCGCCTGGGCCAGGCGGTGAACTACCGCTCGGCCGGCACGGTGGAGTTCGTCTACGACGCCGCCACCGGCGCGTTCTACTTCCTGGAGGTGAACACCCGCCTGCAGGTGGAACATGGGGTCACCGAGGAAGTGACCGGCGTGGACCTGGTGGAATGGATGATCCGCCAGGCCAGCGGCGACCTGCCCAGCCTGCGGGGTGTCCATATCCGGCCCAGCGGCGCGGCCATCCAGGTGCGGCTGTACGCCGAGGACCCCCACAAGAACTTCCAGCCCAGCGCCGGCCTGCTCACGGCCGCCCGCTTCCCTGGGGACATTCGGGTCGACAGCTGGGTGGGCGACGGCACCGTGGTGCCTCCCAACTACGACCCCATGCTGGCCAAGCTCATCGCCTACGGCGAGGACCGGGAGACAGCGCGCAAGAAGCTGATCGCCGCCCTGGAGGCCAGCGAAGTGGCGGGCATCGAGACCAACCGGGCCTATCTGGCCCAGGTGCTGGCCTATCCCGACTTCGTCGAAGGCCGCCAGATCACCCGCATGCTGGAGGGCTTCCGATACCGGCCCGCGACGGTGGACGTGCTGGAGCCGGGCGTCCAGTCCAGCCTCCAGGACTGGCCGGGGCGCACCGGCTACTGGGACGTGGGCGTGCCGCCCTCCGGCCCCATGGACGCCCTGTCCATGCGCCTGGCCAACCGGCTGCTGGGCAACCTGGAAGGGGCCGCCGCCCTGGAACTCACGGCCGCCGGCCCGACCCTGAAGTTCAACTGCGATACCACCCTCGCCCTGGGCGGCGCGGCCATGGCCGCGAAGCTGGACGGCACGGCCATCGACACCTGGCGGGCCTATCCGGTGAAGGCCGGCTCGGTGCTGCAACTGGGCCGGGTCGAGGGCGCCGGCCTGCGCACCTATCTGGCCGTGGCAGGCGGCTTCCAGGCGCCGGACTATCTGGGCTCCAAATCCACCTTCACCCTGGGCCAGTTCGGCGGCCATGGCGGGCGGACCTTGCGGGCGGGGGATGTGCTGCATCTACCCTCTCCCGCGCTGCCGCGCACCCCTCCCCCGCCTGCGGGGGAGGCGCTGGGGGTGGGTTCCCCTCGCCCGCAAGCGGGAGAGGGGTCAGGGGAGAGGGCGATTTCCCAGCTAGCCCCGGACTTCCAGCCTCCCCTCACCCACGCCTGGGAAATCGGCGTCCTCTACGGCCCCCACGGCGCCCCGGATTTCTTCACCGACGCCGACATCGACACCTTCTTCGCCACCGCCTGGGAGGTGCACTACAACTCCTCCCGCACCGGCGTCCGCCTGATCGGGCCCAAGCCCCAGTGGGCACGGCGCGACGGCGGCGAAGCGGGTCTGCATCCCTCCAACATCCACGACAACGCCTATGCCATCGGCGCCGTGGATTTCACCGGCGACATGCCGGTGATCCTGGGGCCGGACGGTCCCAGCCTGGGCGGCTTCGTCTGCCCGGCCACCCTCGTCCAGGCGGAACTGTGGAAGCTGGGCCAGCTGAAGCCCGGCGACACGCTGCGCTTCAAGCGCCTGACCCGGGAACAGGCCAACGCGATGCAGCGGGACCAGGACGAAGCCATCGCCGCCCTGGACCGGCCCGCCTTCGCCGCCCTGCCGGCGGAACAGGGGCCGCTGGGCTCGCCCGTGTTGCGCCACTTGGCCACGGAAGGCGAGGGCACGAACAACCCCAAACCCGACCTGATGGTGCGCCAGTCCGGCGACGCCAGCCTGCTGTTCGAACTGGGCCCCCTGGTGCTGGACCTGGAACTGCGCTTCCGCATCCAGGCCCTCATGGAAGCGGTGAAAGCCGCGGACCTGCCCGGCATTCTGGATCTGACCCCGGGCATCCGCTCCCTCCAGGTCCATTTCGACCCCCGGGCCGTGGACCAGGACCGCCTGCTGGACGCGGTGGTGGCCCTGGAGGAAGGCCTGCCGCCCCTGGACGACATGGAGGTGGACTCCCGGGTGGTCCACCTGCCCCTGTCCTGGGACGACCCGGCGACCAAACTCGCCATCGAGAAATACATGCAGTCGGTGCGGCCGGACGCCCCCTGGTGCCCCAGCAACATCGAGTTCATCCGCCGCATCAACGGGCTGGAATCCATCGACGATGTTTACAAGGTGGTGTTCGAGGCCAGCTACCTGGTCATGGGCCTGGGCGACGTCTATCTCGGCGCGCCGGTGGCCACCCCTCTGGACCCCCGCCACCGCCTGGTCACCACCAAGTACAACCCGGCCCGCACCTGGACCCCGGAGAACGCCGTGGGCATCGGCGGCGCCTACCTGTGCGTGTACGGCATGGAAGGCCCCGGCGGCTACCAGTTCGTGGGCCGCACGGTGCAGATGTGGAACCGGCACCGGGTCACCGCCGATTTCGAGAAACCCTGGCTGCTGCGCTTCTTCGACCAGATCCGCTTCCACCCGGTGGACCAGGCGGCCCTGCTGAAGCTGCGGGAGGACTTCGTCCATGGCAAGTTCCAACTGGAGATCGAACCCACCCGTTTCAGGCTGCGCGACTACCGCGCCTTCCTGGCCGACAACGCCGGCCCCATCGCCGCCTTCAAGGCCGGCCAGCAGGTCGCCTTCGAAGCCGAGCGGGAACGCTGGAAGGCCGCCGGCCAGGATGTGGTGGCCGGCGATGCCCTGATCGCCGAGGCCGGACCGGACAGCGAGCTGGACCTGCCCGAACATGCCCGCCCCGTGGCCAGCCACGTGGCGGGCAGCGTCTGGAAGATCGAAGCCAGGGTGGGCGACCCGGTGAAGGCGGGCCAGACCCTGGTCATCGTCGAATCCATGAAGATGGAATTCGCCCTGGTGGCCCCCTGCGACGGCACGCTGACCCATCTCTTCTGCAAGGAAGGCGGGGCCGTGGCCGCCGGCCAGGACCTGCTGGTGATCGAGGAGGGCAAGACCCCATGAACCCCCTGAGCCTGGACATCGCCGGCCTGAAGGCCGCCTATGCCGCCGGCACCCTGACGCCCTCGGCCCTGGTGGAGGACATCCTCCGCCGCACCGCCGACGACCCGAACCGGGTCTGGATCCATCGTCTGCCCGACGAAGCCCTCCGCGCCCACGCCCGGGCTTTGGCTGGCCTGGACCCGGCCAGCCTGCCCCTCTATGGCATTCCCTTCGCCATCAAGGACAACATCGACCTGGCCGGGGTGCCCACCACCGCCGGCTGCCGGGAATACGCCTACACGCCGGAGAAGCACGCCTTCGTGGTGCAATGCCTGGTGGATGCCGGCGCGATCCCCATCGGCAAGACCAACCTGGATCAGTTCGCCACGGGCCTCAACGGCACCCGTTCCCCCTTCGGGGCCTGCCGCAACGCCTTCAATCCCGAGTTCATCTCCGGCGGCTCCAGTTCCGGTTCGGCCGTCGCCGTGGCCCTGGGCTATTGCAGCTTCGCCCTGGGCACCGACACCGCCGGCTCCGGCCGGGTGCCCGCCGCCTTCAACCACCTCGTCGGCCACAAGCCCAGCCTGGGCTGGCTGTCGTCCAGCGGCCTGGTGCCCGCCTGCCGTTCCCTGGATACGATCTCCGTATTCGCCCTCAGCGCCGAGGACGTGGAAGCGGTGATGCGCGTGGCCGCCGCCTACGACGAGGCGGATGCGTTTTCCCAGCCGGTGGCCGGCCACGGCTTCGATTTCGGCAACGCGGCCGCTTTCCGGGTGGGCATCCCCGCCGCCCTGGATTTCTTCGGCGACGGCGAGGCGGAGCGGCTGTTCGGCGCAGCCGTCCAACGCATCGAATCCCTGGGCGGCGAATGCGTGGAGCTGGACCTGGCCCCCTTCCTGGACACCGCGAAGCTGCTCTACGACGGCCCCTGGGTGGCGGAGCGCTACGCGGCCATCCGGACATTCTTCGACGCCAACCAGGAAGCCCCCCTGCCGGTGATCCGGGAAATCATCTGCGGCGCGAAACGCTGGTCGGCGGCGGACGCCTTTGAATACGGCTACCGGCTCAAGGCCGCGAAACGCCGCTGCGACGCCCTGCTGGCCGCTCTGGACTGCGTGCTGCTGCCCACCGCCGGCACGATCTACACCATCGCCGAACTGGAAGCGGACCCCCTCCGCCGCAACAGCAACCTGGGCCGCTACACCAACTTCATGAACCTGCTGGACTACGCCGCCACGGCCGTGCCCGCCGGCTTCCGCGCCTCGGGAACACGGGCCGGCCTGCCTTTCGGCGTCACCCTGTTCGCCCGGCGCGACCAGGACGGTCCTCTGCTGCGGCTGGCGGCAAAGATGCAGCGGGCGGCGACGGACACTGCCGGCCGCCTGCCCCTGCCGCCGGCCTGGTCGCCGCCCCGGCTGCCCGGCGGCCAGGTAAAGGTGGCGGTGGTGGGTGCCCATCTCTCGGGACTGCCCCTGAACGTCCAGCTGGCGGAGCGCGGCGCCCGGCTGCTGGCGGCCACCCGCACGGCGCCCAAGTACCGCTTCTACGCCCTGCCCGACGGCAAGCGGCCCGGCCTGATCCAGGTGAAGGAAGGCGGCGCCGCCATCGCCTGCGAGGTCTGGGCGATGGCCGTCGCCCACTTCGGTTCCTTCGTCGCCGGCATCCCCGCGCCCCTGGGCATCGGCAAGCTGGAACTGGAAGACGGCTCGACGGTGAACGGCTTCATCTGCGAGGGACTGGCCGTCCCGGACTCGAAGGACATCACCGAACACGGCGGCTGGCGGGCCTGGCTGGCCGCCCGCCAGGGCGCCGCGCAAGCCAAGTGAGTACTAGCGGACCTGCTCCAGGACGATGGCGAACAGTTTGTCCACCTCCTCGGCCCTGAGGCTCCGCAACAAGGCCAGGGCCTCCCTGCCCGCGGCGTCATTGCGGGTGCGGTAGAAGGCCACCAGGAGGCTGTACCAGGCCCGGGCCAGGGCCGGGTCCACCTGGCGGACCCGCTCCACCGTATCGATCACGCCCAGGTCGCCCTTCAAGAGGTAATAGGTGCGCCCGAAGTTCTGCCAGGCGGGCACGAAATCCGGGTTGGTCCGCACCGCCTCCCGGTAGGCCAGCAGGGCTTCCCGATAGCGCCGGCTGTCGCGGTAGGCATTGCCCAGATTGTTGCGGGCCAGGACATCGCCGGGATCGAGGCGCAGGCTCTGCTGGTAGGCCTCGATGGCTTCGGCCTGACGCTCCAGACCCCGGTAGGCCCGCCCCAGGGTGAACCAGGCCAGGGCATTATCGGTATCGGCCTGGGTCCAGGCCCGTCCCAGGTCCAGCAGGCCCCGCCAGTCACTTCGCCGTTCCATATCCCTGGCCGCGGCGACCCAGTCCGCGGTGTCGGGAGGTCCCACCTGGGCCAGGCCGGGCGCCATGTTCGATGCCAACACCCAAGCCAGGCCGATGCCCAATATCACGCGACGCACACCAACTCCCAGCAGGAAACGGTTTTTTACTTTAGGGGAAAATGGCGAAAATCGCTGGATGATTCCCTCCTCTCCCAGGCGTACCGGAATTTTCCTGCTGCTCAGCACGGCCCTGTTCTTCGCGCCCGACCTGTTGGTGCCGGAGGCGTGGGCCCGGACGCCCGCCTATGCCTATGCTTACCTCGCCTACCAGGGATGGCTGGTGATCCTGGGCTTCGCCTGGGGACCGGGCATTTGCCGGCGGCTGGTACTTGAATCGCAAACCGCCGGCCCCCTGCGCCTCGCGGTGGATGCCTGCCTGGCAAGCCTGCGCCGGGCGGGTCACCGGCCGCCCCCCCTCACCTTGTTCCCCCACAGGGCGGCCTTCGTGTTGACCGTGGGGTTGTGGCCCCGGCACTGCGAGACCTTCCTGTCGACGGGCCTGGCCGCCCGCCTGCCGGAGCCGGCCCTGGCTTTCCTTCTTGCCCGGGCCGCGGCCCATGCCACCTGGCGCCAACGCCTGGCCGACGTGCTGCCCGTGCTGGCCTTCACCGTGCTGATCCCGGACGGCACGCCGGACGCGGGCACCTGGCTGGCCATCGGTGTGGCGTCCCTCCTCTGGCTCTGCCTGCATGGGGCCTTCGAGCTGGAGGCCGACCGCCAGGCGGGCCGCATGCTGGGCGCCACGGCCATCGACGGCCTCCTGGCCCTGGTCGGCGCCACCCGCGGCCCCCTCGACCGCTTCATCCCCCGCCCCCCTCTGTCCTGGCGTTTGCGTGCGGTTGCCCGGGGCCAGGGGCTTGTCACGAAAGCTTCATGAATCCGTCATAACATGGCCTGAATTCCAACTCCCGGAGGACGCCATGTCCGCCACCATCCTTGTCGTCGAGGACGAACTGGGCATCCAGGAAGTCCTGAAATTCAATCTGGGCCAGCACGGCCACGATGTGGTTGTCGCCCCGGACGCCGAGGACGCCCTCAATCTGCTGCGGGGCGCGCTGCCGGACCTGATCCTGCTGGATTGGATGTTGCCGGGCATGTCCGGCATCGATCTGGCCCGGCGCATCCGGGGCGACGCCCGCCTGAAGACCATCCCCATCATCATGCTCACCGCCCGGGCCGAGGAGCGGGACAAGATCCAGGGCCTGGACACGGGCGCCGACGACTACATCACCAAACCCTTCTCGCCCCGGGAGCTCATGGCCCGCATCAAGGCCGTGCTGCGCCGCCGGGCACCCCAGATGACCGAGGACCCGGTGGAGGTGGAAGGCCTGCGTCTCGACCCCCTGTCCCACAGGGTGTTTGGCCACCAGCGGCCCCTGGACCTGGGTCCCACCGAATTCCGCCTGCTGCACTTCCTCATGACCCATCCCGAGCGGGTCTACTCCCGCTCCCAGTTGCTGGACCAGGTCTGGGGTGACCACGTGTTCGTGGAGGAACGCACCGTGGACGTGCACATCCGCCGCCTGCGCTCGGCCCTGGAAGGTACCGGCCATGACCGCCTGATCCAGACCGTGCGGGGAGCAGGCTACCGGTTCTCCGCCACCGTCGCCTGAAACCGGGCGGGGTAGAATTCCCCAGTCCCTTCCTTGCAAAGCTCCTCCATGCTGTCCTTCTGGTGGCGCCCGCTGCTGTTCGTCCTGGGCATCGCTTTCGTCTCCCTGTTGGTTTCCAACGGCCGTCCACCCGGCACGGGCTGGATGGTGTTTGCCTTCGGGCTCCTCGTTTACCTGGCCTATCACCTGCGCCAGCTCCGCAACCTGTCGGAATGGCTGTCCCACAACGACCGCCCCCGGCTGGCGGCGGACGGCGTCTGGGGCGACGCCCTCTACCGCCTGGAGAAATTGCTGCGTCAGGGCCAGGGCGCCCAGCAGAAAGTCAGCGCCGACCTGGAACAGATGCTGGCGGCCACCCGCAACCTGCCCGACGGCGTGGTGATCCTGGACGAGCATCAGCGCATCCAGTGGCTCAACCAGGCCGCCGAGCGGCTTCTGGGCCTGTCCTCGGGCCGCGACATGGGCCAGTTCATCCTCTACCTGGTTCGCCAGGCCAGGTTTTCGGAATGGCTCACGACGGAGGATTTCTCCCACACCCTGAACATGGATTCTCCCGTGGCCCGGGAGAAAACCCTGTCCCTGCAACTGGTGCCCCTGCCCCGCCGGCAGAAAATGCTGCTGGCCCGGGACATCACCGAGATCGCGCGGGTGGAGGCCATGCGGCGGGATTTCGTCGCCAACGTGTCCCACGAGCTGCGCACCCCGGTAACCGTCATCGTCGGCTTCCTGGAAGCCTTCGAGGACATGCCCGACCCCGATCCGGTGGAGTTCCGTAAACACATCCCCCTCATGCGCGAACAGTCCGACCGCATCCGCCGCCTGGTGGACGACCTGCTCACCCTGGCCCGCCTGGAGAGTGAACCGGAACCCAAGGACGAGACCGTGGACATGGCCGCCCTGGCCCGGCGCCTGGCCTTCGAGGCCGAATCCATGAGCCAGGGCCGGCACCAGGTGACCCTGGCCGTGGACGACCAGGCCCGTCTCATCGGCAACGGGCAGGAGCTCTACAGCGCCCTGGCCAACCTGGTTTCAAACGCGGTGCGCTACACCCCGTCGGGTGGCCGGATCGGCATCGCCTGGACCGCGGGTGACAACGGCGGCATGGTGTTCAAGGTCAGCGATACGGGAGAGGGCATCGAAGCCCAGCATATCCCGCGCCTGACCGAGCGCTTCTACCGGGTGGACCGGGGCCGTTCCCGGGCCACCGGCGGCACCGGGCTGGGCCTGGCCATCGTCAAGCACGTCTTGCAGCGGCACCAGGCCCGGCTGCGCATCGACAGCACGGTGGGCAAGGGCAGCAGCTTCGCGGCCGTGTTCCCGGCCGAGCGCATCATTCCCGCGGCAAGCCCAGCCGCTCCCCAAGCAGGGCCACCAGCTTCGCCTTGAGGGCAGCCTTGGCCACCGGGCGAGGGCCGGCCGCGCGGCGGGGCTGCGCCCAGATGGCGTCGGGAAAGTGCCGATCGTCGGCAAGGCGGGGAATCACATGCCAGTGGAGGTGGGGGACCATGTTGCCCAGGCTGGCCAGATTGATCTTGTCGGGCTCGAACAGCGTGCGCACCACCGCTTCGGTGGCAAACACCACGTCCATGAGCCGGCAACGGTCGGCGGCGGAGAGGTCGGTCATCTCCCGAATGTGGTCGTCAAGGATGACCCGGCAGAAGCCGGGATAGTCCGCGTCCTCCACCCAGATCACCCGGCAGAAGCCGTCGCGCCAGAGGACCTCACCGGCCTCGCCGGAACACAGGGGGCAGTTGGCCTCTTTCACAGCAGCACCCGCTCGATGCCGTCCCGGCCGACCTGGTCCAGGAATTTCGGCATCCAGTCCTCGCCCAGGAGCTTCCGCGCCAGTTCCACCACGATGTAGTCGGCCTCCATGCCGTTGTCATCGGAATAGCGGGACAGGCCTTGCAGACAGGCGGGGCAGGAAGTCAGCACCTTCACCTGGTCCGCGCCAGCGGCCAGCTGGGCGTCGCGGCCCCTGTCGAGTTCCTCGGCCTTGCGGAATTTGACCTGGGTGGCGATATCCGGCCGGGAGGTGGCGAAGGTGCCCGCCTCGCCACAGCAGCGCTCGGACAGCCGGGCGCCCTCGCCCACCAGGCCACGCACCGTGGCCATGGGACTCTTCAGCTTCATGGGGGTGTGGCAGGGGTCGTGGTAGAGATACTGGGTCCCTTTCACGCCTTCCAGTTTCACCCCCTTCTCGGCCAGGTACTCGTGGATGTCCATGATCCGGCAGCCGGGGAAGATCTTGTCGAACTGGTACTGCTGCAACTGGTCCAGGCAGGTGCCGCAGGACACCAGCACGGTCTTGATGTCCAGGTAGTTGAGGGTGTTGGCCACCCGGTGGAACAGCACCCGGTTCTGCATGGTGATGGCGTCGCCCTTGGCCCGGTCGCCGCCGGCGGTCTGGGGATAGCCGCAACACAGGTAGGTGGGCGGCAGCACGGTCTGGGCGCCCAGTTCATAGAGCCAGGCCAGGGTGGCCAGGCCCACCTGGGAGAACTGGCGCTCGGAACCGCAGCCGGGGAAGTAGAACACCGCGTCCGAGTCCTCGCCGACCTTGGCCGCGTCGCGCAGCACCGGCACCACCTTGGGATCGGTGAGGCCCAGCATCTGGCGCGTGGTCTTGGCCGGCAGGCCGCCGGGCAGGCGGCGGTTGAAGAAGTGGATGACCTGGGCCCGGGGCGAGGGTTTGCCCACCGTGGCGGGCGGCCTGTTCATGGCCTCACGCACCACCGGGAAGGCGCGCATCACCGCCGCGCCCAGGCGCTGGCCGGCGACGCCGCCCAGGATGGCGGTCTTGCGCAGGAAGTGGATGGCGTCCGGATCGGTGCTGTTGAGGAAGGCCATGGCCAGCTTCGTGGCCGGCGCCTTTTTCAGGTGTCCGGCACTGCGCAGGAAATTGCGCATGGCGGTGGTGACGTCGCCGAAATCAATGTCCACCGGGCAGGGATTCACGCACTTGTGGCAGATCGTGCAGTGGTCCGCCACGTCGTCGAACTCGGCGAAATGGGCGAGAGAGACGCCACGCCGGGTCTGCTCCTCATAGAGGAAGGCCTCGATGAGCAGGGAGGTGGCCAGGATCTTGTTGCGCGGGCTGTAAAGCAGGTTGGCCCGGGGCACGTGGGTGTTGCACACCGGCTTGCATTTGCCGCAGCGCAGGCAGTCCTTGATGGAGTCGGCGATGGCGCCGATCTCCGACTGCTCCATGATCAGGGATTCCAGTTCCAGGAGACCGAAGGAAGGGGTGTAGGCATTGGCCAGGTCCGCTCCCTTCATGAGCTTGCCCTTGTTGAAGCGGCCCTCCGGATCCACCCGGTTCTTGTAGGCGGCGAACTCGGACAGCACCTTGTCGGACAGGAACTCCAGCTTGGTGATGCCGATGCCATGCTCGCCGGAAATGACTCCGCCCAGGGACTCGGCCAAGTGCATGATGCGCTCCACCGCCCGGGTGGCGGTCCGCAGCATGGCGTAGTCGTCGGAGTTCACCGGAATGTTGGTGTGCACGTTGCCATCGCCGGCGTGCATGTGCAGGGCGACGAAGACGCGGCCCTTGAGCACCCGCTGGTGGATGGTGTCGCAGGCGTCCAGAACAGGCTCGTATTCCCGGCCGGTGAAGATCTGGCGCAGTTCGGCCCGCACCTCCCGCTTCCAGGATGCCCGCAGGCTGTGGTCCTGGAGGGCGCGGAAGACGCTCCGGGTCTCCGCCTGGGGCGCGTGGTCGGCGACGTTGCACAGACTGGGCGGCAGGGCGGCGTCCAGATCGGCCAAATAACCGCTCCAGCGGCCCCGCACCTCGGCCAGCATGGCCAGCGCCTTGTCCCGCCGGGCGGCGGTGAGCTCGGGATCGGCCACGCCGTCGTCGTCCTCGAACAGGGGCAGCTCGCCCCGCAGGAAGGTCTCCAGCTCGTCCAGCAGGGCCAGCTTGTTGCCGATGGACAGCTCGATGTTGATGCGCTCGATGCCGTCGGAGTAGTCCCCCAGCCGGTCCAGGGGAATGACCACGTCCTCGTTCACCTTGAAGGCATTGGTGTGGGCGGCGATGGCGGCGGTGCGGGAGCGGTCCAGCCAGAATTTCTTGCGCGCCTCCGGGGAGACGGCGACGAAGCCCTCGCCGCCCCGGGAACGGGCAAACTCGACGATCCTGGCGGCGGCCGCATCGGCGGAGGCCGCGTCGTCGCCGGCCAGGTCGGCCAGCAGCACCATGTTGGGCCGGCCGACGCGGTCCGCCTTGGTGGCGTAGCCCACCGCCTTGATGTAGCGGGCGTCCATGTGTTCCAGGCCGGCCAGCACCACGCCGCCAGGGCGGGCATCCATCAGGTTCTTCACCTCGACGATGGCCGGCACGGCCTCGCCCACGGGGCCGAAGAACTCCATGCACACCGTGCGGATCTGGGGCGGCATGCGGTGCAGCACGAAGGTGGCCTGGGTGATGAGGCCGTCGCAGCCTTCCTTCTGGATGCCCGGCAGGCCGGCCAGGAACTTGTCGGTGACGTCCTTGCCCAGGCCCTGCTTGCGGAACACCCGGCCGGGGATGGCCAGGATTTCCGGCGCGCCCTTGGGCTTGCCGTCGGCATGGAAGCGGCGCAATTCGAAGCGCGCCACCTCCACGTCGTGGATCTTGCCCAGGTTATGGTCCAGGCGGGTGACTTCGAGCCAGTCCGCATCCGGCGTCACCATCTTCCAGGAAGCCAGGTTGTCCACGGCCGTGCCCCAGAGCACGGCCTTCTTGCCGCCGGCGTTCATGGCCACGTTGCCGCCGATGCAGGAGGCGTCGGCGCTGGTGGGGTCCACGGCGAAGGCCAGGCCCTTGGCCTCGGCGGCCTCCATGACCCGGCGCGTCACCACGCCGGCGCCGCAGACGACGACCGGGGTGGCCTGGCCATGGCCGGGCAGGACGCGGGATTCGACGGCGGACAGATGGTCCAGCTTCTCGGTGTTGATGACGGCGGACAGCCGGGTGAGGGGCACGGCGCCGCCGGTATAGCCGGTGCCACCGCCCCGGGGGATGACGGTGAGGCCCAGTTCGACGCAGCCCGCCACCAGGGCGGGGACCTCCTCCTCGGTATCGGGATGCAGCACCACGAAGGGGTATTCCACCCGCCAGTCGGTGGCGTCGGTGACGTGGCTGACCCGGGCCATGCCGTCGAAGGCGATATTGTCCTTGCGGGTATGGGGCAGCAGCCGGCGCAGGATGTCCCGGCGCAGGCGCTCGGTTTCACCAAACCCCGCGGCGAAGCGCTCCACGGCCTGGGTGGCCAGAGCCAGCAGCTTGCCCACCCGTTCGTTGCACTCGCTGGAGGAGTACGCGGGATTCGTAAGCGCTGAAGCGCTAACGACTTCGCTGCCCTGGCGCCGCTTCTCGATCTCCGCCAGCCGATGGCGCAAGGCCTGGATCAGCAGTTCCCGGCGCTGGGGATTGGAAAGCAGGTCGTCTTCCAGGTAGGGATTGCGGGTCACCACCCAGATGTCCCCCAGCACTTCGAACAGCATGCGGGCGGAGCGGCCGGTGCGGCGCTCGGCGCGCAGTTCCTCCACCAGCTTCCACCCCTCGCCACCCAGGAGGCGGATGACGATCTCCCGATCGGAGAAGGAGGTGTAGTTGTAGGGAATTTCGCGGATGCGCTCGACGGTCATGGAGTACGGCTACGGGCGGGAGAAGGAAAAGTGTTGGATTTTACCGTTCAGGCTGAATGTGGCTCAAATTCAACCTTTTCCATCAAAGGGATAGGGAGTTGCTGCGAGGCAACATTGTAACCGTCTTCCTGGGCGTAGAATGCGGCCGTCCACCACTCCGTCCACACCATGATCGCCCTCCTCATCGTCGCCCACGGCAACCTGGGCGACAGCCTCATCCAATGTGCCACCTATGTGCTGGGCAAGCGTCCGGAAGCGCTGGAGAATCTGGACCTGTCCGCCTGCAAGGACCCCGCCGAGATGCTGGCCCGGGCCCAGTCCCGGCTGGACGAGGTGGATCGGGGCGACGGGGTGCTGATCCTGACCGACGTCTACGGCGCCACCCCCTGCAACACCGTATGCAAGATTCTCAATACCCGCCAGGTGGAAGCCATCGCCGGCGTCAACCTGCCCATGCTGCTCAAGTCCCTGACTTACCGGGACCAGGGCATGGCGGTACTCCTGGAAAAGGCCGTGTCAGGCGGCCAGGCGGGCATCTTCAACATCACTCCGGAGTCGGCCTGTGGCTGAGCGCGAGATCGAGATCACCAACAAACTGGGCCTCCACGCCCGCGCATCCGCAAAACTCACTCAAACCGCCGGTCAATTCCAGTCCGAAGTCTGGCTCTCCCGCAATGGCCGGCGGGTCAACGGCAAGAGCATCATGGGCGTCATGATGCTGGCCGCCGCCCGGGGTACCAGCATCAGGCTCGAAACCCTGGGCTCCGACGAGGACCAGGCCATGGCGGCCCTGGTGACCCTCATCGAGGACAAGTTCGGGGAGGGGGAGTGAGCTTCTCCCTGCACGGCATCGGGGTCTCCGGTGGCTACGCCATCGGCCGAGCCCAGCTCTATTCCCACGAGCGCCTGGAGGCACCCCATTACGTCTTGCGCCCGGAACACCTGGATGCGGAGGTGGCGCGTTTCGCCCAGGCGGTGGAAAGCGTGCGGGCGGAACTGCTCACCCTCCAGCACCATATCCCGGAAGGCGCGCCGCCGGAGCTGTCGGTGTTCATCGAGGTGCATGCCCTCATCCTCTCGGATTCCATGCTCTCCGAAGTACCCAAGCGCCTGATCCGCAGTGAGCGCTGCAACGCCGAGTGGGCCCTGGCCCGGCAGACCGAGGCGCTGATCGCCCAGTTCGAATCCATCGACGACGACTACTTGCGGGAACGCCGCCACGACGTGCGCCAGGTGGCCGACAAGGTGCTGAAGGAACTCATGGGCCACCCCGGCAGCGCGCCGTTGAAGGCCGCCGACGAAGGCGACAGCATCCTGGTGGCCCACGACCTCTCCCCCAGCGACATGGTGCTGTTCAAGCGCCACACCTTCGCCGGCTTCATCACCGACCTGGGCGGCACCACCTCCCACACCGCCATTCTGGCCCGCAGCCTGAACCTGCCCTCGGTCATGGCCCTGCACAATGCGCGGTCCATGATCCGGGAAGGGGACTGGCTCATCGTCGACGGCGTGGCCGGAGTGGTCATCGTCGATCCGGACCCGGCCATCCTGGACGAATACCGGCTGCGCCGGAACCAGTGGACGCTGGAACAGAAGAAGCTGAGGCGCCTGAAGAGCAGCCCCTCCACCACCCTGGACGGCATCCAGGTGGACCTGATGGCCAACATCGATCTACCTTCCGACGTAGCCCAGGCCCTGGGGGAAAACGCCGCCGGCATCGGCCTGTTCCGCAGCGAATTCCTGTTCCTCAACCGGGACGACCTGCCCGGCGAGGAAGAGCAGTTCGAGGCCTATCGCAGCGTCGCCAAGGACATGGACGGACGGCCGGTGGTCATCCGCACCCTGGACGTGGGTGCCGACAAATCCGTACGCTGGATGGAAGAATCCAGCATCAATCCGGCCCTGGGCCTGCGCGCCATCCGCCTGTGCCTGGCCGAACCCCAGATCTTTCTGACCCAGATTCGGGCCATTTACCGGGCCAGCCATTTCGGCAAGGTTCGCATCCTCCTGCCCATGCTGGCCAGCCTCACCGAACTGGATCAGGCCCTGGCCCTGATCGGGGCCGCCAAGGGCAGTCTGCGCGTCGCGGGCATTGCCTTCGATGAGCACGTGCCCATCGGCGGCATGATCGAGATTCCCGCCGCCGCATTGGCCGCCGAGTGGTTCGCCCGGAAACTGGATTTCCTGTCCCTGGGCACCAACGACCTGATCCAGTACACCCTGGCCATCGACCGCACCGACGACGCGGTGGCTCACCTCTACGACCCGCTCAACCCCGGGGTGCTGGGCCTCATCGACCACACCCTCAAGGTGGGGATCAAGCTCGGGAAGCCCGTGTCAGTCTGTGGCGAGATGGCGGGCGACGCCCGTCTGACTCGTCTGCTTCTGGGCATGGGACTGACCCATTTCTCCATGCATCCCGCCCATGTCCTCTCGGTGAAGCAGCAGGTCATGCGCAGCCACCAGGGCGAACTGGCACCCCTGGTGAAAAAACTGCTGCGGGCCGGCAGGCCCGAACGCATCCAGGAAATGCTGGACCGCATCAACGCCTGACATTCCGCGCCGGTATCCACAAAAAAAAACCGGGGGCATTTCTGCCACCCGGTAACCCAGCAATCGTTGCGACGGATCAGCGACTTGCCAATCGCATCGCGGAAACCTTGCGCATCCTGGCCTTCATCCCAAGCAGGCCCAGCCCCATCACCAGCAAGGCCCAGGACTGGGCCTCGGGCACTTGGGCCGCCTGGATGGACTCGATGCTGATGCCATAGCTGCCCGCTTCGAAGGGCCCCTGGGGCACGCCGAACACCAGGGCGGTATAGGTGCCCGCCGCATCGGCACTGAAGGTGAAACTCCCGGAGCCGTGAATGGAGCCCAGGACTTCCGCCCCTTGGGTGATGGCCAGTCCCAGATAGGCGAAGGCGTCCGTGGGAAACAGGTAATCCAGCAGGTTGGCGACGTAGTCCGTGCCGGCCTGGGTGATCTCGAAGGTATAGGTTTCGAACTGAGGGCCACCCAGCATGGTGCCGGTCACCTCCAGCAGGGAATCGGCCCGGACCGCGCCGAAGGGCGCCAGGGAAAGCGCCAGAAGGCCGGCGGCCAGGGTGCTGCGACGCAAACACTTCATTTCGCCATCTCCTTATCCGTGTGGTCAGCGCGGAACACTCAGGGTTGCTTTTGGCCGGGAGCCTTCTCGGCCATGGTGGCGGCGAACTCCTCGGGTCCCAATTTGCCGTCGCGATCCCGATCGGCGCTCTGGAAAGCCTCGAGGCTCATGCCAGCCGCCTTCGCTTCCTGGGCGGCGATGAAGCCATCTCCATCCGAGTCCAGCTTCTTGAAGGCCTCCGTGATCGGGCTTTCGCCGGCGGCCTGGGCAATCCCCCAGGACAGGGCGGTGAGGGCGCCGATCAACACGGCGCGTTCCATCAATTTCGATTTATGGTGGTAGTTCATGGTGACTCCCGGTCTGGTTGTAACGCTTTCCGACGGGTAGCTATTAGCAGCCGCCGTGCCAGAAAATAATTTCCTTTATTCTCAACGCATTAACGAATTTTTCCGGGATGGAGCAAGGCCGCCCTGTCGCCGGACGGCGACAGGTTTCCCGTCGATCGGGGCGGATGGCCTGGAATTTGGGGAGAACAGGGACTGTCGCCGGACAGCGACAGTCGGTCAGGACTTGAACTGGTCCGGCGTCAGCTGGTGGCGCTGGATCAGCCGGTAGAACTCGGTGCGGTTGCGACCTGCCAACCTGGCGGCCAGGCTGACGTTTCCCTGGGCCGAACGCAGTATCCCGGTCAGATAGTCCCGCTCGAAGCGCCGCCTGGCCTCCTCCAGGGAGACGGGCTGGGCCCGGACCTGCTGCATGGCGTCGGCCACGAGGGCGGCCGGCACCAGGGGTGTGGCGCAGAGGGCGACACACTGTTCGAGGACATTGAACAACTGGCGAACGTTGCCCGGCCAGGGAGCGGCCAGGAGCATTTCCATGGCCTCCGGCGCGAAGCCCCGCAAGGACTTGCCGTACTTGGCGGCCAGCCTGGCCAGGCCATGGTTGGCCAGCAGGGGAATATCCTCGCGGCGCTCGGCGAGGGTCGGCAGGCGCAGGCAGACCACGTTGAGGCGGTAGTAAAGGTCTTCCCGGAAGCGGCCCGCCACAACCTCCTCGGGCAGGGTCCGATGGGTGGCGGAGATGACCCGCAGGTCCACGTTTACGCTGCTTTCCGCGCCGATGGGCCTGACCTGGCGTTCCTGGAGGACGCGCAACAGCTTGGCCTGCAGGGGCAGGGGCATGTCGCCGATCTCGTCCAGGAACAGGGTCCCGCCCGCCGCCGACTGGATCAGGCCTTGCCGTTCCCTGGAGGCCCCGGTATAGGCTCCCTTGACGTGGCCGAACAGTTCGGACTCCAGCAGGGCTTCGGGGATGGCGGCGCAGTTGACCGCCACGAAGGGCGCTTCCCGACGCGGACTGGCCAGGTGCACCGCCCGGGCCAGAAGTTCCTTGCCCGTGCCGCTCTCCCCCTGGATGAGCACGCTGGCATCGCTGGCCGCCACCATGGCCGTCTTGTGCAGCACTTCCTCCATGGCCGGGCTGCGGCACACGATATCCGCCCGCCAGGTGCCCGATTCGGCCGCGGCCTGATAGCCCAGGCGCAAGGCCCGCTCAATTTCCGCCAGCAGGGCCCGGGCCTCGAACGGCTTGGCCAGGTAGCCGAACACGCCGCTGCGCGTGGCTTCCACGGCATCCGGAATGCTGCCATGGGCGGTCAGAATGATGACCGGAAGCCCGGGGAAATCCGCGTGCACGCGCTCGAACAAGGCCATGCCATCCATGCCGCCCATGCGCATGTCGGTAACCACCACTTCCGGCCGGGACTCGGGAAGCAAGTCCAGGGCCGCCTCGGCGCTGGCGGCGGTGGTGACGGCATAGCCGGCCGCGGCCAGCCGGATGGCCATGAGGCGCAGCAGGTCCGGGTCGTCGTCGACGGCCAGGATTCGGCGGGCGGGAAGTGCGCCGGTATCAGCGCTTGTCGCGTTCAATGAGGCTCTTCTCCATGGCTCGGATGGCTTCCAGCTTCTCCCGGTATTGCTCCGCCCGCCGCCTTTCATCCCGGAGTCGGGCCACCGACTCGTCCACCGCGCCGGCCAGACGCAAGCGCTCCGCCAGGGATGCCTTCAGCCAGCGGACGAAGGCCCGGGGCTCGGCAGGCCCGTCGGCGGCTTGGCGACGTTCCCATTCCTGCAAGCTGCGCAAGGCTGAGGCGTCATCCCGGAAAGGCAGGCCTGGCTGGGCTTGCAGCAATGCCAGGCGCAACAGACTGCCGGCGCTTCGATTCGGTTCCGGCACCGCCGCCAGGGCATCGTACTCCCGGGCCAGTTCAGCCGGCGATGCGCCGGTCAGTAAATCCAGGACGGCCAGGAGATCCTCGGTGGGCGAAGGTGGCACCACCGGAATTTCGCGCACGTCCAGCGGACCGTCTGGGCCGGGTTGCGCCACCGGCAGGCTGTCGCAACCCGCCATCGCCACCAGGGCGAGCAGCGCGGGAATCAGGCGTTTCATGCGGGCCATGTCATGCTGGGTCTAATGTCTCGTTCGGGGCAATTCCAATACAAACCGGGCGCCGCTCCCCGGGATGCTCTCGACGGCAATACGGCCGCCCATGGCCAGGGTCAGTTCCCGGGCAATGGAGAGGCCGAGACCGGTACCCCGCAGGGATGCATGGCCAGGGGGCTGTCCGCGGAAGAACGCATCGAATAGGCGTTCCCGGTCTTCCTTGGGCACGCCTGGGCCCTCATCCGACACGCTCAACCGGGTCCATTCGCCCATTTCTTCCGCCCGCACCCTGATCTTTCCACCCCCGGGAGAATACTTGATGGCATTGGAAAGCAGATTGTCCAGGATCACGCGCGTCTGTTCCGGGTCGGCCCAGGCCCGGGCCGCTCCGCATTCATCAATGATTTCCAGGGCACGGGCCAGCAACTCGACCCTGTGGTCCTTGAGCACCGTGGCCAGGGTCTCGGCCAGGACCACCTCGCTCGGGTCCAGGCGCATGGAATCCGCCATCAAGGCCCGGTAGGCCAGGAGATCCTCGATCAGCTTTTGCAGGCGCAGGGTGTTATTCCGCTGGATTTCCACCACCTCCGCCTGGGCCGGGGTAAGGTCGCCCAGGCTGCCGTCCCAGAACAGATCCGCGCTCTCCCTCAGGGCGGTCAGGGGTGTTTTCAGTTCATGGGAAAGGTGTCTGATGACACGTCGCTTATCGGTTTCGGCCTCGTACAAGCCCTGGCGCATCCAATCCAGGCGCTCGGCCAGGTACTGGATATCACTGGGCCCCCGCACCCGGATCGGTTGCTCCAGATCGCCGTCCCTGAGGCGTCGGATGGCCGCATCGATGGCCCGCACCGGTCTGACGATCAGCAGGGGGATGCCCACCGCCAGGAGCAGGACCAGGGGCAGCAAGCCCCAGAGCAGGGTACTGGCCCGCTGCCGGGTCTTCTCCACCCGGTCGCGCAAGGTGGCGATCTCGCGATCCACGAGCTGATGGCTGTGGCCGGATATCTGCTTGGCCAGTCCCACGAGCCGGGCGAACTCCCGGGTCTCGCGGCTGACGGCCCGGTCACTGAAGCCGGCCTGGGTCAAGTGCTCATGCAACACCGCCATGCCTTCGGTGAGACTAGCCAGGCGCTGGCGTTCCTCTGCATTCCAGGGCATTTCGGCCAGGATCACGGCCGCCTCGAGAAAACGGGCATGCGCTTTCTCATAGGCGTCGCGCAGGGGGGTGTCCCCCAGGATCGCGTATTGCCGGGCGCCCCTTTCCATGGCGGTAATTGCTTCCAACTGGTCCTGGCCTGCCTTCACGCCCTGGGCCGATTGCAGGACCACCCGTTCGCTATCCTTCGCCAGACGGTCCAGCGCCACGAAACTGAACACCAGGCCGGCCAGGGCGGGAATACCCGCCACCAGGAATCCCAAAAGCGTGAACTTGAGGAAGGAGCGGGGGTAGTGGAATCGGGGTTTCAGCATGGGTGAGTACGAGATATCCGCCCCAGAGTTGGCCAGCCGGCAGCAAGCAAAGGGTTCCGGCTACTTGATGCCAATGAAGTTTTTATTGCTCGGCCCGTATTATGCTATGCGCCGTTCCTCTGCCCGGAGTCCGCATGTCGCCCTCCGATGTCACGCCGGACAATCGCCCCGAGCACCCCAGGACCCTGCTGCTGTGCCCCGGCACCACGCCGGAGATGCGCGAGATCGCGGTGCATCTCGGGCACTTCGGATACCAATGCGAGCGCGTGGATTCCATTCCGGAACTGGCCATGGCCGTGGACAGCCGGCCGCCCTCGGCCATGATCCTGGATTGTGGCGCACTCTGCCGCCTGGTTCCGGAGACGGCGGCTCTTCTCCAGGCACTGGCGGCACGCATTCCCCTCATCTGCCTGTCCGGGGACGGCCGCATCGAAACCCGGCTGGAGGCCGTTCGCATGGGATGCGCCGCCTTCTTTCCTCGACCTATGGATGTGTCCGTGGCCCTGGACACCCTCGATCGCCTGACCACGCCCAATCAGGTGGATACCGGGAGCATCCTGATCATCGACGATTCTCCATCCCAGGCCGCCTTTTACGCCGCCCACCTCGGCGAGGCCGGGTTTACCACTCGCGTCCTCACCGAACCCCTGAAAACCCTGGAAGTGCTGGCCGACGGCCTGCCCGACCTCATTCTGCTGGACATGCACATGCCCGACATCTCCGGATCGGAGGTGGCCAAGCTGCTGCGACAGCAGGACACCCTGGTCTCCATCCCCATCGTGTTTCTCTCCGCCGAAACCGATGTGGATCGGCAACTGGCCGCCATGAGCCAGGGCGGCGATGAGTTCCTGAGAAAACCCATCAAGCCGGCGCATCTGGTCTCAGCCGTCAGGACCCGGGTCGCCCGCTACCGGGCCTTGCGGGCCCTCATGCTGCGCGACAGCCTCACCGGCCTGCTCAACCACACCAGCTTCAAGGAACGGCTGCGCGTCGAGACCGCCCGCCACAACCGTCTGGGCAAGCACCTGGCCGTCGGCCTCCTGGATATTGACGACTTCAAGTCGGTCAACGACACCCACGGCCATCCGGTCGGCGACCGGGTCATCAAGAATCTCGCTCGCCTGCTCATTCAGCGCGCCGGCTCGGGCAGCATCCTGGGCCGATACGGCGGCGAGGAATTCGCCATGGTCTTGCCCGACACCTCCCTGGAAGATGCCCGGAGCCGCTTGGAGTCCATACGGTCGAGCTTCGCGACCATCGAGCAGCAAACGGGCCGGCTCCGCTTCAATTGCACCTTTTCCTGTGGCTTGGCAGGCCTCAGCCGCCAGGACGATGCCGAAGCCCTGATCATGGCCGCCGATCAGGCGCTCTACCGCGCCAAGCGGGGTGGCAAGAATCGCGTGGAAATTGCCGGCGGCGCCGACTGAGGGGCCTGCGGGCTTACAGCCGATAGCGGGCCTGGACGCGGTTGCCGGTGCCGGTGAACAACACGCTGGCACAGAGGCTGCGCACCAGGGCGATCCCCCGGCCGTGGGGCCGGGTTTCATCCGGTTCTAGGGCGCCGGCGGCCAGGATGGCATCAAAGTCAAACCCGGCACCGCTGTCGGCCACCTCCATGTCCAGCACCGCCTGGCCCTCATCCTCATGGATCCGGAAGGCGAGCTCGATCCGGCCCGACTCCAGGCGGGCCAGTCGCTCGGCGCGCTGCTGCATGTAAAGATCGAAGCCGGAAGCCTGGGACTTGATGCCGGAATCCAGCTGCAGCAGGCCATGGTCCAGGGCATTGTTGAACAGCTCGGAGAAAATGAGAAACAAGGCGCCCTGATGAGGCTTGAGTGCCGCGATCTGGGTCATGAAGCCCAACACTGCGGGCACCACGTCGATGCTGCGCAGTTCGCTGGCGCTGTAGGTGAGGGCCATCTTCCATTCCGCCAAGTGCCCCTGGTGCACGGGGGTGGGCGCCGCAAAGCGGACCACCCGGCGACGCTCGATGGGCACGGACACCACCATGAAGGAAATATCGTCGCGGCCGTTCAATCCGCCCAGATGGGTTTCCACGCCTTCCTGAAGGCGCTGGAAACGGGCCCCGCCGTCGCCACTGCCGCTTAGCCGGGAAACGGCGCCGGCCAGTCCGAACCATTCCCCGGCGGCATTTTCGGCTTCTACCAAGCCATCGGAACAGAGCACCAGATCGCCGGGTTCATGGAACACGGTGGTTTCCGTTGCGCCGGAAAATATCTCCGGGGGCAGGATGCCCAGGGGCGGGTGGCAGGATGCCCATTGCATGGACACCTTGCCCTCGGGATTGATGAACAGGGCGTCTGGATTGCCGCCGTTCCAGATTTCCACGGTCTGGTTGCGGACGTCCACCGCCGCCAGAGTCGCCGCCACGAAACGGTCGGCGGGCAAAATAGCCTTGAGTTTTCGATTCAGTTCTTCGGCAATGGAGGAGAGGGGAAAACCCTTGTCCGTCATGCTGTAGAAAGCCTGGGTCAGGGGCATGGCGGAAAGGGCCGCCGCCAGCCCGTGGCCGGCGGCATCGGCCAGCATGACATTGAGGACGTCGCCCGGTGCCCGGGCCGCGCACAGCAGATCGCCACTGAAGGTTTCGGCGGGCAGGTTGAAGCAATTCACCATGGAATCCCGCAGGCCTGACGCGTCGGTCAGCCTGGCCATGACGTGGGCGCCCAGGCGGGTCTGCTCCTCGGCTTCCTGGCGCCAGTTGCGCAGTTCCTCGATGTAGACCTGTTCCTTTTGCTGCAAGGCCAGCAGACGGGAATAGGCTTTGATCTTGGCCTGTAGCAAGGGGATGGAGGCGGGTTTCACCACGTAGTCGTCGCCCCCGGCCTCCAGGCCCCGGACGATGTCCTGCATGCGATCCAGCGCGGAATAGAAAATGATGGGGGTCCACTTGTTGGTGGGGATCTCCCGGATGCGCTGGACCGCCGTGATGCCGTCCATGCCGGGCATCATGATGTCCATGAATACCAGGTCGGGGGACTCGAGCCGGAACTGATCGATGGCCGACTGCCCATCATCCGCCAGGATGGGGATGTGGCCGGCGCGCCGGGCCAGGACTTCCAGTTGCTTGACGTTGGTGGGCGTGTCGTCGGCGATGAGGATTTTCAGGCGAATACCGGACACCTAAAACAACCTTATGCCTTTACGGAGAAAAGCTTGCCGAAATTCGCGATGTCCAATACCTGCTTGACGGTGCCCTGGAGGCCGGACAACACCACCTTCTTCCCCATGGCCTCGGCTTTCTCCCTGAGCAGGAGCAGCATGCCCAGGGCCGAACTGTCCAGATAATCGACGGCGGTGAAATTGACCTCGATCTCGCGGACATCCTTCGCATCCAGCGCCTTCTCGTAGGCGGCGCGGAAATCCCGGTGCGAATGGAAATCGAAGCGGCCATTCAGGCTGAGAGTCGCCATGTTGCCCGCGACATTGCTTGCGATTTGCATGATCACTCCGTCCTAACTGACATGTTCGCCTTATCGGCCATTTTTTCCGTGTCTTTAGCGTATCCCATGGGATTGGCCTAGTTTTTTCTGCCCAGGTGCTCCAGGATCCGGGCCGCGATGTCGGGCAGGGGGGCCACTTCCATGGCCCCGCCCAGCTCCACCGCCGCCTTTGGCATGCCATACACGACACAGGTGGCCTCGTTCTGGGCGATGGTATGGGCGCCGGCGTTGCGCATGGCCAGCATGCCCTGGGCGCCGTCCTTGCCCATGCCAGTGAGGATGACGCCCACCGCGTTGGGGCCAAGCACCTGGGCGGCGCTGTGAAACAGCACATCCACGGATGGCCGATGGCGGTTGACCGGATCCGACTTCGATAGCTCGGTGTAGTAGTAGGCGCCGCTCTTCTTGACCAGGAGGTGGGAATGGCCGGGAGCGATGTAGGCATGCCCCGGCAGGACCCGCTCATTGTGGTCTGCTTCCTTGACGGTCATGGCCGAGAGGCTGTTCAGACGGGCGGCGAAGGACGCGGTGAAGGTTTCCGGCATGTGCTGGGTGATGAGGACGCCCGGCGAGGAGGCGGGCATGCGGGTCAGCACTTCCTTCAGGGCCTCGGTCCCCCCCGTGGAGGAGCCGATGCACACCAGCTTCTCCGTGGTATGGAGGAATTGCCCCGCCAGGGGGCGCGGAGCGCTGGGCACGGACTCGCCCAGCGCGTGGCGGCGTATCCTGGCCCGGGCCGCGGCGCGGATCTTGTCGGCGATTTCCTGGTTCAGCTCGTTCAAGCCTTCCATCACGCCCAACTTGGGTTTGGTGACGAAGTCCACGGCCCCCAGTTCCAGCGCTCTGAGCGTGACTTCGTTGCCCCGCTCGGTCAGGGAGGAGACCATCACCACCGGCATGGGGCGCAAGCGCATGAGCTTTTCCAGGAATTCCAGTCCGTTCATGCGCGGCATTTCCACATCCAGGGTGAGCACATCGGGATTGACCTGCTTGATGAGCTCCCTGGCGGTAACCGGATCCGGTGCCTGGCCCACCACCTCCATGTCGGCTTGGCTGTTGATGATTTCCTTCATCACGCTCCGGATCAGGGCGGAGTCGTCGATGATGAGCACTCTTGTTTTTTGCATTCAGGCCTCGAGGGAATATCCGGTATTTATCGCGGCGCTCAGGTGAACAGTTCGATATCGCCGGCAATGGGCGTGGCCTTGAGGCGCTGCCCGTAATCCTTCTCGCGGTCGACGATGGTGTTGTTGTGAACGGACTTGAGCTTGCGGACCAGCGCCCTGCCGGTGGCCGGAAAATAGTAGACCTTGCGCGGGAACAGGCCCTTCAGATCTTCGGCCACGACCCGGATGCGTTCGGTATGCAGATAATCGAGGACGAAGGCGCTGTTCATCTCGCCCACGTTCACCGTGGTGAAGCCCCGTAGCACCGCGCCTCCCCCAAACACCTTGGCTTCCAGTCGGCCCCGGTTGGCGCCCAGCTTGACCAGCTGGTTGAGCAATACTTCCATGGCATAGCTGCCGTAGCGCGCCGAGCTGGACAACACGTCATGCTGGTCGCCGCCGCTTTCCGGCAGCATGAAGTGATTCATTCCCCCGATGCCGGTTTTCGGATCGCGGATGCAGGCGGCGACGCAGGACCCCAGCACCGTGACCAGGAGCATGTCGCGGCCGGTCACGTAATACTCGCCAGGCAGTATCTTGGCCGCATCGATATTGAAGTTGCGGTCGAAATAATGGTTGGGCGCGAGGACTTCTTCGAAAGCGGGATGACTCACTTACTCCCCTTCGCTTCCGCATGCTCGTACACGTCTGCCCCCTCAGTCTGAACAGGTCCGTGGCATGGTACAGGGCTTCGGAATGGCCGACGAAAAGCAATCCATCCGGCTTCAGCAGCGGCTTCATCTTCTTCAAGATGGCGTACTGGGTCGGCTTGTCGAAATAGATCATGACGTTCCGACAGAAAATCGCGTCGAGGGGCTGCCTGATGGACCAGGTGGCATCCAGGAGGTTGAGCCGGAAATACTTCACCATGGACTGCAACTCGGGTTTGACCTTGGCCATTCCAGACCTGTCGCCGGTTCCCCGGAGGAAGAACTGGCGCTGCTGGGCTTCGTTGAGCTTCTTCAGTCGATCCACGGGATAGACGCCGTCGGCGGCCTTCTTCAACACGTTCGTATCCAGATCGGAGGCCAGTATTTCCACCGGGGCGCCAAATCCGCCCAGGCTCTCCACGGCGGTCATGGCGATGGAATAGGGCTCCTCGCCAGTGCTGGAGGCCGAACTCCAGATGGTGATGGGCCGATCGCGCCGGGTCTTCAGGAAGGCCCGGAGTATCTCGAAGTGGTGCATCTCCCGGAAAAAATCCGTGAGATTGGTGGTCAGCGAATTGACGAAGGCCTCCCACTCCTCGGCATGGCCGGCACGGATCAGGGCCAGGTATTCCTGGAAGCTGCGCTTGCCCGTGGCCCTCAGCCGCCGGGCCAGCCGGCTATAGACCATGTCCTCCTTGGCGTCGGACAAGGCGATACCGGCATGGTCGTAGATCATTTTCCGGACTTCCTCGAAGTCCTTGCGGGAGAAGATGAACTCCCGCTGGGGCGCCGTCGCTTCGGCCATGCTCAGAACTCCTCCCACTCATCCTCGGGCCCGGCGTGGGGGGAAGGGGCGAGCTTG
>DAOQNK010000021.1:0-28170 GCA_035332045.1 Thiobacillaceae bacterium | reverse complement strand
CACACGGTCACCGCCCACCTGAAAGCCATGATCACCGGCTGGGAGGAAGTGGACTGACCGGCTTGGCCATTGGCCCATTCCAACCGAGGAGATCCACCATGAAATCCCGTAGCCTCATCTTGCCCGGCCTGCTGCTCGCCCTGGCCACCCTGCCCTTCGCCGCCCAGGCGGGGGAAGGTGACTGGAAGCGCGGCCGTATCTACTACCGCATGGTCTGCACCGCCTGCCATACCCAAAAGGGCGGCTCCATCGCCCCAAGCAAGTACACCAAGGCGGAATGGGCTGCCTACATCAAGTCTGACAAGCATGCCAAGGGCAAGGACTCCCTCAAGTACTACTGGAGCAAGTCCTACCGCGACAGTATCAAGGCCAGCAACAAGGCCGCCGAGAAGTTTGCCGATCTCACCGACCAGGAACTCATGGACGACCTCAAGTCCTTCGTCGAATACGGCGCCAAGGATGGCGAGAAACCGGCCAGTTGCAGTTGAGCCAGACCACGAGGAGACAATGATGAAACGCCCCATCACCCTGACCTTTGCCGTGCTGACGGCCCTGGCAGGACTAGCCGGCGCCCTACCCGTCCAGGCCGCCGAGACCGCCCCCGTCCAGTCCAAGGAAGGCTGGTACTCCAACCTGGTGGACGAGTCCTTCGTGAAGCAATACGCCGTGCTGCCCAAGCCCGACGGCGTGACCATCGTCGATTCCAGGCCCACGGCACGCATGTACGATCCGGGTCACATCCCCACGGCGATCAGCATCCCTGACCTGCAATTCGAGGCCATGGCCGAGCAGTTGCCCAAGGACAAGTCCAGCTTGCTGGTGTTCTATTGCGCCGGGGTGCAATGCGTCCTCAGCCACCGCTCCGCGTTCAAGGCGGAAAAGCTTGGCTACAGCAACGTCAAGGTCTATCCCGGCGGCTACCCGGAGTGGATCGAAAAGGGCAACCTGGGCGCGGTCAGCGTGGCCTTCCTGAAAAAGCAGATGGACGAGAAGGCGCCCATGCTCATCGTCGACTCCCGGCCCAAGGCGCGCATGTACGACAAGGGCCACATACCCGGTGCGATCAGCATCCCGGATAGCAGCTTCGACGCCGCAAAGTTGCCTGCCGACAAGACCACGCCCCTCTATTTCTACTGCGGCGGCCTGCCCTGCAAGCTGAGCTCCAACTCGGCGGAAAAGGCGGTGAAGCTGGGCTACACCAACGTCAAGGTGGTACCGGAAGGCTATCCGGCCTGGGAGAAGGCCTATGGTCCCGGCCCGGCGGGTGACGAGCCAGGCGGCGTGGCCAAGGCCCCTGCCATCGAGCAGGGCAAGGAAGCCGGCAGCATCACGGTGGCCTCCTTCGAGCGCATCTTCAAGGAAGCCCCGGGCACCATCGCCCTCATCGATGTGCGCGATCCCGGCGAATTCGCCTCCGGCACCTTCAAGGGCGCGGTGAACCTTCCCATCAACAGCCTGGAAAAACAGATCGACAAGCTGCCCACGGACAAGCCCATCATCTTCTTCTGTGGTGCCGCCGGGCGCGGCGGCGAGGCCCATGACATGGCCAAGCTGCTCAAGCCGACCCTGAAGACCTACTTCATCAACGCCGAGATCCAGTGGAAAAAGGACGGCAGCTACACCATGAAGGAACTGAAGTAGTCACCTCCCGGATTCCTCCGGCACTAATCCGGAGGAATCCCGTCATCGGGTATCCGTGTGGAGCCCCTCATCCGGGGGCGTGAACCTTCATCGCAGCGCCCCATTCGGCCGAAAATCGCGTAACTTCCGCCCTTGGTAAGTGCCGAGTTCTCCTGACCGGACTGGAGTATGAAAACCCGATCCTTCCTATTGCTGGCCCTGGCCCTCGGCATCGCTGCCGGTACTGCCTACAAATACGGCACTCCCCCCAGGGATGGCCAGGCCACCGCCAAGAAGCCGCCCCCACCCACCCCCGTCTCCGTCGCCCGGGCCGATACCCGGAACATGCCCGTCGAACTGGAAGTCGTGGGACGGGGAGAAGCCTATGAAAGCGTCACCCTCAAGTCCCGGGTGGATGGCCAGGTGGTGGACATGCCCTTCCGGGAGGGACAGCGGGTGGCCCAGGGCGACGTCCTGGTGAAGCTCGATCCGGCCGATTTCCAGGCCAAGGCCGCCCAGACCGAGGCGAATCTGGTCCGGGACCAGGCCCTGCTGAAGAAAGCCCGGGCGGACGTGGAACGTTACCAGGCCCTCAAGGCCCAGGGCTTCGTATCCGAGGAAAAGGTCGCGGAACTTGCGGCCACCTCGGAGGCCGCCGCCGCCGCCGTCCAGGCCGACAAGGCGGCCCTGGAGTTGGCCCGGCTGCAACTGGGCTACACCACCCTGCGGGCGCCCTTCGCCGGCCTGGTGGGCGACAAGCGGGCACACCCCGGCGCGGCGGTGAAGGTCAACGACACCGAGCTCGTCACCCTGAACCGGATCAAGCCGCTCTATGTCACCTTCTCCGTGGCGGAGAGGCACATCCCGGCCCTGCGCGCCGCCCTCGCCGGCAAGCGCCTGGGTGTGGAGGTCCGCATCCCCGGCGAGAAGCGCCATGGCTATCGCGGCCAGGTCCGCTTCGTCGACCCGGCCGTGGACGCAAGCACCGGCACCTTGCGGCTCAAGGCCGAGCTGCCCAACGAGGATGAAAGCCTGGCGCCAGGCCAGTTCCTGGACGTGGTGCTGATCCTGGACACCTTGCGCGACGCGGTCACCGTTCCCGCCGAGGCGGTCCAGCAGGGGCCCGCCGGCGCCTTCGTCTATGCCCTCAAGGGCGAGGAGGCCGGCATGCGCAAGGTGGAACTGGGGCCGGTGCGGGAGGGGGTGGCGGTCATCGCCAAGGGCCTGGCGGCTGGCGAAACGGTGGTGACCGACGGCCATTCCCGGCTGGTGCCGGGCGGCAAGGTGAAGATCAGGACGCCGGGCCAGAAGCCTGCCGAGGCGCCCGCTGGCAAGGCCACGAAGCCGAACTGACACGCCGCCATGCAACTGCCCGAACTCTGCATCCGCCGGCCGGTGATGACCACCCTGCTGATGGCGGCCTTCGTCATCTTCGGGATCATCGCCTACCGGGCCCTGCCGGTATCCGAACTGCCCACCGTGGATTTCCCCACCATCTCGGTGACCGCCAACCTGCCCGGCGCCTCGCCCGAGACCATGGCGGCGACAGTGGCCACACCCCTGGAGGCCCAGTTCTCCACCATCGCCGGCCTGGACAACATGAGTTCCACCAGTGCCCGGGGCGCCACGTCCATCACCCTCCAGTTCAGCCTGGACCGGGACATCGACGCCGCCGCCCAGGATGTCCAGGCGGCCATCTCGGCGGCTCTGCGCAAGCTGCCCCCGGACATGCCGGCCCCCCCTTCCTACCGCAAGGTGAACCCGGCGGATTTCCCCATCTTCTACCTGGCCATGCTGTCTCCCACCCTGCCCCTGCAGACCGTGGACGAATACGCCGAGAACCAGCTGGCCCAGCGCATCTCCACCATTCCCGGCGTGGCCCAGGTGCTGATCTACGGTCCCCAGAAATATGCCGTGCGGGTCCACGCCAACCCCCACCAGCTGGCGGCCCGGGGCATCGGCCTGGATGAACTGGTAAAGGCGGTGAGCGCCGCCAACGTCAACCAGCCCATCGGCAACATGGACGGCGCCAAGCAGAATTTCGCCCTGCGCGACAACGGCCAGCTCGATAACGCCGCCGCCTACCGGCCCCAGATCGTCGCCTGGCGGAACGGGGCCGCGGTGCGGCTGGACGAGGTGTCGACGGTGGTGGACAGCATCGAGGACAACAAGCGCGCCAACTGGATCGTGGACAAGGAAGGCCAGGCCCGTTCCATCATCCTGGCCATCCAGCGCCAGCCCGGCGCCAACACCATCGCCACGGTGGAGGCCATCAAGGCGGTACTGCCGGCCTTCCAGGAAAAGCTGCCGGCCTCCATCCAGCTCAAGGTGTTCTACGACCGTAGCGTCAGCATCCACGATTCGGTCAACGACGTGCAGTTCACCCTGGTGCTGGCAGGCTTCCTGGTGATCCTGGTGATCCTGCTGTTCCTGCGCAATCTCTCCGCCACCCTGATTCCCGCCCTGGCCCTGCCCATCTCGGTGATCGGCACTTTCGCCGTGATGTACGCCTTCGGCTTCAGCCTGGACAACCTTTCCCTCCTGGCCCTGACGCTTTCGGTGGGCTTCGTAGTGGACGACGCCATCGTCATGCTGGAGAACATCGTCCGCCATCTGGAACGGGGCGAGCCGCCCTTCCAGGCGGCCATCCAGGGTGCCCGGGAGATCGGCTTCACCATCCTCTCCATGACCCTTTCCCTGGTGGCGGTGTTCATCCCGGTCATGTTCATGGGCGGCATCATCGGACGGCTGCTGCACGAGCTGGCGGTGACCATCAGCGCCGCCATTCTGGTATCCGGCTTCGTTTCCCTGACCCTGACGCCCATGCTCGCCAGCCGCTACCTGAGGGACGCGCGCCAGGTGAAGCACGGACGCCTCTACTGGCTGTTCGAGCGGAGCTTCGACAAGCTCCTGGCGGGCTACCGGGCCAGCCTGGCCTGGTCCCTGGCCCACGGACCCCTGGTGCTGCTGGTATTCGCCGCCACCGTGGCGGCCAGCGTGCGGCTCTACCAGGACATTCCCAAGGATTTCCTGCCCAGCAGCGATTCAGGCCAGATCCTCGCCTACACCGAAGGCGCGCCGGATGCCTCCTTCGAGAGCATGTGCGACCGCCAGCGGGCCGTGGCGGCCATCGCCGCCAAGCACCCCGACATCGAAACCTTCATTTCCGTCGTGGGCTCGGGGGGCGCCCGCATCACGCCCAACACCGGCATCATGCTGTTCAAGCTCAAGCCCACCCATGGCGTGGAGAACCCCCGCACCCTGACCCCGAACCAGCTCATCCAGGAACTGCGCCCGAAGCTGGCCTCGGTACCCGGCATCAAGGTCTCCCTGCAGAATCCGCCCCCCATCCGGCTGGGCGGGCAGATCACCTCGGGAGCCTATCAATACACCCTCCAGGACACGGACCTGGAGGAACTCTATGAATGGACCGACAAGCTCCTGGCCCGCATCCGCAAGCTGCCCGGCTTCGTCGACGTGAACAGCAACCTCAACAACAAGAGCCCGGTCATGGCCCTGGACGTGGATCGGGACAAGCTCGCCGCCCTGGGGCTGGACTTCGGCCAGGTGGAGGATGCCCTGCAAAGCGCCTTCAGCGCCCGGCAGATCTCCACCATCTATGGCTCCACCAGCCAGTATCAGGTCATCCTGGAACTGGCGCCCGAGTTCCAGGGGGATCCCAACATCCTGGGCCGGCTCCACGTCAGGTCCAGCAGTGGCGCCCTGGTGCCCCTGGACGCAGTGGCCCGCATCCAGCGGGCCAATCAGGCCTTGACCGTCAACCACCAGGGCCAGCTGCCCTCGGTGACCATCAGCTTCAACCTGACGCCCGGCATGTCCCTGGGCGGGGCCGTGGCCAGCCTGCGTGCGCTGGAACAGGAACTCCGTCCTCCCCTCTCCCTGAACACTAGCCTGCAAGGCACCGCCCAGGCCTTCGAGGATGCCCAGAAGGGTCTGGGGCTGCTGTTGCTGGTGGCGGTGCTGGTGGTCTATCTGGTGCTGGGCATCCTGTACGAAAGCTTCATCCACCCCCTGACCATCCTCTCCGGCCTGCCCTCCGCCGGTTTGGGCGCCCTGCTCACCCTGTCCTTGTTCCAGGTGGATCTGTCCCTGTACGCCTTTGTGGGCGTCATCATGCTGATCGGCATCGTCAAGAAGAACGCCATCATGATGATCGACTTTGCCCTGGACCGGCAGCGGCAGCAGGGCATGGGGGCCCAGGAGGCCATTTTCCAGGCCTGCCTGGTCCGCTTCCGGCCCATCATGATGACCACCCTGGCCGCCCTGGCCGGCACCCTGCCCATCGCCATCGGCTGGGGCGCGGGGGCCGAAATCCGCCAGCCCCTGGGCCTTGCGGTGGTGGGCGGCCTGGCCCTGTCCCAGTTCCTGACCCTGTATCTCACCCCGGTGATCTACGTCTACCTGGACAGGCTGGGGAACCGCAAATCGGCTGCCACCAACCTGCCGGCATGAGGCGGCGCCCGCACTTGCCTTTTCTGCACGCCCGGGTAGAATGTGTGTGTAATATTTTTACACACACATCAAGGGGCTGAAATGAAGCATCTCTCCATCGCCGCGCTCGGCTGTGCCGCCATCCTGGCCGCGGGCGCCTCCCAGGCCGCCCTCCATGACCGTGGCAACGGCATGATTTACGACGATGTCCTGGATGTCACCTGGCTGTCCGACGCCAACTACGCCGCCACCCAATACGCCGCCACCGGTGGCGCCACCGGCGACGCCGACGGCAAGATGCAGTGGGCCATCTCCACCGCCTGGGCCGCGAACCTGGACTACAACGGCATCACCGGCTGGCGCCTGCCCTCCGCGGCGGTGGGCTGCAACTGGCAGAACTGCGTGGAAAGCGAACTGGGGCACCTGTTCTTCGTGGACCTGGGCGGCACCGCCGGCCAGTCCATCCTGACCAGCACCGATCCGGATATGGCCCTCTTCACCAATATCCAGAACTACGCCTACTGGGATGCCGAGCTCTACTCCCCGGTCACCAGCAACGCCTACAGCTTTGTCATGGCCGACGGCACTCAGCGTATCGCCACCCGGAGCACCTTGTATAACGCCTGGGCCGTTCACGATGGCGATGTCGCGGCGGTGCCGGAACCCGAAACCTATGCCCTGATGCTGGCCGGCCTGGGCATGGTCCTGTTGGGCGCACGCAAACGGCAAGCCTGAGCCATTGGACATCCCTGGAAAAAAAGCCCGGTCATCCGGGCTTTTTCCATTTTGGGCCGGGGATTGGCGCCCACCGCTGGACGTGGCACAACACCAAGGTGATTCCATTGGCCCTATCCGCCCCCATAACGGCAGGTATCGGGACGGCGGATTTCTGGATTCAGTACAAATAATTTCTCAATAGATTGAGCAATTACAGGCGTAAATTGTCGGGCATTTTTACGGTCGGATTAGGGAGTCAATTCACAATTCAAGTTAATCAATTGCTTGAATCATTGGCACCGCGATTGCTTGTTTTCATTGTCTGTTCTGAATGAGGAAAAGATGATGAAAACGCGCAGGTATTTGATGGTTCTGGCCGTGTCCACGACGCTTGCTCAGCCCTTATTGGCGCATGCCTTCACACTCACGGTCGAGGCCTATATCGACGGCCGGGACGATTTGATCCTCCAAGGCAATACCGCACAATGGCTGCATCTGGATTACGCCGCAGTGGGCCGATGGAATTTTCAGGATCTGCCCACGTATTTCGATGGCGTGGCCTGGACGCCGGATTGGCCGGGGTATCCAGCCCCGAACGAGATCCGGGTGAATGGCGCGCTTTCCTCGACTTTCTCCGGCCTGAGTTACGCCTTGCCAAACGGCCCGATGAACGTAGCCCTGACCAATCTCACTTCCGGCCGAGGCCCCGTTTCCATTGTTCAGTATCCCGACAGCAGCAACGCCTACACGCTGAAGGTGGAATTCAACGACAACGACATTGGGCTGCCCGCCACCTCTTACGCGGGCTGGTACACCGTGCAGCTGAATATCACGCCCGTGCCCGAGCCTGAGTCCTATGCCTTGTTGCTGGCGGGCCTTGGACTCGTTGGGGCGGCAGTCCGCTGGCGCAAGCCGGTGTGAGCGGCGCTCGCAACCGGACCGTCTAACCCTGCTTTTCAAGGGCGGCAGGTCAGCGGTTGCCATGCGCACCGGGAGAGTCGCCTGCCTGGCAAACGAGCGGCTCTGGCTGGCCAAGCCGTCCCCAATGAAAAAAGCCCGGGCAACCGGGCTTTTTTCTTGTTGGCGAACCGACCTTAGCGCTTGCTGGCCAAGCGCATCCAGGTGGTGACCACCGTGTCCGGGTTGAGGGACATGGAGTCGATGCCCTGTTCCAGCAGCCAGTCCGCCAGGTCCGGATGGTCCGAGGGGCCCTGGCCGCAGATGCCCACGTACTTGCCGTTGCGCTTGCAGGCGGCAATGGCTTCGGACAGGAGCTTCTTCACCGCCGGGTTGCGCTCGTCGAAGGAGGCGGCCACCAGGCTGGAATCCCGGTCCACGCCCAGGGTGAGCTGGGTGAGGTCGTTGGAGCCGATGGAGAAGCCGTCGAAGCGTTGCAGGAACTCGTCGGCCATGAGGACGTTGGCGGGAATCTCGCACATCATGACGATCTTGAGACCATCCCTGCCCCGCTCCAGGTCGTTATCCTTGAGCACCGCCAGGGCCGCATCGGCATCGTGCAGGGTGCGCACGAAGGGCAGCATGATCTCCACGTTGGTCAGGCCCATGTCGTTGCGCACCCGCTTGATGGCCCGGCATTCGAGCTGGAAAGCGCGCATGAACTGGTGGTTGGCATAGCGCCCGGCGCCCCGGAAGCCCAGCATGGGATTCTCTTCGTGGGGCTCGTACTGGGGCCCGCCGACCAAGTTGGCGTACTCGTTGGATTTGAAGTCGGACATGCGCACGATGACCCGCTTGGGCCAGAAGGCGCTGGCGATGGTGGCGATGCCCTCGGTGAGCTTTTCCACGTAGAAGTTCACCGGATCGCCGTAGCCGTGGATCTTGTTGTCGATGGCGGCCTTCACGTCCTCGGGCATCTTGCGGTATTCCAGGGCCGCGTTGGG
Source organism: Thiobacillaceae bacterium (assembly GCA_035332045.1). Taxonomy (GTDB): domain Bacteria; phylum Pseudomonadota; class Gammaproteobacteria; order Burkholderiales; family Thiobacillaceae; genus PFJX01. The sequence continues at coordinate 19,480 of DAOQNK010000021.1, read as the reverse complement.
GTGGATGCCGATGGCGTTGTTGATGATGAACTCCAGCCGGGCCAGGCCCACGCCTTCGTGGGGCAGAGTGGCGAAGTGGAAGGCCTGCTCCGGGTTGCCCACGTTCATCATGATCTTGACGGGGATGTCGGGCATGGCCTGCATGACCATCTCGCTCTTCTCGAATTTGAGCAGACCTTGGTAGACGTAGCCGTCCTCGCCCTCGGCGCAGGAGACGGTGACCTCGGCGCCCTCGGGAATCGTCTGGGTGGCGCTGCCCGCCCCCACCACCGCCGGCACGCCCATCTCCCGGGCGATGATGGCGGCGTGGCAGGTGCGGCCGCCCCGGTTGGTGACGATGGCCGAAGCCCGCTTCATCACCGGCTCCCAATCCGGGTCGGTCATGTCGGCGATGAGCACATCGCCAGGCTGGACGTGGTGCATCTGGTCGATAGACTTGATGACCCGGGCCCGGCCCTGGCCGATCTTGCTGCCGATGGCGCGGCCCTGGGCCAGCACCGGCCCCTTCTCCAGCATCTTGAAGCGCACCTGGACGTTGCCGGCGCGGGATTTCACGGTCTCGGGACGGGCCTGGAGGATGTAGAGCTTGCCGTCGCGGCCGTCGCGGCCCCATTCGATGTCCATGGGACGGCCATAGTGTTCCTCGATGATCATGGCATAGCGGGCCAGTTCCAGGAGCTCGTCATCGTTGAGGGCGAACTGGTGGCGCATGGGCGGCGGCACGTCCTCGACGCGGGTGGAGCGTTCGGCCACGGCCTCGCTGGCGAACACCATGCGGATGGCCTTCTCGCCCAGCTTCTTGCGCACCACGGCGCGCTTGCCCTCGCGCAGCTTGGGCTTGTGCACGTAGTACTCGTCCGGGTTCACCGCGCCCTGGACCACGGTCTCGCCCAGGCCATAGGAGGCGTTGATGAAGACCACGTCGCGGAAGCCGGATTCGGTATCGATGGTAAACATGACGCCGGCGGCGCCCATGTCGGAGCGCACCATGCGCTGGATGCCGGCGGACAGGGCCACCACTTCATGGGCGAAGCCGCTGTGGACCCGGTAGGCGATGGCGCGGTCGTTGTAGAGGGAGGCGAAGCAGCGCTTCACGGCGTCGATGAGGTTGTCGGCGCCCTTGATGTTCAGGTAGGTCTCCTGCTGGCCGGCGAAGGAAGCGTCGGGCAGGTCCTCGGCGGTGGCGGAGGAACGCACGGCGAACTCCAGATCCTCCTCGGCTTCGGCGCACAGGAACCGGTGGTTGTGGCGGATGCCGGCTTCCAGGCCCGGGGGCAGCGGTGTTTCCATCATCCAGCCGCGGATTTCCCGCCCGGCGGCGGCCAGGGCGATGGTGTCATCCACGTTCAGGGTTTTGAGCTTGTCGGCGATCCGGTCGGCCAAACCATTGGTGGCCAGATATTCCCGGAAAGCGTCGGCCGTGGTGGCGAAACCACCGGGGACGCGGACACCCTTGTCGGTGAGATTGTGGATCATCTCCCCCAGGGAAGCGTTCTTGCCACCGACCTTGTCCACGTCGTGCATGGACAGTGTTTCAAAGCGCGCGATATAGTCCATTTCATTCCTCGAAACGTTGACTGAAGCGCCGCTTCCTTCCCCCAATGACACCCGCGCGACCGGTCTTCTTCATCTCCGACCACACTGGCATCACCGCCGAGATCATCGGCAAGAGTCTCCTCTCCCAATTCCCCGACGAAGCGTTCGCGCCGATAAGTTTACCCTTCGTCGACTCGCTGGAAAAAGCAAATTTTGCAGCGCAGCAAGTGCGCGACGCCTATAGGGAAAAGGCGATCAAGCCTTTCGTGTTCTCGACGCTGACCGATCCGGGCGCCCGCGCCGCCCTGGACAGTTGCGGCGGACTGGTGATGGACATCTACGGCCACTTCCTGGGCATGATGGTGGGCGAGATCGGCTATCCCCCCGAGCCCCTGCGTGGCCGCTTCCACGGCATGGAAGACCCCAACTCCTACCGATCCCGCATCGACGCGGTGAACTTCGCCCTGGCCGCCGACGATGGCCTGGGCCTGGAGAAATACGAGCGGGCCGACCTGATCCTGGTGGGCGTCTCCCGCAGCGGCAAGACGCCGACGTCCCTCTATATGGCCATGCAATACGGCCTGTGCGTAGCCAACTACCCCTTTACCCCGGAAAACTTCGAGCAGCCCGGACTTCCCAAGATCCTCCAACCCTTCCGCCCCAAGCTGAGAGGCCTCACCCTGGCGCCCGAACGGCTGGCCTCCATCCGATCCGAACGCCGCCCCAACAGCAAGTACGCCGCCCTGGAAACCTGCAAGCAGGAGTTGAAACAGGCGGAACTGCTGATGCGCAGCGAGGGCATTCCCATCGTCGATTCGTCCCACCGCTCGGTGGAGGAGATCGCGGCCATGATCAAGCACTCCCTGCCGGGAGGCATGCCCAGGGTGCTCTAGGCACCCAGTTGGCGGACCCGCTCGAACAGGCAGACGGCCGCGGCGGTCGCCACGTTGAGGGATTCCACCCGGCCCGGCATGGGAATGCGGAAAGGCCTGGCCACGGCGCACAGTTCACCGCTTAGGCCGGCGCCCTCGTTGCCGAAGGCGAATCCCAGCCGCCCCGTCAGGTCCAGGCCGAAGAGGCTGGCTTTCGCTTCCAGGCTCGCGGCGAAGACCGGTCCGGAAAACTCCCGGACATAGTCCGTCAGGTCGACACCTTCGTGGATCTTCAGAAGAAAGTGGGCGCCCTGCCCGCCCCTCAGGCATTTTGGCGACCAGGCCTCGGCGCAGCCCGGAGAAAGGCATACGGTATCCATGCCCGCCGCCGCCGCCACCCGGAACAAGGCGCCCAGGTTGCCGGGGTCCTGGATGTTTTCCAGCAGCACCACCACGTCACCCCCGAGGGCCCCGGCGCGGGGCAAGGCCAATTCGGCCAGCAGGCCAGTGGGGGTGTCCACGGGTGTCAGGCTGGCAAACAACCGGTCAGCCACCACAAGCACCGGCACGGCGGCCAGTCTATCCGCCCAGAGGGCCGACAGGGTTTCCGCGGCGGAATCCGAAAACACCAGGCGCCGGGGCATGGCCCCAGCCGCCAGCGCCGCTTCCAGCAGATGCGGGCCATCCAGCAAGGTGCTGCGCGCCCGCCTGCGGGTTCGACGGTCCGTGGCCAAGGCCAGGATCTCTCGATAATCCGGGTTGTCGGCGGAAGTGATGCGCTTCACTGGCATCCGCCCAGGGAGCCTTCGGCGCAAACTCGTCCATCCGTCCAGGTCGCCTTGTCCAGCTGGGCGCCGTCGAGCCTGGCGCCGCTGAGGGACGCGTTCCGCAGCACCGCGTAGCGAAGGTCGGCGCCGGTCAGGTCGGCGCCAGTCAGGTCGGCGCCGGTGAGGTCGGCGCCCAGCAGGCTTGCGCCAGCCAGCTCCACATTGCGCAGGCTGGCATTGCGCATGAATCCGTACGTCAGATTGGCGGCGGCGAGTCGGCTATCGTCCAGCCGTACGTTGTCCAGGCGGCCATTGCGGGCCGCCAGGCCGGAGAGATCCAGGCGGCGCTTGTCGCAGCCGGTCCAATTGAGGCCTTCCCGGGGCTTGGCGGCGCAATCGGGAACGGCGCCGATATCGGCGCGGATGGGTTTTTCCCGCTGGCCTTGCCAGACCACCACGCCAACCACCAGAAGGGCAAGCATTGCCAGCAAGGGTGCCACCAAGGGGGTGCGACGACGCTTCTGGGCTTCCAGGAGGGCATCCGTGCGGACATGGTCCTTGAGTACGGCCACGCGCAGTTTGTCATCTCTGCCGGGTTCCAGGGCGGCCACACCCGGGTCGTCCCCCTGCCAGCGCTGGCGGGCCTTCAGCCGCTCCTCCCGCCAGACGGTATCTTGATCGCCGCCCCGGGTTTGCGGATCGACCTGCCGCTTGAACTGGCCACTCTCGGCAATGCTCAGCCAGTCCTTTTCATCGAGGCTGACTTCCCAGTCGGGCGTCACCTCGCCCAACTCCAATAGCTCCATGATCCGGGGCGTGGGGAAGGGCCCCAGGACACGGCCGGCTTGGCGCAAGTACCACAATGATTGGACCATGGTCCTTTCCAGAGGGAGATCGGGCGGATTCTCGCCCAGCCAGGGCCCAAAAAAAAAGCCCGGTCGGGTGACCGGGCTAAATCCACCAAAGGAGGAGGATGGAGGAGACAACACTGATAACGTTCGGGAGAACGCATGCATCAGTGTCATTAGAATTGTCTAATATGGTTATTTATGGATCAATCAATCCACGGTGATCGCAGGCACGAAATCCTCCCCTTCACGGGATATGTTGTTTACGTACCACAACGGGTTGGCTACCCTGTGCGGCAAGACAGGGAAAAACAATGACATCCGATCTCATTGCCGCGTTCAACCAATACTTCGAACTGGTCCATGCCAACACGGATGAATTGCGCATGCAGGTGTACCTGCTGCGTTACCAGGTCTATGTGCTGGAGACAGGCTTCGAGAACCCCGCCGACTGCCACACCGGGCTGGATGCCTCGGGGGAAATCGTCCATTGGGAAGAAGATGCGTTCGACGGCTATTCCGATCATTACCTGCTCCGCCATCGTCGGACCGGCGTCTTCGCCGCCACCGCCCGCCTGATCCTGCCAGATCCCCGGGATGCCAAGTCACCGTTTCCCATCGAGCAGCATTGCGCCCTGGATGAGCCGGTAGAGGCCCTGGAAGTCCGCCGCCGGCTGGGTGAAATATCCCGCTTCGCGGTTTCCAAGGTATTCAAGCGGCGTATTGGCGAAATGGGAAGCCTGGCGGGCGTTTCCCCGGATATCGACATCTATTTCGAGGAAGACGAACGGCGCGTCCTGCCCCACATCTCCCTGGGCCTGTTCGCAGCCGTCATGCGCATGGTCCATACCCACGGGGTGACCCATTGCTACGCCGTCATGGAGCCGGCCCTGCTGCGTCTCATCGGCCGTTTCGGCGTCGTGTTCAACCGCATCGGTCCCGATGTGGACTACCACGGCCTCCGGATTCCCTGCCTGGGGACGGTCGAGGAGGCCCTGCCCAGTATCCAGCGGGTGGCGCCTTCGGTCTGGGAACTCATCACCAACCGGGGCCAATATCTCAAGAAAGTCGCCTGATCCCCTACCCCGTTCCCGCCGATCCGCGCATGATTCTGTTTTTCTTGCCCGCTTTCTTACTCTTTTACCCGCTCTGAACGCACTCCACCATGACCAACCTTCCCCTCTCCCAGATTCGGACCCTGGCCCTCGTCGGCCATGGCGGTTCCGGCAAAACCACCCTCATCGAAACCCTGCTCGCGACCGCCGGAGCCATTCCCGCCGCCGGAAGCGTCGATCGCGGCAGCACGGTGTGCGACTACGACCCCCAGGAAAAGGCCCACCTCCATTCCGTCAAGCTGGCCATCGCCCATCTCAATCATCAGGACACCCTCATCCACCTGATGGACACCCCGGGCTATCCGGACTTCATGGGCCAGGCCATGTGCGCCCTGGACGCCGCCGACACCGCCGTGGTGATCCTCGACGCCAAGAAGGGCATCGAACTCACCGCCCACCGCATGATGCACTGGGCCCAGACCCGCAAGCTGTGCCGCATGGTGGTGGTAAACAAGATCGACAATCCCGAAGCCGATCTTCCCGGTCTGCTGGCCGACATCCAGGCCGCCTTCGGCCGGGAGTGCCTGCCCATCAACCTGCCCGCCGGCAAGGGTTCCCGGGTGACCGACTGCTTCTTCAATCCCGCCGGTGATTCAGACTTCTCCAGCGTCGAGGACGCCCACCGGGCCCTGGTGGACCAAGTGGTGGAAGTGGATGAGGAACTGATGAACCTCTACCTCGAACAAGGCGAAGTGGCCCCCGAGCAGCTCCACGCCCCCTTCGAGAAGGCCCTGCGGGAAGGCCATCTGGTCCCGGTGTGCTTTGTCTCCGCCCAGAGCGGTGCCGGCATCAAGGAGTTCCTGGACATCGCGGTGAAGCTGTTGCCCAACCCCGGCGAAGCCAACCCGCCCCAATTCTTCAAGGGCGAGGGCGAGGAAGCCCAGCCCCTGTGCGCCGAGCCGGACCCGGCCAAGCACGTCCTGGCCCACGTCTTCAAGGTGGAGGTGGACCCCTACGTGGGCCGCATCACCGCCTTCCGCGTGCATCAGGGCACGGTGGTCGAAAACGGCCAGCTCTACATCGGCGAGCTGCGCAAGCCCTTCAAGGTGGCCCACCTCTTCCGCCTCCAGGGCAAGACCCTGGTGCCCGTCGACGCCTGCGGCCCCGGCGACATCTGCGCGGTCACCAAGGTGGACGACATCACTTTCGACTCGGTGCTGCACGACGCCCCCGAAGACGACCACATCCACATGAAGCCCCTGGACTTCCCCCATGCCGTGTTCGGCCTGGCGGTGCGGCCCAAGAAGCAGTCCGACGCCGACAAGCTGGCCGACATCCTGCACCGTCTCACGGCGGAGGACCCGGCCCTGCACGTCGACCACGACCCCAACACCCACGAAGCGGTCATCCGGGGCCTGGGGGAAACCCACCTGGGCAGCATCCTGGAAAAGATGAGGGAGCAGTTCCGCCTGGACGTGGACACCCATCCGCCGACGATCGCCTACAAGGAGACCATCACTCTGGCGGCTGAAGGGCATCACCGGCACAAGAAGCAGACCGGCGGCGCCGGCCAGTTCGGCGAGGTCTTCATCAAGATCGAGCCCATGGAGCGGGGCGCGGGCTTCCAGTTCGTGGACGCGGTGAAGGGTGGCGTCATCCCCGGCACCTTCATCCCCGCGGTGGAAAAAGGCGTGCGCCAGGCCATGGCCCAGGGCGCCGTGGCCGGCTTTCCCCTGGAGGACGTGAAGGTCACGGTCTATGACGGCAAGACCCATCCGGTGGACGGCAAGGAGATCGCCTTCGTCACCGCCGGCAAGAAGGCCTTCCTGGAGGCCGCCGCCAAGGCCCGGCCCATCGTCCTGGAGCCCATCGTCAACATCGAGCTGACCACCCCGGAAACCGCCGTGGGCGACGTGAGCGGCGACCTCTCCTCCCGCCGGGGCCAGATCACCGGCCACCAGACCGGCCGTGGCGGCATGATCACCGTGGTGGGCCAGGCCCCCCTGGCGGAACTGGACAGTTTCCAGTCCCGGGTCAAGTCCCTCACCGGCGGCCAGGGTTCCTACACCCTGGAATTCAGCCACTACGAGCAGGTGCCGCCGCCAGTCCAGCAACAATTGGCGGCCCAGTTCAAACCGGTGGCCGAGGACGAGCAGTAGCCCTGACCACCAGGCGCTAGGGCCCCGCCCCGGCTTGGGACTCCGGCACCTCCACCCGCACGGCAGCCCAGCGCAAGCTGCACGCCTCGGAAGAGCCACCGGCCGCCCCAGCCGGTCCGGTGGCTGGAACGCCAGTCAGGCAATCACGCAGGTTCCCGGGGTCGTCCGGACACTCGCAGTAGAGTCCCTCCACGGGAGCCATCTCCGCCAGGCCCCGCTCCCGGTGTTCCTTCCAGGCCAGTATCCGGGCCAGCAGCGGATCCCGGCTCCAGGCCGGCCGGGTTGGATCGACCCGCAAGTAATAGACCGTGCGGGGAGCAAACCCCCGCCTGATCCGCACTGGATTCTCGTAACGCTCCACCGTCCGGGCCTCCCCCAGGGGCAGGCCTGCGCTCCAGGGGTCGCCATAACGGCTGTGACCGAACTCATGGGAGAGGATGGCAAAGGGATCCACCGCCTCCCCGCCCAACTGGAACTGGCAGCGAAATCCCGCCAGGCCGATTCGGATACTGGAGGCCGCCGCCATGGAACCCGGGCCGTCATAGGCCGTGATCCGGAACACGGTGGCATCCTGGGCAAACAAGCCCGCCTCGGAAAGCCTGCCGGTGATCAGGGCCGAAAGTCGGGGCCTGGGTCCACCCGCCAGGTGTTCCTTCCAGACATCCTCGTTCATTTCCAGGTATCCCTGGTTGAACAGACGCAGGGTGTCATCCGCCACTTCCCTGAACCAGACCGCACCGGCATCGGACAAGGCAAACCGTTCCAGCAGGCCGATCTGTTCATCGCTGAGGGGCAGCGCATAGGGCACGATCCGGAAGGCCTTCACGAGATTGAGCTTGTAGGCCAAGGCAAAATGCTCAGCCCGGCGCGTCCGCTCTTCCGCCGGATCGATGGGGGGGACGGAACGCCGCCGGACGATGGGCACGCCATTGGGTCCCGCCTCGACGACGATTTCCCCGCCCGCCTGCCAAGGCGCCTGGAGCTCCCGCTCCAGGTCCACGGGCTGGCGCTGTGGCGGTGGCGCCTTGAACGTCTCCGCGCCCGCTGCGACTGACCAGACGAGGCACATCAGGGCGCATAACCGGTGAGCGATCGACAAGGACATAGGACATCGCCGGTTGGAAACGGCAACCAGCATAACGTCCCGTCAGACCCGGCACCATCCGGGTCCAGCTCCCCGTGGGCGAGGCGGCGGCGGTCTCAGTAGGCGAAGAAAAGCGGCGGCGCCGCGCCCTTCACTCCCACTCGATGGTACCTGGCGGCTTGCCCGTGATGTCGTAGGTCACCCGGTTGATGCCGCGGATCTCGTTGATGATGCGGTTGGAGACCTTGGCCAGCAGGGTGTAGGGCAGCTCCGCCCAGTGGGCGGTCATGAAGTCCTGGGTCTGCACGGCACGCAGGGCCACCACGTAGTCGTAGGTGCGGCCGTCGCCCATGACACCCACCGCCTTCACCGGCAGGAACACGGCGAAGGCCTGGGAGGTCTTGTCGTACCAGCCGGCGGCCCGCAGTTCCTCGATGAAAATGTGGTCAGCCAGGCGCAGCAGGTCGGCGTATTCCTTCTTCACCTCGCCCAGGATGCGCACCCCCAGGCCGGGGCCGGGGAAGGGGTGGCGGTAGACCATGTCGTGGGGCAGGCCCAGGGCGACGCCCAGTTCCCGCACCTCGTCCTTGAACAGCTCCCGCAGGGGTTCCAGCAGCTTGAGTTGCATGTCTTCCGGCAGACCGCCCACGTTGTGGTGACTCTTGATGGCGTGGGCCTTCTTGGTCTTGGCGCCGGCGGACTCGATGACGTCCGGGTAGATGGTGCCCTGGGCCAGCCACTTGGCATTCTTGAGCTTGGCGGATTCGGCCTGGAACACGGCCACGAACTCGCCGCCGATGATCTTGCGCTTGCGCTCCGGGTCGCTCACGCCCGCCAGCTTGGACATGAACTGCTCGGTGGCGTCCACGTGGATGACCTTGACGCCCAGGTTCTTGGCGAAGGTCTCCATCACCTGCTGGGCCTCGTTCAAGCGCAGCAGGCCGGTATCCACGAACACGCAGGTGAGCTGGTCGCCGATGGCGCGGTGGATCAGGGCCGCCGCCACGGAGGAATCTACGCCGCCGGAAAGCCCCAGAATGACTTCATCCGAGCCCACTTCCGAGCGGATCTTGCCGATGGCCTCCTCGATGTAGTCCGGCATGTTCCAGTCGGTACCGCAGCCGCAGATGTCGTGCACGAAACGGGACAGAATGCCTTTCCCCTGGAGGGTGTGGGTGACCTCGGGATGGAACTGGAGGGCGTAGAAGTTGCGGGCCACGTCCGCCATGCCGGCGATGGGGGTGGAAGCGTTCTCGCAGATGACCTTGAAGCCCGGGGGCATCTCGGTGACCTTGTCGCCGTGGCTCATCCAGACGTCCAGCCAGGCCGCGCCGCTGTCCTCCAGCCGGTCCTGGATGTCCCGCAGCAGGGGGGTGTGGCCATGAGCCCGCACCTCGGCATAACCGAATTCTCGCTTGGGGGAGTTTTCCACCTTGCCGCCCAGCTGGGCCGCCATGGTCTGCATGCCGTAGCAGATGCCCAGCACCGGCACGCCGGCGCTCCACACCGCGTCGGGCGCGCGGGGCGTCTCGTCTTCGTACACCGAGTTGGGGCCGCCGGAGAGGATGATGCCGGCCGGCTTGAAGTCCCGGATGAAGGCGTCGGAGACATCGTGGGGATGCAGTTCGCAATAGACGTTGTGCTCCCGCACCCGGCGGGCGATGAGCTGGGTGTACTGGGAACCGAAGTCGAGGATGAGGATTTTCTGGTGCATGGCGGCGGCTCAAAGAAAAAAGGAGGGAAGGTACGAAAACCCGCCCTCCTTTTTGATGCAACGATCAAACGTGGTAGTTCGGCGCTTCCTTGGTGATCTGCACGTCGTGGACGTGGGACTCCTTAATGCCGGCGGCGGTGATTTCCACGAAGCAGGCATTGGCGTGGAAATGCTCGATGCTGGGGGAGCCCAGGTAGCCCATGGAGGAGCGCAGGCCGCCCATCAACTGGTGCAGCACGGCCAGGGCGCTGCCCTTGTAGGGGACGCGGCCTTCGATGCCTTCCGGGACCAGCTTGTCGGCGTTGGCCTCGTTGTCCTGGAAGTAACGGTCCTTGGATCCCTTCTGCATGGCGCCCAGGGAACCCATGCCGCGATAGGACTTGAAGGAACGGCCCTGGAACAGCTCGATTTCGCCCGGCGCCTCGTCGGTGCCCGCCAGCAGGCCGCCCAGCATGACGGTATGGGCGCCGGCCGCGATGGCCTTGGCGATGTCGCCGGAATAGCGGATGCCGCCGTCGGCGATGAGGGGCACGCCGGTGCCTTCCAGGGCAGCGGCCACGTTCTGCACGGCGGTGATCTGGGGCACGCCGACACCGGCGACGATGCGGGTGGTGCAGATGGAGCCGGGGCCGATGCCCACCTTGACGCAGTCGGCGCCGTGGTCCACCAGGGCCCGGGCGGCGTCGGCGGTGGCAATGTTGCCGCCGATGACCTGGACCTGGGGATACTTCTGCTTGACCCACTCGACCCGCTTCAGCACGCCGTTGGAATGGCCGTGGGCGGTATCGACGACGATGACGTCCACTCCCGCCTCCACCAGGGCGGCGACCCGTTCCTCGGTGTCTCCGCCCACGCCCACGGCGGCGCCGGCCCGCAGGCGGCCCTGTTCATCCTTGCAGGCGTTGGGATAGGTGCTGGACTTGTCGATGTCCTTCACGGTCACCAGGCCCCGCAGCTCAAAGGCTTCGTTGACCACCAGCACCCGCTCCAGACGGTGACGGTGCATCAATTGCATGGCCTCTTCCCGGCTGGCGCCTTCCTTCACGGTCACCAGGCGCTCCCTGGGGGTCATGATGTTCGCCACCGACTGGTCCAGGTTGGTCTCGAAGCGCAAATCCCGGTTGGTGACGATGCCAACCACCTTGCCCGCCTCGTCCACCACCGGCAGACCGGAAATCTTGCGCTGGCGGGTGATCTCCAACACGTCGCGCACGGTCATGGTGGGAGAAACGGTGACCGGATCCTTCACCACGCCGGCTTCGTGCCGCTTCACCCGGGCCACCCGGGAAGCCTGCTGGGCGATGTCGAAATTCTTGTGGATGATGCCCAAGCCGCCCTCCTGGGCCAGGGCGATGGCCATGCGCGCTTCGGTCACCGTGTCCATGGCGGCGGACAGGACCGGCATGTTCAGCCGGATCTTGCGGGTCAGCCGGGTCGCCAGGGTAACGTCGCGGGGCAGGATTTCGGAAAAGGCGGGGACGAGCAGGACGTCGTCGAAAGTGAGGGCTTTCTGGAGAATACGCATAGGGAACCTTTACGCGCAAAAGCGCATTATACCGGCGCCACGGGACTCGCCCAAGACGTGGTTTTTATTTACCAAATCCGTACCAGTGCCGGGGCAAAGCCATTGACGGAGGTTCCAGCGCGGAATTAAGGTCCGCACGCCGCCGAATTTGGCGTTGAGTCTGTTTCCCTGACGGAGAGGAGATCCTTCATGAAATACCCGCTTTCCACCTTGCTCGGCGCCGGCCTGTTCGCCTTTGCCTTGTCCGCCTGCAGCGAAATGCCGCCCGCGAAGTCCGCCGAAGCACCCAAGGAACCCGCGAAGCCCACCATTAGCGAGGAAGCCCAGAAGGCCCTGACCCAGGCTGAGGCCGACGTGAAGACAGCCAAGTCCAAGTTCGCCCTGTGGACCACGGCCGAAACCGCCCTGAAACAAGCCCAGGAAGCCGCCAAGGCCGGCGACAGCGGCGCCGTGCTCAAGCAGTCCGCCTATGCCTCTTCCCAGGCCCAGGCCGGCCTGGCCCAGTTGTCCTACGCCAGCACCGAGCAGAAGTAATCCCGACGTCGGCGGGTCATTCCGACCCGCCGGCCTCCCCCCCGCCCTTCTTCATGACCTTGCCCTCGGCGGCCCGCTGCCGGCGCACTTCCTTGGGATCGGCGAGCAAGGGCCGGTAGATTTCCACCCGATCCCCTTCCCGCAGGGGCGCATCCGCCTTGGCAAGCTTGTTCCAGATGCCCAGCTTGTTCTTGTCCAGGTCGATTTCCGGGAACTCCGCCAGCAGGCCGGATTGCTCGATGGCTTCGCGCACGCTCGCCCCTTCACGCACCCCGATGTGGACCACTTTCTGCCGCCCGGGCCGGGCGTAGACGATTTCAACCTGGATCTGCGCGCTCATCGTTCGCCGTAAACCTGTTCCGCCCGGTGCACGAAGGCGTCCACCAGGCTGTTGGTGATCATGCCGAACACGGGACCAAGCACCTTTTCCAGCAGGGCGCTGGAAAATTCATAGCTCATCATCAGTTCGATCTTGCAAGCCGATTCGGCCAGGGGCTTGAAACGCCAATACCCATCCAGCTTGCGGAAAGGGCCGCTCTTCAAGTGGATATTCATCTCTTCCGGAAAGCGCTTGCTGTTGCGGGTGCTGAACTGCTGCTTCACCTGGAGATAGCCGATATGGATGGTGGCTTCGGTGATGTCGTCGTCCCGAAGATGCACCTCCGTGCCGCCGCACCAGGGCAGGAACCGGGGGTAGTCCTCCACGCCGTCCACCAGCACGAACATCTCCGCCGCTGAGTAGGGCACCAGGACGGATTTGACAACTTCGGCCATGACTGCGGGCTGGAAATGGAGGGCCTGATAAAATAGCACGAAACCTTGGACCGTCCCGCCAGCCCTCCCCCTATGAGCATCATCGACAACAAGAAAGCCTTCCACGACTACTTCATCGAGGAACGCTACGAAGCCGGCCTGGTCCTGGAGGGCTGGGAGGTGAAGGCCATCCGCGCCGGCCGGGTGCAGTTGAAGGAAGCCTACGTGGTGGTAAAAAAAGAGGAAGTCTGGCTCATCGGCTGCCACATCAGTCCCCTGGCCACCGCCTCCACCCACATCAAGCCGGACCCCATCCGCTCTCGCAAGCTGCTGCTGCATGCCAACGAGATCCGCAAGCTCATCGGCAAGGTCCAGCAGGCGGGCTTCACCCTGGTGCCCCTCAACCTCCATTACACCAAGGGCCGCGTCAAACTGGAGATCGGTCTGGCCAAGGGCAAGAAGCTCCACGACAAGCGAGCAACCGAGAAGGAACGGGAATGGCAGCGGGACAAGGCCCGACTCATGCGGGACAAGCACGCATGAGTTGCGTTGAAGCGGCCCCGCCCCGTCGTCGCGAAGGTGTGGTCGGTGTGGCGGAGGCCCTCGCCTACGACGAGATCATCGACACCCGCTCGCCGGCTGAGTTTGCCGAGGACCACCTTCCCGGCGCCATCAACCTGCCCGTGCTGGATAACGACGAACGGGCCCGCATCGGCACCCTCCACAAGCAGGTCTCCGCTTTCGAAGCCAAGAAGGCCGGCGCCGCCCTGGTCTCCCGCAACATCGCCCGACATCTGGAAACCGTGCTGGCCGACCGCGCCCGCAATTACCGTCCCCTGGTCTATTGCTGGCGGGGCGGCAACCGCAGCGGCGCCTTCACCACCGTGCTGCGCGCCATCGGCTGGAACGCCAGCCAGCTCGAAGGCGGTTACAAGGCCTTTCGCCGCCACGTCATCGATCAACTGGAAATCCTGCCAGAGCATTACCGCTTCCGGGTGGTGTGCGGCCCCACCGGCGTGGGCAAGAGCCGTTTCCTTAAGGCCCTGGCGGAATTGGGCGCCCAGGTACTGGACCTGGAAGACCTGGCCGCCCACATGGGCTCGGTGCTGGGTGCCTATCCGGACCGGCCCCAGCCCCCCCAGAAGCTGTTCGAGAGTCGGGTCTGGCATGTCCTGAGCGGTTTCGATCCCGCCCGGCCAGTGTTCGTGGAATCGGAAAGCAAGAAGATCGGCAACCTGCACACGCCGGAACATCTGCTGGCCCGCATGCGCACCGCCGACTGCCTCAACCTTTCCGCTGACATTCCCGTCCGGGTCGCCTTGCTGAAAGCGGAATATGCCCATTTTCTCGCCGATGCCCAGGCCCTAGGCAGGCAGTTGGACTGCCTGATCCCCCTACTGGGCCGGGAACGGGTGGAAGCCTGGAAAGCCCAGGCCAGGGCTGGCCAATGGGACGAACTGGTGGCGGACCTGCTGGTTTTCCACTACGACCCAGCCTATACCCGCTCCCTGGGCCGGAATTATGTTGGCGCCGCCCATGGGCCCAGCCTCACCCTGACATCGGCCGATCCGGCCGCCGTCCTGGCCCTGGCCAAGCACTATCTAGACCTTTCTTGACGCCCGCCGACCCCCTGCTAGCCTGAAATCGTTACCACTCGTAACGCGCCTTCTGCCTAGACACCCTGGTGTCACCCATCCATTCATCCGCTTGATTCATTACGGGGGATCGTTATGTCTGTCACATGGATCATGGTCGCCAATGCAAGCCAAGCCAAACTCTTCGCCCATCGCGGGCCCAAGCGCGGGCTGGAACTCATCAAGGAACTGCTCCACCCGGAAAGCCGAGAGAAGACGTCCAACCTGGTTAGCGACCGATCCGGCGCCTATGGTGGTCCGGGGCATGGCGCGGTAGGCCAGCCGGCGGACCCCAAGCACCACGAAGCCGAGCGCTTCGCCCAACAGGTGACCAGGGAACTGGAAGCCGGCCGGGTGAAGAACGCCTATGACCGGCTCGTCCTCGTGGCGTCGGCCCCCTTCATGGGGCTCGTCAACCACCACCTGCCCGCGCAGGTCAGGAGCAAGCTATCGGAAAGCATCGACAAGGACTACACCCGCGTTCCGGTCAAGGAACTGACGGGACACCTGCAAAGCTACATGCCACTGTAGCGATCAGGGCAGCGGCCAGCGGGCCAACTGCTCATAACGCGCGCCCTCCGGGCGCCGGCTGGATTTGACCAGCACGAAATCCCGCGCGGACCAGCGGATCGGTTCCGGCGCGGGATTTTCATTTTCTCCGCGAAATTTCCCGCACTCGGCCTTGCGCAGCAGGGTCACGTGGGCCTTATAGGGCCGCGCGTCGAAGGGAATCCCGGCCGCCGTCAAGGCCCCGGACAACTTTTCCACCAGGTCGAACAGGGTGGGTGGCGTCCGGGTCAGCCCCACGTGGGCGATGTGGTTGTGGCGCCAGCAATCCAGCCGGTCGAAGGCCATCTCAAAGGCGGGGATGCTGACCCGGGCCGCGGCGTCCTGCATAGGCGCGAGGAGAGCGTCATCCACCTCCCCCACGAACACCAGGGTGAGATGCAGGGTTTCGGCTTCGGTGAGGCGGCCGCCCAGGTGGCTGTGCAGCCTTCTACCCAGAGCGTGGAGGCGTTTACGCACCTCGGGGTCGGGCCAGAGGGCGAAGAAGACCCGGGATTTCCCGGCACCCCGCCCTACTTCGCCTGGATCAGGCATACCGCCTCGGCCGCGATGCCCTCGCCCCGGCCGGTGAATCCCAGTTTCTCCGTGGTGGTGGCCTTCACGTTGAGGGCTTCGACGGAAATCCCCAGGTCCGCCGCCAGGCGTTCGCGCATGGCCGGGATATGGGGCGCCATCCGGGGCGCCTGGGCGATGATGGTGGCGTCCACATTGCCCACCCGCCAGCCCCCCGCGTCCAGCAAGCCGGCCACGTGGCGCAGCAGCTCGCGGCTGTCGATGCCCTTGTAACGGGGATCGCTGTCCGGAAAATGCCGGCCGATATCCCCCTGGCCCGCCGCGCCCAGCAGGGCGTCACAGATGGCATGGATGAGCACGTCGGCGTCGGAATGGCCCAGCAGGCCCCGATCATGGGGAATCTCGACACCGCCGAGGATGAGCCTGCGCCCCTCGGCGAAGGCGTGGACGTCGAAACCGTGGCCAATGCGCATGGTCATTCTCCTGCTCCCAATTCCAGGGTCATGGTCCGGTGGGGAATGCCGGCATCCAGATATTCGTCCCCCAGGGCGGCAAACCCCAGTCCCGCATAGAACGGCACCGCCTGGGACTGGGCCGAGAGCTCCACCCGCCGCTGTCCCCGAGCCCGCGCCTCGGCCAGGACCGCGCCCAGGAGCGCCGTGCCCACGCCCCGCCGGCGCCAGGCGGGGAGTACCGCCATGCGCCCGATCCGGCCCACGGGGGTCAACCGGCCAATGCCCACCACGGCGCTCTCGGCGGCCTCCGCCACGAACCAGGCGCAGTCTTGATCCCAGTCCTCCCATTCCAGCGCCTCAGGCACCCCCTGCTCCTCGATGAACACCGTTCGCCGCACCCGGGCGATGGCGGACTCATCCTCTGGCCAACGGGCGGGACGAACAGAAAAGGCGAGCGGCATGGGAGAGGTTAGAATGGCGCGTTTTTTTCACGAGCGAGTGTGCCATGAAACTCTACGGCATCCCCAATTGCAGCACGGTCAAAAAGGCCCGGGCCTGGATGGAAGAGCGTGACATCCCCTACGAATTCCACGACTTCAAGAAGCAGGGCGTGCCTGAATCCACGATGAAGCAGCTGATCAAGCTGCTGGGCTGGGAAGCCCTGGTGAACCGAAATGGCCCCACTTGGCGCAAACTGGACGATGCCCGCAAGGCCCAGGTCAAGGATGCCAGCAGCGCCCTGGCGGTGATGAAGGAGAATCCCAGCGTCATCAAGCGCCCGATCCTGGACCGGGACGGCCAGTTCCAGGTGGGTTTCAGCGAGGAAAACTACGGCGCCTTCTTCGGAGAGTGAGGACCGGATGCGCTTCCTGCTGATTCTGTGGACCCTCTTTGCCGGCTCCGCCCTGGCCGCCAACCCGGCGGTGTTCGAAACCTCCGCCAAGCTCCCCCTGGCCAAGGCCGTGCAGGCCGTCAGCCAGAAACTGGACGACGCCGGCTACGCGGTGGTGGACGAATTGCCCATCTCCGAAAATCTGAAGGGCATGGCGAAAAAATGGGGGGCCGATTACAACCGCAACAAGCTGGAAGGGATCACCACCCTGGTGTTCTGCAAGGGCTGGTACGTCAACCAGGTGAGCAACCTGGATCCCGGCTTGCTGGGCTTGTGTCCCTTGCATCTCACCCTGACCCACAAGGCCGGCGTCACCACCGTCCTTTTCAATCGGCCCACCGCTATCGCCGCCGGCAGCCCCGCGGAAAAGGTGCTGAAGGAGGCTGAGAACGAAGTCATCCAGGCCATCGAGGCGGCGCTCCATGGCAAGTAATACCCTGGAATACGCCCGGGCGCTCATCGGCCGCCGTTCCGTCACCCCCGACGACGGGGGCTGCCAGGCCTGGCTTGCGGACAAGCTGAAATCGCTGGGTTTCGAGATCGAACCCCTGGCCAGCGGCGACGTCACCAACCTCTGGGCGCGCCGGGGCCTGGCCTCCCCCCTCGTCTGTTTCGCCGGCCACACCGACGTGGTGCCCACCGGCCCCCTGGAACAGTGGCACAGCGATCCCTTCCAGCCCAGCGAGCGGGACGGTGTTCTCTACGGCCGGGGCGCGGCGGACATGAAGGGCTCCATCGCCGCCTTCCTGGCCGCCGTGGAAGACTTCCTCGCCACCCATCCTGACCATCCCGGCTCCATCGCCTGGCTCATCACCTCCGACGAGGAAGGCCCGGCGGTGGACGGCACGGTGAAGGTCGTGGAACGCCTGGCCGCCCGGGAGGAATTCATCGACGCCTGCATCGTCGGCGAGCCCACCTGCGTGGCCCGCTTCGGCGACACCATGAAGAACGGCCGGCGGGGCTCCCTCCACGGGCGCCTGCGGGTGAAGGGCATCCAGGCCCATATCGCCTATCCCCATCTGGGCAGGAACCCCATCCACCTGGCCGCGCCCGCCATCGCCGAGCTGGCGGCCACGGTCTGGGACGAGGGCAACGCCTACTTTCCCCCCACCACTTGGCAGATCTCCAACATGCACAGCGGTACCGGTGCCACCAACGTGGTGCCCGGCCACGCCGACATCGTCTTCAACTTCCGCCACGGCACCGCCAGCCCGGTGGAGAGCCTGAAGGCCCGGGTCCACGGAATCCTGGACAGGCACGAACTGGATTACGACCTGGAATGGGAAGTCGGCGCCAAGCCTTTCCTGACCCCCCGGGGCCCCCTGGTGGATGCCCTGGCCGCCGCCATCCGGGAAACCGCCGGCATCGAGCCGGAACTCTCCACCACCGGCGGCACCTCCGACGGCCGCTTCATCGCCGACATCGCCCGGGAAGTGGTGGAGTTCGGCCCGGTGAACGAGAGCATCCACAAGATCGACGAACATGTGGGGATTGCCGAGCTGGACCAGCTCGCCCGGGTCTACCGGGGTGTCCTCGAAAGGCTGCTCCATGTTTGACGCGGCCCGCCGGGAACTGGCCACCGTCCGCGACTGGCTGCGCTTCGCCGTGTCCCGATTCAACGAGGCCGGCCTGTTCTTCGGCCATGGTGCCGGCAATGCCTTTGATGAGGCGGCCTACCTCATCCTGCATGGCTTGCATTTGCCCATCGACCGGCTGGATCCCTTCCTGGACGCCCGCCTGCTGCCCGAGGAAGCGGAGCGCCTGTCCAACTTGCTCGAACGCCGCATCCGGGAGCGCCTGCCAGCCCCCTACCTGACCGGCGAAGCCTGGCTCCAGGGCTATCGCTTCCGGGTCGACCCCCGGGTCATCGTCCCCCGTTCCTTCCTGGCCCCCCTCATCCTGGAACACTTCCAGCCCTGGCTGGCGGAACCGGAGGCCGTGACCCGCGCCCTGGACTTGTGCACCGGCTCGGGCTGTCTGGCCATCCTGCTGGCCGAAGCCTTTCCCAACGCCTGTGTGGATGCCGTGGACCTTTCCACCGATGCCCTGGAAGTAGCCCGCCAGAATGTGGCGGATTACGGCCTGGCCGACCGACTCCGCCTGCATGGGGGCGATCTCTTCGCCCCCCTGGGCGAGGCCACCTACGATCTCATCCTTTCCAATCCGCCCTATGTGAACGCCGAATCGGTGGCCGCCCTGCCCGCGGAATACCGGCACGAGCCGGCCCTGGCCCTGGGCTCGGGCGCCGATGGCTTGGACGCGACCCGGAGCATCCTGCGCGACGCCGCCCGCCATCTGAATCCCGGCGGCCTGCTCGCCGTGGAGATCGGCCACAACCGGGCCGCTCTGGAAAACGCCTTTCCCCAGCTGGACTTCGCCTGGCCCGAAATCGAAGGCGGCGAGGACACGGTCTTTATTCTGAGCCGGGAACAATTACCGTAAGAGCCCAGCCTTTATAATCAATCCAATTCATCAAAGGCCGCCGCCATGGAGTCCGTAATGGAACAGATCGACATCTTCGTCGCCTCCCTCACCACCTTCTGGACCCAGGTGGCCAGCTTCCTGCCCAAGC
>DAOQNK010000020.1:24742-28721 GCA_035332045.1 Thiobacillaceae bacterium | reverse complement strand
AGGGCAAGGGCTGCGAGGCCCTGTTCGTCACCGAGCGGGGCGGCCCCATGACCCGACAGATGTTCTGGTACCTGATCAAGCGCCACGCCCTCAACGCCGGCATCCGCTCACCCCTGTCGCCCCATACCCTGCGCCACGCCTTCGCCACCCACCTGCTCAACCATGGCGCCGACCTGCGCGTGGTGCAGATGCTGCTGGGCCACGCCGACATCGCCACCACCCAGATCTACACCCACGTGGCCAAGGAGAGGCTGAAACGCCTGCATGCCCGGCATCACCCCCGGGGATGACGCTAGTTCCGCTTGTAGACGTCCTCGAAGCGGACGATGTCATCTTCGCCCAGATAGGAACCCGACTGCACCTCGATGAGATGCAGCGGCACCTTACCCGGATTTTCCAGGCGATGGGTCGTGCCCAGGGGAATGTAGGTGGACTGATTCTCGGACAGCAGTTCCTCCACGCCATCCCGGGTCACGCGAGCGGTGCCGGACACCACGATCCAGTGCTCGGCGCGATGGTGATGCATCTGCAGGCTCAGCTTGTGCCCGGGCTTCACCATGATGCGCTTCACCTGGAAGCGCTCACCCATGTCGATGCCCTCGTACCAACCCCACGGCCGGAACACCCGGGTATGGAACTCGTGTTCCGTGCGCCCCGACTTCTTCAGGTAGTCCACCACTTTCTTCACGTCCTGGGCCTTGGACTTGTCCGCCACCAGCACCGCATCGGGGGTCTCCACGATAAGCAGGTTCTCCACCCCCAGGGCCGCCACCATGCGGGTTTCAGCCCGTACATAGCTGCTTTTCACCCCGTCCAGATAGACGTCGCCGCGGACCACGTTGCCGTCGGCGTCCTTCCTGCCCACATCCCAGAGAGCCGACCAGGCGCCGATGTCGTTCCAGCCGATGTCCGCCGGTACCACGGCGGCGTTGGCGGTCTTCTCCATCACCGCGTAATCGATGGAGTCAGAAGGACAGTCGGCGAAAGCCGCCTTATCCAGCCGGCAGAAGTCCAGATCATGCTCCCCCGCCACCAAGGCCTTCTCGCAGGCGGCCAGAATGTCCGGCCGCAACCGGCCCAGTTCCTCGACGAACTGGCGGGCCGAAAACAGAAACATGCCGCTGTTCCAGAAGTAATCGCCGCCGGCCAGGAATTTGGCCGCTGTGGCCGCGTCCGGCTTCTCCACGAAACGGGCTACCTGTCGTGCCGTGGTGCCCTCCAGGGCCTCGCTGCGCTGGATGTAGCCATAGCCCGTATGGGGCGAATCCGGCACGATGCCGAAGGTCACCAGTCTGCCCAGAGCCACCGCCTTCAAGCCATCCGCCACAGCGGCGTGGAAGGCCGGCACGTTGTCGATGAGGTGGTCGGCGGGCAACAGCAGCATGACCGCGTCGGGGTCGCGCTTCAGCAGCGTCAGGGCCGCCACCGCCGCCGCTGGCGCGGTGTTGCGGCCCATGGGCTCCAGAAAGATGCCCAGGGGCTCCACGCCAATTTCCCGCAGTTGTTCGGCGATGAGAAAGCGATGGTCGTTGTTGCAGATCACCAAGGGCGCGCCGCAATCCGCCAGGCCGGCTAGTCTCGTCACGGTTTCCTGAAGCATGGTGCGATCGGAAGCCAGGGGCAGCAGCTGTTTGGGCAGCGCGGCGCGGGAAAGAGGCCACAGACGCGTGCCGGAACCACCGGACAGGATTACGGGATAAAGGGTCATGAATCACTCCGTTGTCATTCCCATGGAAAACGGGATCACGGCCAAGGCCCATCCCGTCCTGGACGGGCATTCTAGACAATTTCCGTGGGGAGTTTCAGGCAGGTCCGTCGTGGGCCTCGGCCTCGGGCTGAAAGTGAGCCTCGACGAAGGCGCCGATGATGCGGTCCACCACCTCTTCCTTGACGTGCAGCCGGTCCTTGGTCTGATAGGCGGCAAAGCCCATGCCCCAGACGATCTCGAAAGAGGGGAAATAATGAACCCAGTCGTGCTCCCGGCAAATCTTTCCCGCCACCGCCCGGAGAGTGCACTTGCTCTCGTAATTGTTCACGAAGATGTCCTCGGGGCCGAAGCTGCGATGCAAGGGCACGGGAGAAACCGTCAGCACCACCTGGACCTTGGGGTTCATGGCCTTCAGCAGGCGCAAGCTGACTCGCATGTTCTCCAGGTTCTCTTCATAGTCGCTGGCATGGAAGAAGGTTTCCCGCAGGCCGGAACCACCGCCGTACACGGGGACCTGGTTGCAGACCAAGCCGTTGTCTTTCTTCTTGAAGACTTCCGTCATGCCCAGCGTGATGACGCAGACGTCGGCCCTTTCGAATCCCTCCCGCATGACCGTATTGATCTGGGAGAGGGCTTGGTGGAGATCCTCCGGTGTCCGGCCGAAAACCAGGCGGCGATAGGGGTCCTGGCACAGCGTGTGATCCCCGGCCACGAACTGGCCTTCCCGGATGTCCCGCTTCGGGACTCGCCAGAAATCCGCGGGATCCTGGGTCCATAAACCGGCTGCCCGCTCCAATTCCTGGCGGATGGAGTACGTGTTGTAGTAGTTCATGTGCTCCCGCGCCGGCAAGGTGTCGACCTTCATGCGATCCGGATCGATTTGTATATGGCGGTATTCCGGATAGCAGCGCACGGCGCGGGCCGTCAGGGCCTTGCGGATCTCTTCCGCGAAGCAGCTGCCGATGGTCATGAATCCCATGTCGCGCCGGAACAGGCGCTGGGCCCGTATCGTCAGGGTGGCGTTGGCATGGAGGACCTCCCATTTCTTGTTGGGATGATCGGTGGGTGTGATCTTGTTGAAGAACATGTTCCGCTGCTCGCTTTCGCGGCCCTAACGCGCCGCCTTGATAACGTGAGCCTCCTGGCCCGTCTTGCCGGATCGGCCCAGGGTCTGGCCCGTGCCGAACCCACGTGGATTGAGGCCGCAGCCATGGCAGATTTCGGTTTGGTCCTGGAGAAAGCGCTTGATCCAGGCATGGAGGGAAGGCTGCCGCCAGGCTTCCTCGAAACTCAGTTCCACGAGATTGACCCGTCCGAACTGGTCGGGATCGAAGGTGGTGCAGCAGGGCGTCAGGTAACCTTCGACGGAGATGGCAGGACGGAACCAGGGCGCGGTGCAGATGTCACCCTTGGGACGGGCAAAGTTGGGCGGCACGATCTTCATGCCGGGAATCCGGGGCAGCACCGCCGCCAGACCGTTGAGGAATTCCACCCGTTGCTCTTGGCTCATGAGGCCATAAGGGTCGCCGAAGTCCTGGAATTCCTGCATATGCACGGGCGGGCGGCCGAGAGCGTGAAGCTTCAACAGCGTGGCGGGTATATCTCTGTAGTTCTCGGCGCTCACCACCATGGAGACATGCACCGGCAATCCAGCCGCCAGGCAGCCGCCAATCTGCCTCTCCAGCTTGTCCACCTTGGTACCGAAGCGCATTTTGTCGGCGACGGCCTGATCCAGGCTGTCCACCGACACCCAGAATTCATCCAGTCCCGCCCGCACTGAATCGGTGTAGTACTCCACGGTCCTGGACAGGGCATTGGTGGTCATCTTCATACGCCCGAACTTGCCGCTGGCCTTCGCCATGGCCACCAGCTCGGTGAACTGGGGATGCAGGGTGGGTTCGCCAATGCCGTGGAGCGTGACGAAATCGGTGGGGGGTATGTGTTCCAGGATGCGCTGGAAACGGTCCAGTGGAATATGCAGGTCGGACCAGGCGCCCTTGGCCATAGCCGTGGTGCGCGGGCAACCCGCGCACTTCAGGTTGCACAGCGTGGTGATCTCGATGGTGAGCTTGGCCAGGCGCGCGGGAGCGAGAAACGGGTTCAAGGCTGCTCCTGGTCGCGAAAAAAGAAGACGCCGGCCTCATCCTTGATGTGACGGCCGAAGCCCGACGCTTGCATGGTTTCGAGGATGGCCAGATGGCTGGCCTCGTTCTCGTCGATTTCGATCATGATGCTCTTCAGGCGCGGGTCCGCCAGAGTCTGGCGGGCGCC
>DAOQNK010000020.1:0-24642 GCA_035332045.1 Thiobacillaceae bacterium | reverse complement strand
CGATTTCGATCATGATGCTCTTCAGGCGCGGGTCCGCCAGAGTCTGGCGGGCGCCAGCCACGATCAACGGCTCGATGCCATCCACATCCACCTTGATGTGGTTGGGCATGACACCGGTATTCCGGACGAATTCATCAATGGAGACCGACACCGCGGCCTGGGGAATCACCGCGTTCCATAACTCTTCCTCGCTGGGGCGCGCGTCGCCGAAGTTGTTCAGGGACTTCCCGGCGGTAATGGCCGACAGAAAGAGATTGCCAAAGGACAGCTTGTCGGAGATGGCCAGCGGATAGGCCGAGACCCGTTCCTGGAGATCGTTGGCGAACACGTTGTGAACCAGGGTGTAGTAGCTGGCGAAATGGGGCTCGAAGGCGTAGACCCTGCAGCCCGGCACCACGGCGGCCATCAATGCGAACACCCCATTGTTGGCGCCAATGTCGAAGAAGACGTCGTCGCGCTTGAAGGCCAGGATCCACTTGTTGGTCATGGGCTCCCGCTTTTCTATGCTCATGGCGAAATGCAGGCACTTGCGATTGGGAATGGCGAACTTGATGCGATGCCCGGCAAATTTCACCGTGACGAATTGCAGCGATATCTCATACTGGCTGGCAATTCGCTCGATGTTTTCCAGGGATTCGACTCGAGACTTCGGCTTCACGCTACCCCTTCCATGTGGATTCCCAGTGTTGCAGGCTTGCCGCCCGACACCCCTACCTTGGGCATCGTGGCCAATCTCGCTGCGACGTTGCGCGCCAATCCTTCGACTTCCTCCGGGCTTCTATCCCGAAGCAGGGCGGAGGGACGCAATGCATCATTCACCTTGCCCAGCCCCACAAGGCGATCCAGATACAGGGCGCGCTCCTGCACGGCGGGCGGATAGGGCGGGAACAGCTTCCTGAAACGCTCCGGATCAGCCTGAGCCACGTCGCCTCGACTCGACTCGCGTACCAAGCCTACCACCTCGGCAACCTGGTCCAGGTGGCCATGAAGGGTGGACAGCAAGGCCGCCTCCCGGCCCACATGCACCTGGTCCGACGTGTCAGGGGCGAGGGACACACCCACCCGCGGCGCGGCGGGCGTACTGGCCGGCCTGGAAGAAACCGACGAATCCAAACCTATAAGGGAGGCCAGTTCAACCATGCTCTCTGCCCAAGCTCATCACCCAAGCTCTCTCCACTGATATTGACTCCGGTCCCCATACGGGGGTTCGGCATACTGCGCTTCTTCGATCATTAGCAACCATCGTGCCATGCATAGGCAGGCCCGCAGCTGAAGGGCCCTCCGAGAGCCAGCGTGGCGTTCCGCCGGCTCTCTACCTGGTTTGGGTGGCGCGGGTCGGCAAATCCTGCCCGCTTCGGCCGAATTTGCCGGGTCGTTCTCCTCTGGATATGCGTCGGGACGTTAAAGAAAGCGGGCAATAATCCGATAAATGGAGCGCCTACTCTGGTTAACATCGGGTGATGTCGCTTCATGCCGCCACGAAACCGGAATGGCATGAAGGCTGCTTTGGAATTGTGTTAATTGGGGGACGCCACCATGCGCCCTGATGTATCCACCAACGCCACCGACAGGACAACACCATGGGCATCACCGAGCGCATCGACGCCATTACCCTGATCACCCCGGATTACCGTAGTGTCACGCCGCCCATTCCCAAGAGCGTGAAGATCGAACTGACCGCCCGATGCGATTTCAAGTGCTTCTTCTGTGCTTCAGGGGCTCGATTGCGCAAGAAATCGGACATGGATTGGAATTTCTACGCGCGCGTGGTCAAGGAGATGCGGGAAGCGGGTGTCCAGGAATTGGGGCTCTTCTATCTTGGCGAATCCTTCCTTTGCGACTGGCTGGAGGACGCGGTGGCCTATGCGAAGCAGGAATGCGGCTATCCCTACGTTTTCCTGACCACCAATGGCCGCCTGGCCACGCCGGAGCGGGTCAAGAAGGTCATCGCGGCTGGACTGGATTCCCTGAAATTCAGCTTCAACAACGCGGATCCTGAGCAGTTCCACGAAGTCACGCGGGTCAAAGCCGGGGATTTCCACAAGGTCGTGGCCAATATTAAAGGCGCACGCGCCGCGCGCGACGAGGTGGAAGCGGAAACCGGCCACCACTGCGGCATCTACGCCTCCAGCATCCGCTATGACGGCGAGCAACTCACCCGCATGGAGAAAGCCGTCGATGAAATCATCCCGTTCGTGGATCAGCACTATTGGCTACCCCTCTACGGCCAGGCCGGACTCACGGCCGGCGCGGGTGGCAAAGTGGCCACGGCCGGCAATCAGGGCCGTATCGGCGCCCTGCGCCCTCCCCTGCCCTGCTGGGCTTTGTTCACAGAGGGCCACATCACCTACGACGGCTATCTTTCCGCATGCTGTTTCGATCACGATGGCCGATTCCACATGGGAGACCTGAATACCACCCCCTTCAAGGACGCCTGGGTCAGCGCACCATTCCAGGCCTTGCGCGCGGCGAACCTGAAGGAGGATGTACGGGGCACGGTGTGCGAGCAGTGCATGGCCTACGGTGAAAGCAAGGATGATTGCGAGGCGGCCGCCAAGCCGATGCGTTTCATCCCCGAAGAGGACAATCCGGCCAAAGCTGCCTGACCGTGGAAAGGCACGGCCTGTCCAACTGGAACAGGCCGTACCCCTCACACCAGCTTGGGGCCGCGAGGCGCCAACCGCGCTTTGACATTCATCTGAAAAATCCAGTCAAGACAGGCGCTTGCACGTAGCCTGCGTGATATGATTCGCGCGTTTTCTTTTCAGCCGACTTCCATGAGCGATCGCCAGAACCTTCAGGATCAGTTTCTCAACACCCTGCGCAAGGAACATGTCCATTGCTCGGTATTCCTGGTGAATGGCATCAAGCTTGTGGGTCGAATCGAGTCTTTTGACCAGTACATGGTCCTGCTTCGCGGCAACGACCAAGCGGTGCAGGCCATCTTCAAGCACGCGATCTCCACCATCTCTCCCGCCAAGCAGGTTGCCCTCGGCCCCAAGGATGGAAGTCCGGCCGGCGACTAGCCCCTTCAGGCCAGACGCCGCCCTGGCCGCTCTCCCCGCGGATCACGCTCGCTGAGTTCAGCCATACTGGACTGGGAAAAAACGGACCGGCAAAAAAAAGCCGCCCAAGTGGCGGCTTCCTGGCCCGCAAAGGGCCAAGTCAATCCAGAGAAGAAGCCCTCACCTCTTCCCTGGCAGATTGAGCTCTGACTATTTCGTACCGGCTTTCTTGAAAGTACTCTTGACCAGTACGTCCACTTTGGCTTGGGGACGATGGCACTGGGTGCAATTCCATCGGCCCATATAGAGCTGGCCTTCCTTCACATTGACATAATGGCTCGCGGGGGCAGGCACTGGCAGCCCCTTCACGATCTTCTGGCCAATCAGGGCCGGCTGCACATGGCAATCCTTGCAAAGATTGGTGTCCCGGGTGATGGGAACCATATCTTTCGTGGTGTGGGGGATCATGGGCGGCGCAGTCATATAGGAACGCTCAGCCCTCTTGCCCACGGTACCGGCATCGGCGTTTCCATATTCCACGACGGCCGGATCGGGCGTGTCATATACACTGGTCTTGGACAAGCCGATGGCATCGTCGGGTATGGCCTGGTCCTGCACCGCGTAAGCGGAGAGGGACAGGAGAGAGGCCAGCATGGAACTCAACAGCAAGGTCTTCCTCATTTCGTCCTCCTTTGAACGGCAATGGCGTCCGCCTGCGCATTGTGGCCGCGGATCAGGGGTTTGAAATCAAACTTCAGGCTACCTTCCGGACAGATTGGCGTGCAGCGGCCACAGTTGCTGCATTCGCCGGAAAACACATAACCGCGCTCATCCAGTTTCTTCAGGTTGAGCACCTGGGGTTCGGGGCAAACCTTGGCGCATTCGCCGCAGTGGGTGCAGGTGTGCTTGTCGAATCGCACCCGCCACTGGGCCGTCTTGCCCATCAGGCTGTAGAAAGCGCCCAGGGGACACAAATGACCACACCACCCATGTTTCAGGATCAACAGGTCGAACAGGAAGATGGCCAGCAGGGCGGTAAAACCCATGCCCAGCCCAAAAATGATCTCCCGGTGTGCCATGCCGATGGGGCTCACCCACTCGAACGCCGCCAGACCGGCAACCACGGAGATCAGCAAAGTGGCGGCGAGCATGAAATAGCGCAGGGTGCGTGGCAGGTGGATGATCGGCTGGATCCCCAATTTGTTGCGCAGCCATCCGGCTCCATCCGTCACGATATTCACAGGACAGACCCAGGCACAGAACACTCGGCCACCGACCAGCAGGTAAAAACCCAGGACGATGGCGGCACCCATGAGGCTTTCCTGCTTCAGCACGTGCCCGGCGAGGAATATCTGAAGCGCCGCAAAGGGATCGGTCAGGGGAATCAAACCGATGAACTTGGATGCGGACAGGTTGCCCCGCAGTAGAGGGGTATCCTTGGCCACCTGCCATGCCCAGTGGGCAGTACCGAAGAACATGAGCAAGATGCCAAACTGCGTCAGGCGGCGCAGGATGATATAGCGCCAGGCCCAAAGCCCAGTCGGTACAGGATGCTCCAGGGTGGCGGTCTGGACCCGGCTTTCCGGCGCGTTCACAACCCACCCCCGCTATTGAGGTAGTCCAGCCCACCCGGCTTGGCATTTGCGTCGGCTTCGGCCCCGGATGCCGGGGCAGGAGCCGCTTTGAATTCCTGGGTAACCTGGGTGTCGAAGGTCCAGCCCAACCGGTAGTGCTCGCCGATTTTTCCCTGTACCAGTTTGTGGGGCAGGATGCGAATGGCCGCCACCTCGGTCGGACAGGCTTTCTCGCAGATACCGCAGCCCGTACAGGTATCGGAGTGCACGATGGGCACGAACATGGCGTGCTTGGAAATCTGCCGGGGGTGGGTCTCCAGTGTGATGGCCTTGCCCTTGATGGGACATTCCCGATGACAGATCTCGCAGCGCAAGCCCTTCCAGGACAGGCAGTTCTCGATATCGATGACAGCGAGGCCCATCCGCGCATCCTCAATGCGTTTGAGATTGGGCGACAGGGCGCCGGTGGGACAAGCCTTCATGCACGGGATGTCCGGGCACATGACGCAAGCGCCTGTTCGGGGCACATAAAAAGGCATGCCGATGGGCAGGTCTCCACCCGCAGGCTGGAGCTTCAGAATATGGGGCGGGCAGTCCACCACACATTGTCCGCACTTGATGCAGGCCGCGTTGAAATCGTTCTCGGACAGGGCTCCTGGAGGGCGCAGGGCATAGGGTGCGGCCCGGGCCTCATTGTGCAGGATGTAATCCCAAAGCAGACCGCCGGTGCCGGCGAGGGCGGCACCCTGTGCGAGCTTCACCAGGAAGTCGCGGCGCTTGGGATTCAGGCCACCAGGGCCTTGGTCAGACATCGTATCTACCTATCAACATGGAAGGCCGACTGGGCCGGGATGAGCACACGCCCGCAAGGCATCGAACGCTCATCCCGGCCCTCTCCGGGGAGAGGGCCGGTTGCTTGCATCAAGCCTTGTAGATCTTCACCGCGCACTTCTTGTAGTCGGTCTCTTTCGAGAGCGGACAAGTCGTGTCCAGGGTGACCTTGTTGATCAACACACCCTCGTCGAACCAGGGCACGTAGACCAAACCACGCGGCACTTTGTTACGGCCGCCGGTCTCCAGGCGGACCTTGACCTTGCCCCGACGGGACTCCACCCAGACCAAGTCATTGCGTTTCAGACCACGGGAATCCGCATCCTTCTGGCTGATCCAGCAGACGGCATTGGGCACGGCGCGGTGCAGCTCGGGAACGCGCCGGGTCATGGTGCCAGAGTGCCAGTGTTCCAGAACGCGGCCGGTACACAGCCAAAGGTCGTAGTTGGCGTCCGGTTTTTCCACAGGCGAAGCATAGGGACGGAAGTAGATCTTGGCCTTGCCGGTGATATCCACCTTCTTCGCCGGATCCCCCGCCTTGTCCAGATCGCCCATCACCATAGCCTTGCCGTTGTTGCCGTAGAAGTCGAAGCCAGAGCCCTTCTTCACGTAGGGGTCGTATTGCTCATTGTTGCGCCACAGGGTTTCCGTCCACTTGCCATCTTTCTCAACAACTGGCCAGCGCAAGCCGCGCACCTTGTCGTCGTGGTAGACGTCGAAGGGCGCCAGGTCGTGGCCATGGCCGCTGCCAAACTGGCGGTATTCCTCGAACAGGGCCTTCTCGGGGAACCAGCCATCCTTCAGCAGGTCGGCGGTGATGTTGGGGTGGCCCTTGGCGATGGGATCCGGCCACTTGACCTTCTTGTTGTCCGGGGTGGCGTAGAGCACCTCGTACAACGTGGTCTCGGGGGTGTAGCCCATCTTTGCGGCCTCATCCAGCACGGAAGGCAGCTTGCCATCTTCGTAGCCTTCCACCTTTAGGCCAGGAATCTTCTGCTCGCCCCAGACTTCCTTGAGTTTGAAGCGCTTGGACAACTCCATCATCATCCAGATATCAGGACGAGCCTGTCCCGGAGGCATGACCTGCTGGCGCCAGACCTGGGTGCGGCGCTCGGCATTGCCATAGGCGCCCCACTTCTCGTTGATCATGGCGGCGGGCAGGATCAGGTCGGCCACCTTGGCGGACACACCAGGGTAAGCATCCGCGACGACGATGAAGTTGTTCATCTCGCGGGCGCCCTTGATCCAGTGGTTGACATTGGCGGTGTTCTGCCAGGGATTGTTCACCTGGGTCCAGGAGAACAGCATGGTGCCGTCTTCCAGGTCGCGCATCTGCTTGACGAAGTGGCTGCCCGTAACAGGATTGAGGGTCTTGGCAGGCAGATTCCAAAGCTTTTCGGTGACGGCCCGATGCTTCGGATTGAACACCACCATGTCGGCCGGCAGGCGATGAGCAAAGGTCCCCACTTCCCGAGCGGTGCCGCAGGCAGAGGGCTGGCCGGTCAGGGAGAAGGCGCCGTCGCCGGGCTTGCACTGGCGACCAGTGAGCAGGTGGTTCATGTAAGCCTGCTCGTTTACCCAGGAACCCCGTTGGTGCTGGTTGAAACCCATGGTCCAGTAGGAAACAACCTTGCGGCCCTTCTCGCAATAGAAGTCAGCCAGTTGTTGCAGCTTGGCCTTGAACTTGTCCATGGGCTCGTCCGGGTCGCCCTTGGCCACGGCGGCGGTAAAGTCCAGGGTGTAGGGTTCAACGGCGGCCTTGAAGTCCTCGAAGCTGATGGCCCAGTCCTTCCAAGGATCCAGGCCGGCGGTGTTCTTCTGTTCCACCACCTCGCCTTCCTTCTTGCGCTGGGCGATGGCTTCCCACTTGTCGATGACGTGAGACTTCTCGTTCTTGACGATTTCGATCTCGGCGGGGCTGAGGTACTGATCCCACTTGCCCGGACGAAAACCGTAGCCGATGTCGTAGGGGCCGGTAGCGAAAACCGTGTACTTCTTCACGAAGTCGTGGTCCACAGCATCGCGCTTGACGATCTCCCGGGCGATGAAGTTCTGGATGGCCAGATCGCCGCTGGGGGAGAAGATGATTTCCAGGTCGGCGATGTCGGAGGACATGTTGCCGTAGGTGGACAGGTTCACCACCCGCATCTTGTCGTGGGTCAGGCGACGGTTGGTGATGCGCGACCACAGAATGGGGTGCATCTCGGCCATGTTGGCGCCCCACAGCACGGCGGTATCGGTGTGCTCGATGTCGTCGTAGTTGCCCTGGGGCTCGTCGATACCAAACGTCTGCATGAAGCCCACCACGGCCGAGGCCATGCAGTGCCGCGCATTGGGATCAAGGTTGTTGGAGCGGAAGCCGGCCTTCATCAGCTTGGCGGCGGCATAGCCCTCATGGATGGTGTACTGGCCGGAGCCGAAGATACCAATGCCGGTGGGGCCCTTTTCTTTCAACGCCCAGCGAATCTTTTCTTCCATGATGTCGATGGCTTTTTCCCACGAGATGGGCGTGAATTTGCCCTTCTTGTCGAACTTGCCGTCGGTCATACGCAGCAGGGGCTGGGTCAGGCGATCCTCACCGTAAAGAATCTTGCCGTTGAAATACCCTTTCACACAGTTCAGGCCCCGGTTCACCGGAGCATCCGGATCACCCTTGGTGGCCACGATGCGGCCATCCTTGGTGGCGATCATGATGCCGCAACCGGTCCCGCAGAAGCGGCAGACCCCCTTGTCCCACTGCCAACCTGCCTCGCCCGCCTTGACAGCGGCCTCGGCCTGCTTGGACAGGGGCATCCCTACGGTAGCGGCGGTGGCGCCGGCAACACTGGTCTTCAGAAAATCACGACGCGAAAGTCCCATCTCAGCCTCCTAGCTCGATCAACTGTTCAGATATGCCGGCACGGCACAGGTTTCGAATCCATCCTGCTTTTCTTCCAACTCCGGCGGCATGGCTTCGTAAATACGATCATCCTCGGCAAGGTAGTGGTAGACCATCTCCGCCATGATCACGTCAGGCAGGGCCTTGATACGCTTGACCCCGGCGATCTCGGCATGAATGTCCTGAGCTTCCTGGACCGCCACGATGCGACCCGAAGACTCATCCACTTGATGAACTTCCACCCCTTCGAGGGCGTTGAGCGCGTCCACGACCTGAGCATGCTGCCCTGTCCTGGCCACCACCAAAATGCCTGAAAAATTCACGGTCTTCCTCCTCGGTTAGACAGCGTGCAAATCCTGACAACCGTGTCCTCGAATTACTTTGACAATGATCAAGTTTCCCATCTAGTTAAAATGTATTAATTCGCGCGGTCAAAATTCCCCTGCAGGCTTAGTCAACCTTGATTCTCGAGACTCGCCACTCCATCGCTGAAATCCTGTCCCGGCAGCCCCTCTTTCGGGGCCTGTCCGACATTGAACTTGCGCAGATCGCTGCCGGTTGCCGGGAGTACCGGGCGCGCAAGAACGAACTCATATTCCACAAGGGTGACACGCCGGAAGGCATGCACGTTGTGGTCATGGGCCAGGTCAAGCTGGCCCTGCCCTCGGCCCAGGGAATGGAAAAGGTGGTCCATATGTGCGGGCCTGGCAGCACATTCGGAGAAGCCGTGGTGTTTCTGGACAAGACCTACCCGGTTACCGCCCAGGCCACCGCGGAAACCTTACTCCTGCTGGTGTCCCGCCGTGTGCTGCTGGACGCCATGGACAACAGCACCATGCTGTGCAGGAAGATGATGGCCAGCCTGTCTTCCCGTCTGCATGAACTGCTGGGAGACATGGAAACTTGTATGCTGCGGGGCAGCGTCCAGCGGGTCGTATGCTTCTTGAGCCACCTCAACCATGGGGGTGACAAGAACGCCTATGAAATCGCCCTGCCCGCCAGCAAGCAAACCCTGGCCTCCCAACTCAATCTCGCGCCAGAGACCCTCTCCAGGGTGCTGAGTCAGTTGACCGAGGCGGGACTGATCAGGGTCAGAGGAAGGGTCATCTCGGTCCTCGACCGGGAAACACTCGCGGCCTACAACGGCTGATCAACCCAGTCCCCGCGCCAGATCGGCGCACAGGTCTTCCACGTCTTCCAAACCCACGGCGATGCGGATCAGATCATCGCCAATGCCGGCCGACGCACGCTGTTCGGGTGAGAGACGACCATGGGTGGTGGTGGCGGGATGGGTGACGGTGGTTCGGGTATCGCCCAGATTGGCGGTGATGGACATGACCCGCGTCCCATCGATCACCCGCCAAGCCGCTTCCCGCCCCCCTTCCACCTCGAAGGCTACGATGCCGCCGCCTGTCCGTTGTTGCGCCATGGCCAGGGCATGCTGGGGATGGGAGGGCAGGCCCGGATAGAGCACGCGTTTGACCGAGGGATGGGATTCGAGCCAGGTAGCCAGTGCCAACGCGCCAGCCGAGTGGGCGCGCATGCGCAGGGGCAGGGTCTCCAGGCCCTTGAGCAGGACCCAGGCG
Organism: Thiobacillaceae bacterium; assembly: GCA_035332045.1. Taxonomy (GTDB): domain Bacteria; phylum Pseudomonadota; class Gammaproteobacteria; order Burkholderiales; family Thiobacillaceae; genus PFJX01. The sequence goes on along the minus strand of DAOQNK010000020.1, from coordinate 14,768 downwards.
TTGAAGGCGGAAAGGGTCGGCCCGGCGGTACGCAGAAAGGTGAACACGGGCTCCAGCAAATCCTTGCCGCCCAGCACCGCGCCGCCCAGCACCCTGCCCTGGCCATCCAGGTACTTGGTGGCGGAGTGGATGACGATGTCCGCCCCCAGTTCCAGAGGCCGCTGAAGAATCGGGGTGCAAAAACAGTTGTCCACGGCCAGGAGGGCGCCATGACGATGGGCGATGTCCGCCAGGGCTCGAATATCGCTGACCTCCGTCAGGGGATTGGACGGAGACTCCAGGAAGAACAGACGGGTATTGGGCCGGACAGCGGATTCCCATTCGGCCCCATCGGTGGGAGAAACGAAGGTGGTTTCCACACCAAATCGTCCGAGGATGTTCTGGAAGAGCTGGACGGTGGAACCGAATACGGCGCGGGAGGCCACCACGTGCTCTCCGGCCTTCATGAGCCCCATGACCGTGGCCAGGATAGCCGCCATGCCAGAGGAGAAAGCCACGCAGCGCTGGGCGCCTTCCAGGGCAGCCAGACGCTCCTCGAACATGGCCACGCCGGGATTGGTGAAACGCGCATAGATGGGGCCAGGCTCGGCACCGGAGAAGCGGGCGGCGGCCTCGGCGGCACTGCCGAACACAAAGCTGGAAGTCAGGAACAGGGCTTCGGAGTGCTCACCCAAGGGCGTGCGCCAAGTACCGGCCCGGACGGCCAGGGTATCGGGGTGGAGATCTTGCTCGCTCATGCCGTAGCCAGATTCAGATCCATTTGGGGCGAAGGGGTTGCGGCCTGGGTACCGTCTCGTTGGCCCTCCAGGCGGGCCAGGTAGGCTTCCGTCACATCGCCCGTGATGTAGTGTCCATCGAAACAGGAGGCATCAAAACGCTCGATCTTGGTGTTCACGGAACGCACTGCGGCGATAAGGTCGGCAAGATCCTGATAGACCACGGCGTCGGCGCCGATCTCCCGGGCGATTTCTTCGTCGGAGCGGCCATTCGCCAGCAGTTCGCGGCGGGTGGGCATGTCGATTCCATAGACATTGGGAAATCGCACGGGCGGACTGGCGGAAGCAAAATAGACCGCCGTGGCGCCGGCATCCCGAGCCATCTGGATGATTTCCCTACTGGTCGTGCCGCGTACGATGGAGTCGTCCACCAAGAGCACGTTCTTTCCCTTGAATTCCATGGGCATGGCATTCAGCTTCTGCCGCACGGATTTCTTGCGGACGGCCTGCCCGGGCATGATGAACGTGCGGCCGATGTAGCGATTCTTGATGAAGCCTTCCCTGTAGGGCAGGCCCAGCCTGAATGCGAGTTGCATGGCTGAGGGCCGGCTGGTATCCGGGATGGGGATCACCACATCGATCTGAAGATGGGCGAATTGCCGGCGTATCTTTTCAGCCAGGTATTCACCCATGCGCAGACGGCTCTCGTAGATCGAGGTGCCATCCATGACTGAATCCGGCCTGGCGAAATAGACATACTCGAAGATGCAGGGTGTGAAATTGGGATTCAGGGCGCATTGCCGGCTGTGCAGCTCGCCGTCCAGGGTCACCAGCACCGCCTCGCCCGGCGCCACGTCGCGAAGCACCTGGAAGCCCAGGGCTTCCACCGCCACGCTTTCCGAAGCGACGATGTACTCGGGTCCGTCCTCGGTTTCAGCCCGGCCGATGATGAGAGGGCGAATACCGTGGGGATCCCGGAAGGCCAGCACGCCAAATCCGGAAATCATGGCCACCACCGCATAGGCGCCCCGGCAGCGCCGATGCACGCCTGAAACCGCGGCGAACACGTCATTGGCGGTCAGGCGATGGCCCTGGACCGCATCCTGGAGCTCGTGGGCCAGAACATTCAGCAGCACTTCGGAATCGGAGCTGGTGTTCACGTGGCGCAGGTCGTCCAGAAACACCTCTTGCTGGAGGGTTTCGGTGTTGGTCAGATTGCCGTTGTGGGCCAACACCAGACCAAAGGGCGAATTCACATAGAACGGCTGCGCCTCCGCCGGGCTGGAGGCGGAACCGGCGGTGGGATAGCGCACGTGCGCAATGCCGGCGTTGCCCAACAGATTGCGCATGTCCCGGGTGCGGAATACATCCCGCACCATGCCCAATTGCTTGTGCATGTGGAACATGCTGCCGTCCATGGTGACGATGCCCGCGGCGTCCTGACCCCGGTGCTGGAGCAGTTGCAGCCCGTCATACAGCGCCTGGTTGACGGGTTGGCGGGAAAAGATCGCGACAATGCCACACATGCTGCCGAACCTCGCTCAGAAGCGGATCACCACCGCCGGAACAGCCAGCGGTCGAATATGAATAGACGCCCGGTCCATGGCCGCGTCAAATGCCCAGCAAGACCGGGTTGAAACCCTTGGCCTTGAGTTGAACCTGGTAATCCAACGCCTTCTCGTGGTCGGCGACGGGCCCGACCCGGACCCGGAACTGACCGCCGGCGGAACTGACCTGGGCCTTGAAACCGGCTGACTGGACCTTCTCCGCCAATTGCTTGGCATTGATCTCGCTCCCGAAGGCTCCCAGTTGCAGCACGTAGCTCTTGCCAGCGGGCGCCGCTTCCGTCCGGGTGGCTGCCTTGGCTTCAGGCTTCGGCTCGGGCTTAGGCGTCTCGACTGGCTTTTTCGGAGGCTCCTGGGTTTCGTGCTTGTCGGCCTTGGGCACGGCCTGGGCAACTTCCTTCTCCGGCGGCTTTTCCGGGGGCTGATCGGCATTCTTGCCCGGCACCGGCTTGGGAGCCAGGGCCGGCTGTTCGGCTGCTGGTGGCAAGGTCGGCTCGGCCGCCTGGGGGGCCGGCCCCGCCTCCTGGGCAGGCGGCGGCGCCGCCGGCGCGGCTTCGAAGGGACTATCCTTGGCGGGAATGCGCAACTCCACTTCCGGCCCCAGGGGCTTGGGTTCCGGATCGAACACCATGGGCAGGACCAGCACGGCGGTCAGCGCAATGGCGACCGCACCCACGAGCCGCCGCCGAGCCCTGCGTCGGAGGGCCATTTCCTCCTGGGTCACGATGGTGGGATCAGTCATGGATTTCGGGTCGCTCGCCGCTCGTTGCCTGAAGTACTCCCGCCACGGTATGGAAGGAGCCGAAGGTAATGATTGTATCAGCGGGTCCGGCCAGCCGGCAGGCCGACCACCAGGCCTCGGCGATGTCGACATAGCCTGTGGCGTCGCCTCCCAGCGCCGCGATACGGCTCTTCAACTCGCCAGTGCTCAGTCCCCTGGGAATATCCAACCCGGCCACATGCCAATGACGGATTCGTCCCAGAAGGGGTTTGACCACACCTTCGAAATCCTTGTCGGCCAGCACTGAAAACACCCCATGCAACGTGCCGCCGGGCGGCAAATCGGCCAAGCTGTCGGCCAATGCCCTGGCGGCATGGGGATTGTGGGCCACATCCAGAATGCGCGTGGGCGTCCGGCCCAGCAGTTGGAAGCGGCCAGGTTGCCGCGCCGCGGCCACGCCCAGGCGCAAAGCATTCAGGCTGACAGGCAGGCGTTCCCGCACGCTTGCCAGGGCGGCCAGGGCACAGGCGGCATTTCCGTATTGATGGCGTCCGGGCATGGCGGGCCGGGGAAGCGCGGGCATGGCCAAGCCGGGGACCCGGCATAGCCAGTCATGCTCATGGTATTCGACTGTGATGTCCCGCCCCATCCGCCAGATCCCCGCGCCGATTTCTCCGGCATGTTCAAGCAATCGGGACGGGGGGCGGGCATCACCACAGATGGCGGGCTTTCCGGTCCGCATGATCCCCGCCTTCTCGTAGCCGATGCTCTCCCGGTCGTCTCCCAGGAAGGATTGATGGTCCAGGTCCACACTGGTGATCACCGCGCAATCCGTATCCCAGGCGTTGACGGCATCCAGCCGCCCCCCCAGGCCCACCTCCAGCACCGCGACGTCGAGGCCGGCCTGCAGGAACCGATGCATGGCGGCCAGGGTACCCTGCTCGAAATAGGTCAGGGGAATGTCGCCGCGCGCCGTTTCGACGGCTTCCAGAGAGGCGCACAGCGCCTCGTCGGACACTTCCCGGCCATCGACACGCACGCGTTCGTTGTAGCGCAACAGGTGCGGCGAGGTATAACACCCCACCTTATAGCCCGCCGCGGACAGCATGGATTCCAGAAAGGCGCAGGTGGAACCCTTGCCGTTGGTCCCGCCCACGGTGATGAGCGGGAAATGGGGATGCAGGCCCAGACGCTGCCGAACGGCCCGCACTCGGTCGAGCCCCAGGACGATCCTGTCGCGGTTGCGCCTTTCCAGACGATCCAGCCAGTCGGCAAGCATGGCGGTCAGGTGTTATCGGGTCATCCGAGTCGCGCCGCCCCCGCTTGGCGGTCAGACCGGCGTGGACTTGCGCGACAGTTGGGCGCAGAGCCGGGCAAGGGTTTTGCGCATCTCGCGACGATCGATGATGAGGTCCACCGCGCCGTGCTCCACCAGGAATTCGGCCCGCTGGAAGCCGTCCGGCAGGGTTTCGCGCACGGTCTGCTCGATGACCCGGGGGCCGGCGAAACCGATGAGGGCGTTGGGTTCGGCGACGATGATGTCGCCCAGCATGGCGAAACTGGCGGAGACACCACCCATGGTGGGATCGGTGAGCACGGAGATGAAGGGAATTCGGTTCGCGGACAATTGGGTCAGGGCCGCCGAAGTCTTGGCCATCTGCATCAGGGAGGTGAGGCCCTCCTGCATGCGGGCGCCGCCGCTGGCCGCCACGCAGATGAAGGGCTTCTTGCCGCGCACGGAGGCTTCGACGCCGCGCACGAAACGCTCACCCACCACCGAGCCCATGGAACCGCCCATGAAACGGAACTCGAAGGCGGCGGCGGTCACCGGCAGGCCGTGCAACTTGCCTTCCATGACCACCAGGGCGTCCTGCTCCTCGGTTTCCTTGGCCGCCTCCGACAGGCGATCCGGATAACGCCGGCTGTCCTTGAACTTGAGCATGTCGACGGGCTGGACATTGGCGCCCACCTCGACGCGGCCCTCCTCGTCCAACAGCATATCCAGGCGCTTGCGGGCGCCGATACGCTGGTGATGGCCGCACTGGGGACATACGTGGGCATTGTTCTCCAGATCGGCGGCGTAGAGCACGGCCTCACAGCTGGGGCACTTGCTCCACAGGCCCTCGGGCACCACCTTCTTGGCGGATTCCCTGCGCTTGATCTTGGGGGGGATGATCTTCTGGAACCAGCTCATGGCATGTCCTATTCACGCCGCACAGCGGCGCTCGATGCTCCCCTCGCCCGCAAGCGGGAGAGGGGCTGGGAGGATGAGAAGGGGAATTCGCGGAGCATGCTTCGCGCCCGTCGAACGGCCCCGGAATGCAGTCCGGGGCGCGCCCTGCAAGGGAGGGAGATGGACGCAGTCCATCATTGATCCAGGGCGGTACGGACGCCGGCCACGAAGTTCCTGACATTGACCAGCAAGTCCCCGGGCGTGGCGTTTTCGATCTCCTGGACGATGCGGGAGCCGATGACCACGGCGTCTGAAATGTCGGCGATGCGCCGGGCCGTCTCGCCATCGCGGATGCCGAAGCCCACGCCGATGGGCAGACTGATGTGCCGGCGCAGCTGCGGCATCTTCTCGGCGATGCCGGCGATGTCCAGGTTGCCGGCGCCCGTGACGCCCTTCAGGGACACGTAGTAGACGTAGCCCCGGGCCAGTTGCGCCACCTGGGCGATGCGCGCCTCGGTGGTGGTGGGGGCCAGCAGAAAAATGGGGGCGATGTCATGGCGCTGCAAATGCTCGAACGCCTCGTGGCTCTCCTCGGGGGGGAAGTCCACGGTGAGCACGCCGTCCACGCCCACCTCGGCGCAGCGGGCGGCGAAGGGCGCCCAGCCCATGGCCTCGATGGGGTTGCCATAGCCCATCAACACCACCGGGGTAGCCGAATCCTGCTTGCGGAACTCGGCCACCAGGGCCAGAACACCACGCAGGGTCATGCCGTTCTTGAGGGCCCGCTCGGAGGCCCGCTGGATGGTGGGGCCGTCGGCCATGGGGTCGGAAAAAGGCACGCCCAGCTCGATGACATCGGCGCCCCCCGCCACCAGGGCATGCATGAGAGGCACGGTACGGTCCAGCCCGGGATCGCCGGCGGTGATGAAGGGGATCAGGGCCTTGCGCCGCGCCTGGGCCAGGCGTTCGAAGGTAACCTGGATGCGGTTTTTCGTGGCACTCATAGGGTAATGCCCTTGATCCGGGCGACAGTGTTCATGTCCTTGTCGCCCCGGCCGGAGAGGTTGACCAGCAGGATCTTGTCCTTGGCCATGCCGGGGGCGATCTTGATGGCGTGGGCCAGGGCGTGGCTGGATTCCAGGGCCGGGATGATGCCCTCGAAGCGGCACAGGGCATCAAAGGCAGCGATGGCCTCATCATCGGTGGCGGCCACGTATTCGGCCCGGCCCATGTCCTTGAGGATGCAGTGCTCGGGGCCGACGCCGGGGTAATCCAGGCCGGCGGAAATCGAATGGGTCTCGATGATCTGGCCGTCCGCGTCCTGCATCAGGTAGACCTTGTTGCCATGCAGGACGCCCACCTTGGCGTCGCCGGTCAGGGGCGCGGCATGCTTGCCGGTGGCGAGGCCATGGCCGCCGGCTTCCACGCCGATGATCTTCACCCCCTCCTCCTCGATGTAGGGATGGAAAAGACCGATGGCGTTGGAGCCGCCGCCCACGCAGGCGATGACCGCGTCCGGCTGGCGGCCCACCATCTCCCGCATCTGGACCTTGGCCTCGTTGCCGATGACGCACTGGAAGTCCCGCACCATCATGGGATAGGGATGGGGGCCGGCGGCGGTGCCGAAGATGTAGAAGGTGGACTCCACGTTGGTGACCCAGTCGCGGATGGCCTCGTTGCAGGCGTCCTTGAGGGTGCGGGAGCCGCTCTCCACAGGCACCACGGTGGCGCCCAGCAGCTTCATGCGGAAGACGTTGGGGGCCTGGCGCTGGATGTCGTCGGCACCCATGTAGACGATGCATTCCATGCCGAAGCGGGCCGCCACGGTGGCGGTCGCCACGCCGTGCATGCCGGCGCCGGTCTCGGCGATGACCCGCTTCTTGCCCATGCGCTTGGCAAGCAGGGCCTGGCCGATGGCGTTGTTGATCTTGTGGGCGCCGGTGTGGTTCAGGTCTTCCCGCTTCAGGTAGATCTGCGCCCCGCCCAGGTGATCGGACAGTCGCTTGGCATGGTAGACCGGGCTGGGGCGGCCCACGTAATGCTTGAGTTCGTGGGCGAACTCGGCCTGGAAGTCCGGATCGTCCTTGAAGCGCAGGTACTGCTCGCGCAGTTCCTCCACCGCCGGGATCAGGGTCTCGGCCATGTAGACGCCGCCATAGGGGCCGAAATGGCCGGTGGCGTCGGGCAGGTCATACATCCGCATTTCTCACTTCCTTGATGAAGGCGGCGATCTTCGCCGCGTCCTTGATACCTTTCGCCGCTTCGACGCCGCTGCTCACGTCCACGGCCCAGGGCCCCACGACGCGGACAGCCTCGGCCACGATGCCCGGGTGAAGTCCTCCAGCCAGAACGATGGGCCTGGGCAGGTCGGGCGGGATCAGAGCCCAGTCGAAACGTTCACCGGTACCGCCGTGGACACCCTCGCTCCAGGCATCCAGCAGCAAGCCCTGGGCGTCGGCATGCAAGGTGGCGAATTGTAGCAAATCGACCCCCGGCCTCACCCGCGCCGCCTTCAGGTAAGGCAGGCCGAAGGACCGGCAGAATTCCGGGGACTCCTCGCCGTGGAATTGCAGCACATCGGGACGGGCCAGGCCCAGCACCGCTTCCACCTGGGCGGCATCCGGGTTCACGAACAGGGCCACCCGGGTGACGAAGGGCGGCAGGGCGGCACCGATCTCGGCGGCCTGCATCGGGGTCACGTGGCGAGGGCTTTTCGCAACGAACACCAGGCCGATGGCGTCGGCGCCGGCGTGGGCGGCGGCAAGGGCATCCTCCACCCGGGTGATACCGCAGATCTTGGTTCGGGTCATGACTGGAACGGTATGAATGGCGTGGGCGGATTAGGCAAGCCAAAGTTGGGATCGTAGCGCACCCCGGTCAGGTAAAGACCATCCGGGGCGAAAGTGGCGGCACCCTGGCTGCGATCTCTGGAGGCCAGTACCGCCGCGACCCATTCCGGTGGCCGACGGCCCAAGCCTACCCAGACCAGCGCCCCCACCATGTTCCTGATCTGATGGTGGAGGAAGGCATTGGCGCGAAAGTCCAGGATCAGAAATTCGCCTTGTCGGCGCAGAGAGACCGCACGCATTTCCCTAATCGGGCTGCGCGCCTGACACTCGGCGGCGCGAAATGCGGAAAAATCGTGGGTACCAACCAGGCTTTCAGCCGCCATGGCCATGGCGCCTTCATTGAGTTCGCCGAAGACCCAGCCCACCCGGCCCGCCAAGAGCGCGGACCGCACAGGCCTGGTATGCAGGACGTAACGGTAGGATCTTTCCAAGGCGGCCCGGCGGGCATCGAAACCATCCACCACCCGGCGGGCCCAGAGCACTGACACGCCCTCGGGGAGATGACTGTTGGTGCCACGAACCCAGGCCTGCTCGGGCCGATCCTCCCGCGTATCGAAATGCACCACCTGGGCGAAGGCATGAACCCCCGCATCGGTGCGGCCTGCCACGGTGGTATGCAAAGGAGTGCCATGGATGCGCGCCAACGCCAACTCCAGGTGATCCTGGAGGGCACAGCCGCCAGGCTGGGTCTGCCAGCCGCAGAAACTCCGGCCGTCGTATTCCAGCCCCAGGGCTACCCGGCCAGCCATGGTACCGCCCAGAAAGCCAGGACCAGGATCGGAGCGAGATAGTCCGCGAACCGCCATGGCGTCACCGGGATGCGTATCCTGTCCGGCAACTCCAGGCTGGGCCGTTCCGCCAACAAGTGGATCAGGTTTCCCCTGCCCCGTTCCATGCCTTCGATGGCTTTCAGGGTCAGGCCGAGACGCAGAGCAGTCCGGCTACCCGCCAGCCCCACCGCGGCCAGGGGACGAAACAGCTGCCACAGGCCGCCGAGCAGGCGCTCGGCGGGCAAGGCCAGCACCAGGATGTCCAGCCAGAGCAGCAGCACCAAGAGACCCAGTGCCTGGAGGCCACCCCGGGTCACGCCCTCCAGGGTGGGCGAGTAGTCCCCAAACCCCGCCAGAAGTGGCGTGCCGGGCAATGTGTAGCCATAGCCCAGCAACAGCATCAGCATCAGCCAGCGAGTCCGCCACAGCAAGCGAAGTGGTGTCCGGCGCCAGCCGGCGAGAAGGGATAGAGCGGCCATCAGCAACAAGGCCTGCATGAAAAAAGGCAGCCCTGGGATTGCCAGGGCTGCCAGGATGTAGGTAAGTATTCGACTGGCTGGATGCAATCAACCGGCCTCGGCCATCAGCTTGCCGGCTTCCGCCTTCTGGCCGCTATCCCCTTCATTCAACACCTCCTGGAGGATTTCCCTGGCGCCTTCCCGGTCGCCCATCTCCAGATAAGCCTTGGCCAGGTCCAGCTTGGTGTTCACTTCCTCGCGCAGCTCCGGATCGATTTCCAACTCATCCGGCGCGGCCTCTGACACCGGGCTGGGCGCTGGCGCGACCATGGGTTCTGGTTCGGCGAACTCGGGCAACGCGGGCTCATCCAGGGAAATTTCGGCGACAGGCTCAAAATCCATCGACATGTCGGAAACATCCGGTGCCTCGGGAAGCCCGGGGAGCTCGGTAACGGCCAACTCCTCGGCCAGTTCTGGCTCGGCGGGCGACTCCAGTTCCAGATCGATCCCGGAGAGATCCAGCTCGGGCACCGGCGCATCGGCCATCTCGGCCTGAGGTTCCGGCATGGGGAAGTCCAGGTCGGCCTCAAATTCGGGGAGCGGCTCGGGTTCCGGCATCTCCAGGTCCGCAGGCGCCTCCATGAGGGGCTCAGGCGTGGCAGACAGATCATCCATGCCACCCAGGGTGCTTTCCGGCTCCATGGATTGATACGCCGGATTGCTCTCGAAGATCAGCGTGTCTTCCAGGGAGCCCTCCTCAGCCATGGGTTCCTCGGCCTTCGGCGAGGCCGGAGCCACTTCGAGGTCAGACGAGAACTCGAGGCTGTTGTCCTCGACTGGCGCTGGCGCGGCCGCCACGGCGGCAACAGGCGCCATGGCCGCGGCGGGGGCGGCCATGCCCCCGGACACGGTGGGCGTGACCCGGTAGAGGGGATTTTCCGGATCGATGGAGCGACCCATCTCGGCGGCACGCTGCCAGACAGGGGTGTTCTGGCCACCCAGGGCCGCATAGAGCTCGCTAGCGGTGGTCTCGAACGCCAGGGTGTCCTTCCGTGAAGCGTAGATCTCCAGGAGCTTCAGGGAGATTTCATGGCGATGCGGATCCTTGCCCAGAGCTTCCTTCAGGATTTCCTCGGCCTGGGCATCGCGGCCGTAAGCCATGTAGACCTCGGCTTCCGCGATGGGATCCACCTCATGGCTGTCGATGGCGCCCATGCCCAGGCGGCTGAAGTCGGTCAGCAGCATGCTGCCTTCGGTGGCCGCACCGGCCGCGGGCGCCGCGCCGCCCGCCGGCGAGGTGAAGACGGCGTTGTTCTTGAACTCGCCGCCCGTCATGATGCTGTCTTCGAACTTGTTGAGTCCCTGCCGGCGGCGGCTGCCCACCATCATCATCCAAAGCAGGGCGGAAAGCAGCAAGGCGGCCACGACACCGCCGATGTAAAGCGGATTGCCGATAAACGTGGAAATCCAACTGGAACTGGGCTCCTGGGCAGGCAGGGGCGCCACGCTCGGTGCCGGCTTCTTCTCCACCACTGGAGCGGGCGCGGGCGCGGGTGCGGGGGCCGGCGCCGGGGGCTGGGCCACCTCGGGAACAGGTGCCGGGGGCGCGGCGGGCGCGGGAACCGGGGGCGCCGCAGGAGGAGGCGCCTTAGCGGCTTCCTGGGCTTTCATCTCCAGCAGTTTTTGCATGTCGCGGACAGCCCGTTCCAGCTGGCCGACGCGATCCTGGGCCTCTTGGAGGGCACGACTCTTGGCCGCCACTTCTTCTTCAAGGCTATGCAAACGCTCCTGGGTCTTGCTGTCGGGCTTGCCAGCCGCACCAGCAGGCTCACCTTTGGAAAGCTTCAGTACATCCTTGGGCGCCGCAGGCGCTGGCGCTGGCTTTTCCTCGGCCTTGGGCGTGATCTTGCCCGTGGCGGCCGGCTCCTCGGCCTTGGGCACTTCGCCCGCCATTTCGGCGAGCTTCTTGCGATAGGCGTGCCACTCGGTGGCGTGGCCCTGGACCGTTCGGGCCGCTTCCCGGTCTGGCGTGGCCTTGACGCTGGCGCCATCGGGCACGTTCAACACCTGGCCGCGCTTCAGGCGATTCATGTTGGCGTCGTAGAAGGCGCCCTTGTTGGCCTGGAACAGGCCCACCATCATCTGTTCGAGACTGACATCGGAAGCCTTGACCTTGCCAGCGATGCCACGCAAGGTCTCGCCGGACTTGACCGGCCCATAGGTCTTGGGCGCCGCGTTCACGGGGGGCGGCGCGGCAGGCTTGCTGGCGGGTGCTTCGGCCGAGGCCTGGGATGCCTTGCTTTCTGCCGGCTTGCCACTTTCCGGGACGGCCACCGGCTTGGCGGCTTCGGGAGTCTTGCTCTCGGACGGGGGGTCGAGCAGCAGGGTGTATTCCCGGATGAGTCGACCCGAACTCCAGTTCAATTCGATCAGCAGATCCAGGAAAGGATCGCTGAGGCTGGAAGTCGAGGTGATGCGAACGATGGGTTGGCCATTGGCCCGTTGATCGACCGCGAAACGCAGGGTCCCCAGACTTTCCGTCCTGTCGATGCGAGCCTGTCGGAAGGCCTCGGCGCTGGCCAATTTGGCGCTGATATCCGCCAATTCATCCTTGGAAGCCACCGAGAGCAGTTCGATTTCGGCTTTGAGGGGCTGCCCCAGGGCGGAATGAACCGTCAGTTTCCCCAAGCCGGCCGCTTCTGAAACGCCCCCTGAAGCCAGCAACAAAGCCCACACCAACCCACTGATTTTCAAGGACTTATTCATCTGTTCGCCTTTGTAGTCTTCAAACCTGCGCAGGATGTGACCATGTCCCGACTCCCCTACCAGCCCGATTTATTGAAACATCTCATGGAGTTAGGCGCACTATCTGAAGGAAATCTTACGTTAGCATTGATCTTGCAGGGTAATCAATCCAATTTTCCAGTCCATCGGCCAGCATCGAGGCTTCCAGCCAGGCGGAATCAAACACCAACCAGAACTTGGCGCAGCCATCCTCCACCCTGATTCGGCTGACGAATACCTTATCGCTACCCTGGGCATCCGTGGCCGGGGTGGGCGTACCCGCCGCCAGGTCAGCCTCCATCAAGACCAAATCGTCGCGATGCCGGAAAGCCTGGCGGAGCCCCTCCACATCCACGGCATTCGTCAGGCGGGCATGCAGCATGGCGCAGCTGCCGTAGAAGAGCGGCGCCCAGATCACGCTGAAATGCACACGGGCTCCGGGAGCCAGACGCTCCATGGCTGCTTCCAGGGTCCGCTCGAGGTCGGGTTCAGTCGAGACGCCGTGGGGTATCAGATTGAAGGCGATCTGGAGGGGAAACACCTCGGGCTCGGGCGACTCCATGCTGAATAGCCCCCGGGTCTGGCTGGCCAGTTCCTCGACCCCCGCCTGTCCCAGATCGGCCACGGGCAATGCCAGGAAAACATCTGCCGAGACCGCGCCTCCCAGGGCTCCCAGCACCTTGAGCAGCCGGGCAACGGCATGGGCGGGCGCCGGGTCGGTATGTTCGGCCGCGAGGATCGCAAGCTGGGCGTGGGCGCTCCGAATTGCCCCTAGCACCCGTGCCGTGGCAGCGGATCGGCCCACTGCCACCAGGACCTGGACCTGTCCGAAATCGAAACCTTCCACCGGCTCGCAGGGCCAGTCCCGGCCCTGGTAGGCCACGGTGGAATCCGTTTCATGGAGGCTTAGCGGGAAGAGACGGCCGATGGGAATCTCCCTTTCCTCGAGCAATTGGAGGAAAGCCACACCTGCTGGGTCGTCCGCCCCCAGCACGGCCAGTGCGGGGGATTTCACCTGTCCGGGCTCTCCGGCGTGCTCAGCGGCCTTGACGCGCGGGGCCAAGCTCAAGCGTCCAGCAGGATGCGCAGCATCCGGCGCAGGGGCTCGGCGGCGCCCCAGAGCAGCTGGTCACCCACGGTGAAGGCGGACAGGTAGTCCTTGCCCATGTTGAGCTTGCGCATGCGGCCCACGGGCACGGTCAGGGTGCCGGTGACGGCGGCGGGGGTGAGCTGCTCCATGGTGATCTGGCGGTCGTTGGGCACCACCTTCACCCAGGGGTTGTGCTCGGCGATGAGGCCGTGGATCTCGTCCAGGGGCACGTCCTGGGTCATCTTGATGGTCAGGGCCTGGGAGTGGCAGCGCATGGCGCCGACGCGCACGCAGAGGCCGTCGATGGGAACCGGGTTGTCGGAGCGGCCGAGGATCTTGTTGGCCTCCACCTGGGCCTTCCATTCCTCCTTGGACTGGCCGGATTCCAGTTGCACGTCGATCCAGGGGATCAGGCTCGCGGCCAGGGGCACGGGCCAGGCAGCCAGGGGATAGCGGTCGGAGCGCAGGAAGTCGGTGACCTTGCGGTCGATCTCCAGGATGGCGGAGGCGGGATCGTCCAGCAGCGGCTTGACCTCGGCGTTCACCGCGCCCATCTGTTGCAGCAGCTCCCGCATGTTGCGGGCGCCGGCGCCGGAGGCCGCCTGATAGGTCTGGGGCGCGATCCATTCCACCAGCCCCTTGTCGAACAGGCCGCCGATGGCCATGAGCATCAGGGAGACGGTGCAGTTGCCGCCCACGTAGGTCTTCACGCCGTTCTTCAGGCCGTCCTGGATGACATGCTTGTTGACCGGATCCAGGATGATGATGGCCTCGTCCTTCATGCGCAGGGCGGAGGCGGCGTCGATCCAGTAGCCGTTCCAGCCGGCGGCGCGCAGCTTCGGGTACACCTCCTTGGTGTAGTCGCCGCCCTGGCAGGTGATGACGACGTCCATGGCCTTCAGCTCGTCGATGCTGTTGGCGTCCTTGAGGGGCGGCACGTCCTTGCCGATGTCCGGGCCCTTGCCGCCGGGGTTGGAAGTGGTGAAGAACACCGGATCGATGTGGTCGAAATCCCGTTCTTCCTTCATGCGGCCCATGAGCACCGAGCCCACCATGCCGCGCCAACCGATCAGACCTACGCGCTTCATTTCATTGACCTCTTTTCAAATGCCTTACATCGCCGCCACGACGGCGTCACCCATCTCGCTGCAGGACACCCGCTGGCAACCCTCGGTCCAGATGTCGCCGGTGCGGTAACCCTGGGCGATGACCTTCTTCACCGCGTTGTCGATGCGGTCGGCGGTGGCCTGGTCGGCGAAGGTGTACTTGAACATCATGGACACGGACAGGATGGTGGCCAGGGGATTGGCCAGGTTCTTGCCGGCAATGTCCGGCGCGGAGCCGTGGATGGGCTCGTACATGCCCTTGTTGTTCGCGTCCAGGGATGCCGAGGGCAGCATGCCGATGGAACCGGACAGCATGGAGGCCTGGTCGGACAGGATGTCGCCGAAGATGTTGCCGGTGACGATCACGTCGAACTGCTTGGGATTGCGCACCAGTTGCATGGCGGCGTTGTCCACGTACATGGTGGTGAGTTCCACCTGGGGGTATTCCTTCGCCACCTCGGCGACCACTTCCTTCCAGAGTTCGGAGCATTCCAGCACGTTGGCCTTCTCCACCGAGCACAGCTTCCTGCCCCGCT
>DAOQNK010000019.1:0-29289 GCA_035332045.1 Thiobacillaceae bacterium | reverse complement strand
CGCACCACGTTGGCGATGGAGGAGGCCTTCTGGCCCACCGCCACGTAGATGCAGAGCACGCCGGTGCCCTTCTGGTTGATGATGGCGTCCACCGCCACGGCGGTCTTACCGGTCTGGCGGTCGCCAATGATCAGTTCCCGCTGGCCGCGGCCGATGGGCACCATGGCATCGATGGACTTCAGCCCGGTCTGCATGGGTTGGGCCACGGACTGGCGGGCGATCACGCCCGGCGCGATCTTCTCGATGGGAGAGGTGGCGGCGGCATTGATGGGGCCCTTGGCGTCGATGGGCTGGCCGAGGGAATTGACCACGCGGCCCAGCAGGCCCTCACCCACGGGCACTTCCAGGATGCGGCCGGTGCACTTGACCGTGTCGCCTTCGGAAATGTGCTCGTATTCGCCCAGCACCACGGCGCCCACGGAGTCGCGCTCCAGGTTCAGGGCCATGCCCATGGTATTGCCGGGGAACTCCAGCATTTCGCCCTGCATGACCTCGGCCAGGCCGTGGACGCGGACAATGCCGTCGGTGACGGACACCACGGTGCCCTGGGTACGCAGCTCGGAACCGGCTTCCAGGTTCTGGATGCGGCTCTTGATCAGCTCGCTGATTTCAGACGGGTTGAGTTGCATGGTGACTCCGATTCTCTCTAAATCTTCAGGCTTTCAAGGTGACGGCCAGGTTCTCCAACCCACCGCGCACTGACGCATCCATGACTTCATCGCCCACCTGGATCACCACCCCACCGATCAGGCTAGCGTCCACACTCTGGGTGGCGGTGATCTTGCGGGCGAACTTGGCTTCCAGCTTGGCCATCAGGCCGGCCAGCTGATCGCCGCTCAATTCGTAAGCAGTGGTGACGTGGGCTTCCAGCACGCCTTCCCGGGCGGACTTTTCGGCCTCGAACAACTCCACGATCTCGGGCAACAGGCTCAGGCGCTTGTTTTCCGCCAGGAGGCCCACCAGATTGGTGCCCTCGCCACCCAGCCTGTCGCCACACACGGCCAGTATGACTTCCGTCAGCCGTTGTACGGACACCGCGGGATTGGCGGCCAGGGACCTGATTTGTTCATCACCGGCCACCAGCTTGAGCAAGGCCAGCCGTTCGGACCAGGGGGCCCAGGCATGGCTGTCCGCAGCCAGCTTGGCCACTGCGTCGGCATAGGGGCGGGCTAAGGTCGCGCGTTCCATGGTCAGAGCTCGTTCTTGATGGCTTCCAGCAGATCGGCGTGAGCCTTGGCGTCGACCTCGCGGCGCAGCACCTTGCCGGCGCCGGCCACTACCAGGCTGGCCACTTCGCCGCGCAGGGCCTCGCGAGCGCGATGGCTTTCCTGTTCGATCTCGGCCTTGGCGGCGGCGATCATGCGATCGCCCTCGTCCTTGGCGGCCGTCTTGGCCTCCTCGATCACCTGGACTGCGCGCTTCTCCGCCTGGGCGATGATCTCCACCGCTTTCAGCTTGGCTTCGTGCATGGTCTCACTGGCGCGCTTGCCGGCCAGCTCCAGTTCGTGCTTGCCCCGGTCGGCCGCGGCCAATCCATCGGCGATCTGCTTCTTGCGAGCCTCCAGGGCGCCGATGATGGGTGGCCACACGTACTTCATGCAGAACCACACAAACAAGGCGAACATGATCGCCTGCGCGAAGAGGGTTGCATTGATGTTCATGCGAAACCTTTCCTGCGTATTGCGTGCTGGTCAGCGATTAGCCTGCCACCGCGAAGAGGACATACATGGCCAGACCGACCGCGATCATCGGCACGGCATCGACCAGACCCATGACGATGAAGAACTGGGTGCGCAGCATGGGAATGAGCTCGGGCTGGCGGGCGGCGCCTTCCAGGAAACGGCCACCGAGGATACCGATGCCCACGGAGGCGCCCAGAGCGCCGAGACCCATCATGATCGCGCCAGCGATGTAAAGCAGTGCTTGTTCCATGAAAAACTCCTTTCGGTCGGATATGAATTAGCGGGATATCAGTGGTGTTCCTGATGGGCCATGTCCAGGTAGACGATGGTCAGGGTCATGAAGATGAACGCCTGGAGAGTCACGATCAGGATGTGGAAGATGGCCCATCCCAGAGACAGCAGCACCTGGGAGCCAAACAGAACGGTGTTGCCGACGCTGACTCCGGCCCAGGCGGCACCCATGAGGGCGATCAGGATGAAGATCATTTCACCGGCATACATGTTGCCGAAAAGACGCAAGGCCAGCGAAACCGGTTTGGCGATCAGGTTGACACCTTCCAGGAACAGGTTCGCGGGCAGACCGAACTTGCCAAAGGGTTGCAGCGTCAACTCGCCAACGAAGCCGCCAAGACCCTTCATCTTGACGCTGTAGTAAAGCACGAGCATGAACACCGAGATGGACATGCCGAATGTCGCGTTGGGGTCGGTGGTGGGCACGGCCTTGAAGAAGTGCAGCCCCAGGGCTGAAGCGACCATGGGCATCCAGTCGATGGGCACCAGGTCCATGAAATTCATCAGGAAGATCCAGACGAATATGGTCAGGGCCAGGGGCGCCACCAGTGCATTCCGGGCGGTGAAGGAGCCGCGCACGCTGCTGTCGATGAATTCGACGATCCATTCAACGAAATTCACCATGCCGGAGGGCACGCCGTTGGAAGCCGCCTTGGCGACTCGGCTGAACAAGAAAAGAAACAGGCCGCCCAGGATCAACGAGACGCCCATGGTATCCACGTTGACAGCCCAGAAACCCATGTCCTTGGCTTCCTGGGCAGAGTGGGCCAGGGTCCAGGCGGGGTGCTGGAGGACTTCGCCATCCGCGCGCTGATAGCCGGCGGGCAGTTGACCATAGGTCAAGTTCTGCAGATGGTGCTTGATGTATTCCGTCGAGGTGTGCGCTTCAGCGGACATTTCTGATCCATCAATCCGTTTAACGGACAGCCGCCATGGCCACCCAGGCCAGCTGCCCCACGATAAAACCTGTTAATAGCGGCAAGGGTGCCAGTCCCAGGGAAACCAGGCCTACCGCCAACATCATTCCGACAACAAAAAACCGCTCCAGGGAGGAACGGTAGAAAGTCCTGAGATGGCGTTCGCCATCACAGTGGTAATCCCGAAGGCCCCGATGCCAACGCCATGTCAGCAAAGCGGCATTGAGCCATGCCACGCCGCCACCGTAGGTCACGGCGGCGGTCACCGTCCATCCCTGCCAAATCCATGCCAGCATTGCCATCAAGCCAATGCACGCCGCTTGCACGAAAAGGCCGAAAAACATTAGCGGACTATGATATAGCAATTAGCAAGGCTAATGCAATCATCAAACAGTTTGATGAAATTGCGGAAGCAGGAATTTCCCGCAGTGTGCGCTATTTGATGCGTCGCAGCAATCCATCCAATTGATCCAAGCTGGCGAATGTGATGCTGAGGCGGCCCGCGCCCTGGCGATTAGCGCTGATCTTGACCTCCGCACCCAGTTTTTCGGAGAGTTCCTCCTCCAACCTAACCACGTCCCGGTCGCGCTTCACATCGGTCTTGGCATCCCGCGGCTTGGCTAGCCGCGCCGCAAGCCGCTCGGCTTCCCGCACGGACAGGCCGCGTCGGACCAGGTCCTGAGCCGCGTCCACCTGCTTGGCATGGGAGAGGGGCAGCAAGGCACGGGCGTGGCCCATGTCCAATTCGCCATTCATGAGCAGCGCCTGGACAGGCTTGGCCAGATTCAGCAAGCGCAACAGGTTGGAGACAGCCACCCGGGAGCGGCCCACCGACTCGGCGGCAGTCTGGTGGGTCATGCTGAACTCCTGGATCAGCCGCTGAATGCCCTGGGCCTCCTCCAGCGGGTTGAGGTTTTCCCGTTGGATGTTCTCGATGAGGGCCATCTTCAGGGCCGCCTCGTCCTCCACAACCCGCACCAGCACCGGCACTTCCTTGAGGCCGGCCAGCTGGCTCGCCCGCCAGCGCCGCTCGCCGGCGATGATCTCGTAGCGGCCGCCGGGGATGCTCCGGGCCAAGATGGGTTGCATCAGTCCCTGGGTACGGATGGAATCGGCCAGCTCCGCCAGGGCGGTTTCGTTCATCCGGGTGCGGGGCTGGTACTTGCCGGGGACCAAACTCTCCACAGGCAAAGTGAGCAAGCGCTCACCATCAGCCGTCTCACCTTCTCCCAATAGGGCATCCAGTCCGCGCCCGAGACCCTTGAGCTTAGCCATGTCGAATTCCTTCCTGTTTTTCGATGAGTTCCCTGGCCATCTGGACATAAGCCTGGGCCCCCCTGGAGGCGCGGTCATACTGCAGGGCGGCCAGGCCATGGCTTGGCGCCTCGGCCAGGCGCACGTTGCGTGGCACCATGGTGTTGAAGACCTTGCCGCCAAAATGGGCCTTGAGTTGGTCCGAGACATGTTGGGAGAGGGTATTTCGATTGTCGAACATGACCCGGACCACGCCATCGATGACCAAAGCCGGGTTCAGTCTGGCCTTGATCTTCTTGATGGTGTTCACCAGGTCCGCCAGTCCCTCGATGGCGAAATACTCGCATTGCATGGGAATGATGACGGCGTCCGCGCAGGTCAGGGCGTTGACAGTCAGCAGGTTGAGGGCGGGGGGACAATCGATCAGCACAAAATCGTATTGATGGGCGGCGTCACCCAGGGCTTTCTTGAGGCGGAATTCACGTTCCTTTGCATCCACCAGCTCCACCTCCGCCCCCGCCAGATCCCGGTTGGCCGGCACGACATCGTATCCGCCCGAACCGGCCCGGGCGGTAACCGTATTGAGGGTGGAAGTGCCAAGCAGCAGGTGGTAAACCGTGCTGGACAGCCCCTGTTTATCGATGCCACTGCCTGTTGTGGCATTGCCTTGGGGATCCAGGTCCACCAGCAGGACCCTCCGTTCCAGACTGGCCAGGCTGGCCGCCAGGTTCACGGCGGTGGTGGTTTTTCCCACCCCCCCCTTCTGGTTGGTGATGGCAATGATTCGGGCCATGGACTAGGGTTCCAGAACGATGAGATGCCGGTCGGCGTCCAGACCGGGCACATGGAGGCGGATGTCATGTTTCAGGCGCGCCCCCGCCAGTTGGGCGATTTCTTCATGGGGATACAGCCCCTTCATGGCCAGCCACTCGCCACCGGGAGCCAGTAGATGCCGGGTCAGGCGCACGAATTCGTTCAGGTCGGAAAAGGCCCTGGAGACGATCTGCGCAAAGGGCTGCCCTGGTTTGTAGGCTTCCACGCGGGCATGGCAGACCACGACGTTGCTCAGGCCGAGATCGATGGCCGCCTGCTGCATGAAACTGCATTTCTTCTGACTGGCATCCACCAAGGTGACACCCAGGTCGGAACGCATGATGGCCAGGGGTATGCCGGGCAGGCCGCCGCCACTACCCACGTCGAGGAGCGGCCCCGGCCCCACATGGGGAGAAATGGCCAGGCTGTCCAGGATATGGTGGGTAAGCATCCGTTCCGGCTCATGAATGGCGGTCAGGTTATATGTCCGATTCCATTTGGCCAGAAGGTCCAGATAGCCCAGCAACGCGACCTGCCGAGCAGGATCAGGCCTGAGCCCAAGCACGTCCAACGCGTCCGTCAGGTACTGGGTCAGGTTCATGCCGACTCCCTGAGCAGGGCGCCCCGCTTCAGGTAGACCAGCAGCACGGAAATCGCCGCCGGCGTCACGCCGGACACCCGGGCTGCCTGGCCCAGGGTCGCGGGCCGGGCCTGGTTGAGTTTCTGCCGCACCTCGATGGAGAGGCTGGCGAGACCCATGTAGTCGAAGTCCAGGGGCAGGGGCTGGTCCTCCAGAGCCCGCTGGCGCTCGATTTCGTCCTGCTGGCGACTGACGTAGCCCGCGTACTTGGCGGCGATCTCCACCTGCTCCCGGGCTTCCTCGTCACCCAGGCCAGGGGCGCCGCCGGGCAGGTTCATGAGGTTCGAGTAGTTCACTTCCGGCCGGCGCAGGAGATCGAACAGGCTGTACTCCCTTTCGATGGCCTTGCCCAGCACCCGTTCTGCCTCGGCGGCAGACAGGATGGCCGGATTCACCCAGGTGGACTTGAGCCGTTCCGTCTCCTGGACGATGGCCTCCTGCTTCTCGGAGAAGCGCGCCCAGCGGACATCGTCCACCAGGCCCAGCCCTCGGCCGATGCCGGTCAGGCGCTGGTCGGCGTTGTCCTCTCTCAGGCTGAGACGGTATTCGGCTCGGCTGGTGAACATGCGGTAGGGATCCTGGACGCCCCGGGTGGTGAGGTCGTCCACCATCACCCCAAGGTAGGCCTGGTCCCGGCGCGGCCACCAGGTCTCCTTCTCCAGCGCGGTGCGGCCGGCGTTCAGGCCGGCGAGCAGGCCCTGGGCGGCGGCCTCCTCATAGCCGGTGGTGCCGTTGATCTGGCCGGCGAAAAACAGGCCGGCGATGGCCTTGGTCTCCAGGCTGGGCTTGAGGCCGCGCGGATCGTAGAAATCGTATTCGATGGCGTAACCGGGCCGCAGCAGATGGGCCTTCTCCAGTCCCCGGATGGAACGCACCAGTTCCAGTTGCACGTCGAAGGGCAGACTGGTGGACACGCCGTTGGGATAGAACTCGTGGGTGTCCAGGCCCTCCGGCTCCAGGAAGACGTTGTGGGCATCCCGATCGGCGAAGCGGCTGATCTTGTCCTCGATGCTCGGGCAGTAACGCGGCCCCACGCCCTCAATGACGCCGGTGTAGAGGGGAGAGCGGTCCAGGCCCTGCCGGATGATTTCGTGGGTTCGGGCGTTGGTCTGGGTGATCCAGCAGGGCAGTTGGGTGGGGTGCATGTCGCGCCGCCCCAGGAAGGAAAATACCGGCTCCGGGTCGTCCCCCGGCTGCTCTTTCATCACCGAAAAGTCGATGCTGCGGCCGTCGATGCGCGGTGGCGTACCGGTCTTGAGCCGCCCCACCGGCAACTGGAGTTCCCGCAGACGCGCCGCCAGGGACACGGCGGGCGGATCGCCCATGCGGCCCGCCTGAAAGTTCTCCAGGCCCACGTGGATGAGGCCGGCGAGAAAGGTGCCGGTGGTGAGGACCACGGTCCTGGCGCGGAACACGATGCCGATCTGGGTGCGCACCCCGGCCACCGAATCGCCCTCCAGCACCAGGTCGTCCACCGCCTGTTGGAACAGGGTTAGACGGGGCTGGTTCTCGAGGCGGTGGCGGATGGCGCGCTTGTACAGCACCCGGTCGGCCTGGGCACGGGTGGCCCGCACCGCCGGACCTTTGGAGGAATTGAGAATGCGGAACTGGATGCCCGCCTCATCGGTGGCCAGGGCCATGGCGCCACCCAAGGCATCCACTTCCTTCACCAGGTGCCCCTTGCCGATGCCGCCGATGGAGGGGTTGCAGGACATTCCCCCCAGGGTTTCGATGTTATGGGTCAGCAGCAGGGTGTTGGCGCCCAGACGAGCGGCGGCCAGGGCCGCCTCGGTGCCGGCATGCCCGCCTCCCACCACGATCACATCGAAATTGTCCGGAAAAATCATCCGCTTATCGGCCTTGCCGCACCTACAACAGGCGGCGGATTCTACGCCATGCGGCCGGTTGTTTCACGTGAAACAACCGGAAATCTCAGCCGGTGTTGCGCATTCCCGCTGCGATGGCATTGATGGAGCGCAGCAGTGGCTCAAGCCAGGGGCTGTCGGCCTGCTCCTGGGGAGGCGTCGCACGGATGCGGCGCAGCAGGGCCACCTGGATGGAGTTGAGCGGGTCCAGGTAGGGATTGCGTGTAGCCAGGGACAGCGCCAGGGAAGGGCTCTCCTCCAGCAACGCCTTACCGTCAGCCACGTGCAGGATCTGCTCGACGGCGCGCAGATACTCGGCCCGGATCAACTCGTAGATCTTCTGGCCCTTGTGCGCATCCTCGCAAAGGTCGGCATATTCCCTGGCGATGCCCATATCGGTCTTGGCCAGGGCCATCTGGGCATTGGACAACAGGGTGCGGAAGAAGGGCCATTCCCGGTACATGCGTTGCAGCTTGGCCAGGCGGGCGGGATCGCCGGCGCGCCAGGTGGCCAGGGCGGCGCCGATGCCAAACCAGGCGGGAAGGGCATGGCGTGACTGGCCCCAGGCGAACACCCAGGAAATGGCGCGCACGGAAGACTTGGAACGGTCACCCGCCTTGCGATGGGAAGGTCGTGAACCGATGTTCAGCCAGCCGATCTCCCGTACCGGCGTCGCCTCATAAAAATAGTCCAGAAAGCCATCAGCCCGTTCCGTGAGCTGGCGGTAATGGTCCTCCCCCAGCTTGGCAAGCTCGTCCATGATGCCCAGGTAGTCCAGGCGATCCTCCCGGGTCTCGCGGACCAGATGCGCGCTGGCCATGAGCAGGCCGGTAGCGCCCATGGTCAGTTCATAGATGGCGGTTTCCATGTTGTTGTACTTATAGAACAGCACTTCGCCCTGCTCGGTGAACTTGATCTCGCCCCCCACCGTGCCGGAAGGCTGGGCCAGGATGGCCTCCCGGGTGGGGCCGCCGCCTCGCCCCACAGTACCGCCCCGGCCATGGAAAAGGCGGCAGGGGATACCCTGGGCCTGGGATAGGCCCACGATCTTCTTCTGGGCCTCGTAGAGCCCCCAGGAGGAAGCCAGGATGCCGCCGTCCTTGCAGGAGTCGGAGTAGCCCAGCATGACCTCCTGCCCTTCCTGATAGGCATCCAGCAGTTGCCGGTATACGGGCAGGCCATAGAGGCGTGCCAGCACCGACTCCACATGGGCCAGGTCGTCGATGGTCTCGAACAGGGGGCTGATGCCGATGTGGCAGAACCACTGGCCGGTCACGCGTCCCGCAAGACCCGCCAGGGTCGCCAGGCACATGACCTCCATGACGTGGGAGGCGGTATGGGTCATGGAGATGACGTAACGGCCGAAGCATTCGGGGCCCAGGCTGCGACGCATATGGGCCACCAACTGGAACACCCGCAAGGTCTCCTGGGTCGTCTCGGACAAGCCGGCTACGTCGAACTGCAGGGCGTTGGGGTTGGCGATGGCCTCGGACAGGAGTTCCAGGCGGGCTTCCTCATCCAGGGATCCATAGTCGCGGCTCAGAGCCTGGCGCAGGATTTCCGCCACTGCCTCGCTGTGGCGCCCCGACTCCTGGCGGATGTCCAGTTGCAACAGGTGGAATCCGAAAGTCCGCACCAGCAGGATGAGATCCTCCAGGTCCCGATCGGCCACGTCGCCGTCGCCGTGGCCCCGCAGGGAATCCCGGATCAAGCCCAGGTCGTCGAGGAAGGCCTGGGCGCTGGCGTAGCCCGGTGTCTCGAAGCTGACCTCCTGACCGTCGATGGCGCGCTGGATCAATTCCAGGTTGCGGCTCAGCCGGTGACGCATGATGGACAGCTTGCGCCGGTAGGGCTCCTGGACGAATCGGCGACGCGCCGTTTCCGAACTGGCATCCAGCCGTGCAAGGCTGGCCTCCAGGGAGGCCGTGAAGGCGGCGGAGGGCTGGCAGAGGCGGGTGGAATAGGAGAGTTGGTCGCTGAGCCGGTCGATGCGGCGCAGGTATTCGTCGCAGGCTGCGCGCGCCTGCATGCGCCAGGCCAGAGCGGTCACCTCGGCCGTCACGAATGGATGACCATCCCGGTCGCCGCCGATCCAGGAACCGAAGCGCAGGAAGACCGGCGTGCCGATGGCATCGGCCACCGCCTTGCCATAGACGTCCCTAAGGGAGTTGCGGAAATTGCGGTAAACCCCCACCACGGCCTGGAACAGGGATTGGGGAAAATAGGACAGTCCCGCCCGGATCTCGTCGCGTACCTCCAGCTTGTAGGTCCGCACCTCGTCGGTCTTCCACAGGATCTGGATCTGATTGGCCAGGCGCGTCAGGGCCTCGTCCCGGAACATGCCGCTCAGACGAGGATCGTCCAGGGCCTCCAGGCTGACAAAGATGTCGCGCAGGGCGCCCTTGATGGTGCGGCGCTTGGCTTCCGACGGATGGGCGGTAATGACCGGCATGAAGCGCAGGCTATGAAGCAACCGGCCCAGGTCCTCGGCGTGGACGCCGGATTCCCGCAGGGACAGCAGGGTGTCGTGGAAAGAGCCCTCCCACATGCGCCCCCCCTCGCTCACGGCCCGTCGACGCTCGGCCAGGTTGTACGCCTCCTCAGCGATGTTGAGCAGGCTGAAGTAGATGTTATAGGCGCGAATGATCTGGTTCAGGGCTGCCGGTGACAGCGCCTCGATGCGGGCCATGAGGGCATCCCGCCGCTCGTCGTCGTCGTCGTCGCGCAGGGCGATGAAGCCCAGCCGCAGGGTTTTGAGGGCCTCGTAGGTAGGCGGGTCCAGTTGCCCCTTGAGCACCCGGCTGAGCAGGAGGATGAGCAGCTTGACGCGGCGGTTCAGGCCGCCGTTGACGGAAGGGCTGGTCATGGCGATGCGGTATGGCTTGCGATGCCGCCAAGGTAACACCGCAACCGCCCGAGGAAAATCCGCCTGTAGGGCTGGTAGGGGTGTTTCACGTGAAACGTCGGCGGCACGTCTCAGGCGTGGGCGTAGAGCTTGTGATAGAGGCCGCCCCGCTGCATGAGGCTGTCGTGGTCGCCCTCCTCGACCACATGGCCATTTTCGAAGACCAGGATGCGATCCGCGAGACGCACTGCGGAAAGCCTGTGGGCAATGATGAGCGTGGTGCGGCCGGCCAGAAATTCCGCCAGGGCTTCATGCAGATGCCGTTCAGTGGCGCTGTCCAGCGCCGAGGTGGCCTCATCCAGGATGACCACGCTGGGTCGGCCGAGGACCATGCGCGCGATAGCCAGACGTTGCCTCTGGCCTCCGGACAGGCGGACGCCGTTCTTACCCACCAGGCTATCCAGCCCATCCGGAAGCTCAGCAACGAATTCCCGCAATTGGGCGATCTCCAAAGCGCGCCAAAGATCGTCATCGGCGAACTCCCTGCCCAAACCCAGGTTCTCGCGCAGGCTGGCGTTGAAGAGGACCGGGTGTTGCAGTACCACCCCGACATGTTCGCGAACCGTGGCCCAACCGATCTCGCCCACGTCCACGCCGCCGTACCGGATTACACCAGACTTGAGGGGATAAAGGCCGAGGAGGGCCTGGACCAGGGTCGACTTGCCACCGCCGGACGCGCCCACCAGTGCCACTTTCTCGCCAGGCGCGATACGCATGTTCACGCCGTCCAGGATGCTTTCACCCTCGCCATAGGCGAAGCAGGCCGCCTCCAGTTCCACGTCGACGGTATCTCCGCGCGCAAAGGGATCGCGTCCACCCGCCGGCTCAGCCACCGTCCTCAGCGCGAGCATGCCATTGATGCGGCCCAAGGCCGCATTGGCCCCAAACCAGGCGTATTGGATGTTGATGATCTCCTGCACCGGTCCCATCATGAACCAAAGATAGCTGAACACCGCCAGCATCTCCCCGATGGTCAGATCCGAGAAGACCACCATCAGCATGGCGCCAGCCCGGAAAGCATCGAACCCGGCCAGGAAGATGAAGAAGGAGACGCGATTCATGGCGTCCGACTTCCAGGCAAAGGCGGCGGCATGCCGCCTGATCTGCCCCGCCCGGTCCACGACCCGCGCCAGGTAATGCGCCTCGCGGTTCATGGCACGGACCTGGTTCAGCGCGTCCAGCGTTTCTGTCAGCGCTTCCTGAAACGCTTCGAAGGCCGAGTTTTCCCGTTTTTTCAGTTCCTTGACCTTCTTCCCCAGACGGGTCGAAAAGCCAATGACCAGGGGATTCAGGAGCAGGATGAACAATGCCAGCTGCCAGTTCATCCAAATCAGCACGCCAGCCACCCCAATCAGGGAAAGCACGGCCACCAGAAAACCGGAAATCGAGGCGCCCAGAAATCCATCCACCGCGTTGAGGTCCGTGACGAAATGGGAAGTGACCCTTCCAGACCCCAGGGTTTCGTATTCCGACAACGCAATACGCGACAGACGCTCCAGCATCCGGGTACGGATCCGGAACACCACCTCCTTGGAAATCAGGGAGAAGGTCCGCGCTTGCCATACGTTCAACAGGATAGCCACCAGTCTCAGGCCGACGGTCAGCAATAACGCCAGGAGCACATACAGCACCGGCCCATGCCATGGCTTGGGAAACCATGGGGAAAATAGGGCGATGAACGCCCCGGGCTTACCCAGCAAGACTTCGTCGACCAGTACGGGAAGGAAGAGGGGGACGGGGACGGAGCAGATGACCGCCAGCAAGGCGATGAAATTGCCTTTCAGAAGGCGGCCCCTGTGCTGCTTCACTTCGTCCAGGATTTGCCGCCAGCTCAAGGCTTCTTGGGTGAGTAGGGTCATTGTCGTTTTTTCAGCAGGTATGTCGGTTCGAGCTCATCCGGCCACGCTACGAAGTCGCATGGCGACCCCATGGTGGACACATAACCTCATGATTAATCAATGTAAAACATCAAATCCTGGGGTGGTATGCATCTTGCAGTAATCGGGTATACCGTAATCCAGGAGTCTCTCATGACCGTCAGAATTCTAGACTTAGGCCCTCGCGAGTTGAGAGTCGAGCCGGCCAACAAGGTTGAATCAGCCATCGAATCGCGCTTCCCCAGAATTGCGCGGGAATTGATGGTCCGCTGGCCAGGGCCGGAAATTGACGCCTATCTCGACAGCCTGCTGATAGATACCCGGGGCAATCGCATGGGCTTCCCCCCCGACGTCCTGGAGGAAATCATGTTTCTGGCCGGCATCCGCTGGTACCTGACCAAGGTTGAGACGCCCGACACCCTGGAAAGCCCTCGGGACGAATTCAGTTTCGGCCTCGATGAATTTCGCCGCTGCGGCACCACGGGCTCCTGGCTCCTGATCTGAATGCTGGAAAACACCAAACCTCCCGGCGGGGGCCTCCTACGCTGCCAGACTACGCACTCACCGGCTCCCGGCATGAGGCGCTGCGGTCCCTGGCAACGGCCGCTCAGGCATCGCCGGGGCCAACGCCACGACCAGCCTACTTTCCGATACAAAACTGGCTGAAGATCATGCCCAACAGGTCATCCGCGCTGAATTCCCCGGTGATCTCGGCAAGGGATTCCTGGGCCAACCGCAATTCCTCCGCGAAGAATTCCAACTGAAGGGCACTGGCGGCGGCCGCATCCAGATGGCCCCGGGCACGCCCCAGGGCCTGGAGATGCCGGGCCCGGGCGGTGAACGTCCCCTCGCTGGCGCATTGCCAACCCGCGATCTCCAGAAGTCGCCGGCGCAAGAGATCCAAGCCTGCGCCAGTGCGCGCGGAAATCCAGAGTTCCCGGCCATCCTCGGAGACTCTGGCCACCTCGCCGGTGATATCCACCTTGTTATGCAGCGTCAACACGGGCTGGCCAGGCATCCGGGCGAGGATTTCCGCCTCCCGCTCCCCCACGCCGTGCTGGGCATCCGTTAGTAGAAGAGCCAGATCGGACTTCTCGACCGCCGCCCAGGTACGCTGGATGCCCAGCAATTCGACGGGATTGTCTGTCTCCCTCAGACCCGCGGTATCGACGACGTGGATGGGCACACCCTCGATACGGATGGCTTCCCTGAGGGTATCCCGGGTTGTCCCGGCAATCTCGGTGACGATGGCGGCGTCATAACCCGCCAGTTGATTGAGCAGGCTGGACTTGCCCACGTTGGGCTGGCCGATGAGAACCGCCGTCAATCCTTCCCTGAGCATGGCCCCTTGCCTGGCCTGGGCCAAAACCTCGTCCAGCCGTCTGGACAGTTCCCGCAGTTGGCCCCGGGCATCGGCCTGTTCCAGGATATCGATGTCTTCCTCGGGAAAATCCAGGCTGGCTTCCACCAGCATGCGCAGATGGATCAAACCATCCTTCAGCGCATGGATCAGGCGGCTGAACGCCCCTTCCAGGGAGCGCAGGGCTCCCCGGGCGGCCTCCCGGCTACCGGCGTCGATGAGATCCGAGATGGCTTCGGCCTGGGCCAGATCCAGCTTGCCATTCAGGAAGGCACGGCGGCTGAATTCACCGGGTTGTGCCAGCCTGGCGCCTAGTTCCAGGCAACGCTCCAGCACCAGTTGCAGGACTTGGGGACCACCATGGCCCTGGAGTTCCAGGACGTGCTCGCCCGTGAAGGAACGGGGGGCCTCGAACCAGATGACGATACCTTCATCCAGGGCCACACCGGACGCGTCTAGAAAACGCGCGTAGTGGGCGTGCCGGGGCTGGAGCGTCCGGCCAATCAAGCCTCGGATAAAGGGAAGGGGATCCGGGCAGGAAATCCGCACCACGCCAACGCCGCCCCGTCCTGGGGCGGTGGCAATGGCGGCAATGGGCTCGTTCGGAACGGACGCCATGTTGCGCCCGAAGCAATAAGTTAGTGCTTGCTATCGTTGGCTGCGGCGGCACCGCCTTCAATAACCTTGTTGATGCGCCACTGCTGAAGGATGGAAAGCACGTTGTTGACCAGCCAGTAGAGCACCAGGCCAGCGGGGAAGAACAGGAACATGACCGAGAAGATAACCGGCATGGCCATCATGACCTTCTGTTGCACCGGGTCCGGCGAGGAGGGTGACAGCTTCACCTGGATGAAGGAGGTGATGGCCATGATGATGGGCAGCACATAGAAAGGATCCGGCTCGGACAAGTCGTTGATCCACAGGGCAAAGGGGGCCTGGCGCAACTCCACCGCCCCCAGCAGTACCCAGTAGAGGGCAATGAACACAGGGATCTGGATGAGGATCGGCAAGCAGCCGCCTAGGGGATTGATCTTCTCCTCCTGGTAAATCTTCATCATGGCCTCGTGGAGCTTCTGCCTATCGTCGCCATAGCGCTCCTTCAGGTGTTGCAGGCGGGGCGCCAGTTTGCGCATCTTGGCCATGGACTTGTAGCTGGCGGCGGACAGGGGATAGAAGGCGCCCTTGATCAGCACCGTCAGCAGGATGATGGACACGCCCCAGTTGTGGGCCAGGGTGTTGAGCCAGTTCAGCACCACGAACAAGGGGTAGGCCAGCACGGTGAGCCAGCCATAGTCCACCACCAGTTCCAACCCGGGCGCCAGACTCTTGATCTTTTCCAGTTCCTGGGGACCCGCATAGAGCCGCATGGAAACGGTCTTCTCTTCGCCCGGGTTCAGCTTCACCGCGGGGAAGATCAGGCCGGCGGTGTATTCGTCCTTACCCACCGAACGCGTGTAAAAATCCCTCTGGCTGGCATCGGTGGGGTTACTGGTGAGCCAGGCTGCGAAGAAATGGTGCTCGATCATGCCGATCCAGCCGTCCTTCGCCTCCTTGGCGTGCTCCGCCTTGCCCTTGGCGATGTCATCAAACTTAACCTTCTGGAACTTGCCCGCCTCGGTATAAATGGCCGGTCCGGTAAACGTGCTGATGAAGCGGGACTGGCCTTCAGGCGGTTGGCCGTGGCGCAGGAACTGGTAATAGGGGAAACCCTCGATGGCGGCAGTGCCTCCGTTCTTCACCCGGGTATCCACGTCCACCACATAGCTGCCCCGGTGGAAGGTGTAGACACGCTCCACCGTGGCGCCATTGAGGGTGGCCTTGAGGCTGACCTTCAACGCATTCTCGCCGTCCTTCAGCTTGTATTCGCCGGGCGCCAATTCGAACACCGTTTTATGGGTGGGCAGGGCGCCGCCTGTGAAACCCATCTGGGCGAAGTAATCCCGGCCAGCCTTTTCCTCGAACAGTCTGAAAGGCTGAGTGGCATCCTCGTTCTGACGGTAGGAAGTGAGCACAAGCTCACGCAGATCGCCGCCATTGGCGTCGATCTGCGCATTCAGCACATCGGTGACAACGCGGGCCCGGGCGCCCTTTTCAGACTGACCCGTCTCGGCCACCTTGGCGGCGGGCGCCAGGCTCTGGCCAGGTTGGGGAGGAACCTCCGCCTGGGCGGTCGCCGCGGCGGTCTTCTCCGGTTGATGCTGGGCCACGGGCGGCTTGGGATTGGAATACCCCTGCCAGGATTCCCAAAGGAGCAGGATGGAGAAGGAAAAGACGATGAACGCGATGATGCGCTGGGTATCCATGGCGGTGCTTAAGTGATTTGTCGGTGGGTATCCGGGCTGGACGGTCGCCCGGTTTGCTGGTGACTTCGAAGTTCCACACAGTCGCGGCAACGGATCATGCCAGACAGGAAGAGTTCCTGGAGTCGGGATTCATCGATGTCCGCCCGCAGGCGGGCCACCAAGTCCAAGCCGGCGATATCGGCCTGATGCAGCCGGAATCCTTCCCTGAGCAGTCTCTTGATGCGATTTCGACCCACGGCGGTAGGCACGATTTTCTTGGGAATGATCATCCCCAGGCGGGCATGGTCCAGTCCGTTGGGCGCGGCCAGCACATCGAGACCCGGCCCGCCAGCCGCGCACCGGAAACGAAAAACGGATGAGAATTCATCCGTTTTACGCATCTTGCTGTCTCGCCCGAAGGCGAAGGGCATGGCGCCCGGTCCGGCTTCGACAGCGGCCTCAGACCGCCAAACGCTTGCGGCCCTTGGCGCGGCGGGCGTTGATGACGGCGCGGCCGCCCTTGGTCTTCATGCGTGCCCGAAATCCGTGGGTACGCTTGCGGCGGACGACGGAAGGCTGATAGGTGCGTTTCATGGTGAATCCTCGGAAGCAAAAAGTCGGCTGCGAAAAAGCGCCGTATTAGACCGCTAGCCCTCTGATTTGTCAAACTTTTCCGGGCTATGAAGTGGGGGTGCTAGAATGCCCGCTTCCCTCCCACCGGCCTCAAATCCCGCTGCGTCATGGACGACTTCTGGAGCCATTGCCTCGCCCATTTCGAGCGTTCACTGAACGCCCAGCAGCTCAATACCTGGATCAAACCCCTGGTGGTGGAAGTGGTGAATGGCTCCGTGCTGGTGAACGCTCCCAACCGCTTCGTCGCCCAGTGGGTTCGCGACAAGTTCCTGCCCCAGATCGATCTGCTCGCCCGGGCATTCTTTCCCGAATCCCCCTCAGTCTCGCTGGTCATCTCCGATTCCCGTGGGACCGCCGAGAACCGCACCGCTTCGAAGGATTCATCCGCCCCTCAGTCTGCCGGCAAACTTCAGCCCTCGACGCCCCCCGCCAGGGAGGAAGCCAGGAAACCTGGCAAATCCGGCGCGAAGGCGGAAAAGCCGCAGACTGTCGATGAAAGCCGGCTGAACCCCATGTTCACCTTCGATACCTTCGTGCCCGGCAAGGCCAATGATCTGGCTCGGGCCGCGGCTCTTCAGGTGGCTGACAATCCGGGCTCCGGCTACAACCCCCTGTTCGTTTATGGCGGGGTGGGCCTGGGCAAGACCCATCTTGTTCAGGCCATAGGCAACCGCATGGCCCACCAGAACCCCAAGGCCCGGGTTCGCTATATCCATGCCGACCGTTACGTCTCGGACATGGTGCGGGCGGTACGCGCCAACTCCTATGATGACTTCAAGCGGCGCTATGACTCTCTGGACCTGCTGCTGATCGATGACATCCAGTTCTTCGCCGGCAAGGAAGGTACCCAGGAACAGTTCTTCTACACCTTCAATACGCTCATCGAAGAACACAAACAGGTGATCATCACCAGCGACACCTTTCCCAAGGATATGGAAGGCATCGAGGAACGCCTGAAATCCCGCTTCAGCTGGGGCCTCACCGTCATGCTGGAACCCCCCGAGCTGGAAATGCGGGTGGCCATCCTGCTGGACAAGGCCCGCCTGGAAAAGGCCGACCTGGATGAAGGCACGGCCTTCTTCATCGCCAAGCAGGTGCGCTCCAACGTGCGCGAACTCGAAGGCGCCCTGAAGCGGGTCATCGCCTTCGCCCGCTTCAACAAGCATCCCATTTCCGTGGAACTGGCCAAGGAAGCCCTGAAGGATTTGCTGGCCGTCCAGAACCGTCAGATCTCCATCGAAAACATCCAGAAGACCGTCGCCGATTATTTCAAGATCAAAGTTGCCGACATGTACTCGAAAAAGCGTACGCGCATTCTGGCTCGCCCCCGCCAGATGGCCATGTATCTGGCCAGGGAGTTGACCGACCTGTCCTATCCGGAGATCGGCCAATCTTTCGGAGGCCGTGATCACACCACCGTGCTGCATGCCTGTTCGAAGATAGAAGAACTGAAGAACAGCGATGCGACATTGCGCAAGGATTACAACCTCTTGATCCAGGTATTGACGGGATAACTCAGTGGGTAACGCTGGAATAGTTTGTGGATAACGTGGGCTTTCTTCCGGGTGGACGACTTATCCACAAACACTCCCGGTTTTTCCCACAGACTTACCGACTGATTTTTCCACAGCTTAAACCGATGATTTTGATACACTTTCGCCGCTTATCCGGAAGAAACACCCTGGCTTATCAATAACATCAGGAAGAGATAAATGCTTGTACTGAAATCCTCCAAGGACGCTTTGCTCAAGCCACTACAGGCCGTGGCCGGCGTGGTTGAACGCAAGCACACACTGCCTATTCTTTCCAACGTATTGGTGGAGGTGGTGGGTGGACGAGCCGCATTCATCTCCACCGACTTGGAACTGCAAATCAGCACGTGGGCGGAAGAACAGGGCGCGGCGGATGCTTCCCTGACCGTGTCCGCCAGGAAGCTGCTGGATATCTGCCGGTCGTTGCCTGACCTGGAGCCCATCTCCCTGGATTTAACGGGCGAGCAACTTAAGGTCCAGTCTGGGCGCAGCCGCTTCAGTCTGCAAACCCTGCCGGCCCGGGATTTCCCCAAACTGCAGATTCCTGAAGGCCAGGGTCTGTCGTTCAGCCTGCCCCAGGGCAAGGTCAAGCATCTTTTGTCCCGGGCCCAGTACGCCATGGCGGTTCAGGACATTCGTTACTACCTCAACGGCATGCTGTTCTCGGTTCAGGGCAAGCGACTCACAGTGGCGGCCACGGACGGCCACCGCCTGGCCGTGGATGGCGTGGATCTGGATGAAGAGGTGGCCCAGGGCATGGATGTCATCCTGCCGCGCAAGACCGTCCTGGAACTGGGCAAGCTCCTGGGCGAGGGTGACGATCCCGTGCACATCCAGGTCAACCAGAGCCAAGTCGTGTTCCGCCGGCCGGATTTCGAACTGCGCTCCAAGGTGGTGGATGGTAAGTTCCCCGACTGGCAGCGGGTCATCCCCGTGGGCCACGACAAGAACTTCGTCATGCCGCGTCAGCGCCTGTCCCAGTCCCTGACCCGGGCGGCGATCCTGACCAACGACAAGTACCGGGGAGTGCGCATCGCTCTCACGGCCGGCAGCCTGCGCATCGCCTGCAGCAACAACGAACAGGAAGAGGCCCAGGAAGAGTTGGACATTGATTACGCCGGCGAGCCCCTGGACATCGGTTTCAACGTCCAGTACCTCCAGGACGTGCTCAACAACCTGACGGCGGAAGCCGTCCAGTGCAGTTTCGGGGATCCCACCAGTTCCCTCCTGATCACCGTGCCCGGAGAGGACAACTTCCGCTACGTGGTCATGCCCATGCGCATCTAAGCAAGCGGGGCGCCAGGGGCGGGGTTCCAGTCGGAGCCTCGCCCCGTTCATTCATTACCCAGAAAGAAGGTTTCACGTGGAACAAAACAACGGTGCCGGCAACGGCGGCTACGACGAGGACAGCATCCAGCAACTGGAAGGCCTGGAGGCGGTGCGCAAGCGCCCGGGCATGTACATCGGTGACACCTCGGACGGCTCCGGCCTGCACCACATGGTGTTCGAGGTGCTGGACAACGCCATCGACGAGGCCCTGGCCGGGTATTGCGACGACATCAAGGTGATCATCCACCCGGACAACTCCATCTCCATCTCGGACAACGGCCGGGGCATCCCCACGGGCATCAAGTTCGACGACAAGCACGAGCCCAAGCGTTCCGCCGCCGAGATCGTCATGGTGGTGCTGCACGCCGGCGGCAAGTTCAACCAGAACAGCTACAAGGTCTCCGGCGGCCTGCACGGCGTCGGCGTGTCCTGCGTCAACGCCCTTTCCAAATGGTTGCGCCTGACCATCCACCGGGACGGCAAGAAGCATTTCATGGAGTTCCACCGGGGCGTGCCCGTGGATCGCGCCATCGAGACTCAGAACGGCGTCGAGGTCTCCCCCCTCAAGGTGCTGGGAGATACCGCCCGGCGCGGCACCGAGGTCCACTTCTCCGCCGACGAGGAAATCTTCGGCACCGTCGACTTCCACTATGACGTGCTGTCCAAGCGCATTCGCGAACTGTCCTTCCTCAACAACGGCGTCAAGATCGAGCTCATCGACGAACGCGACGGCCGCCACGAGAACTTTGCCTTCTCCGGCGGTGTGAAGGGCTTCGTCGAGTACATCAACCGCAACAAGAGCGTCCTGCACCCCAACGTGTTCTACGCCACCGGCGAATCCAAGGTGGGAGAGAGCGGCGTGGTCATCACCACCGAGGTGGCCATGCAGTGGAACAACGGCTACCAGGAACAGGTGCTCTGCTTCACCAACAACATTCCCCAGTCCGACGGCGGCACCCACCTCACCGGCCTGCGGGCCGCCATGACCCGGGTGATCAACAAGTACATCGAGGAAAACGAGATCGCCAAGAAGGCCAAGGTGGAAATCACCGGCGACGACATGCGCGAAGGCCTGGCCTGCGTGCTGTCGGTAAAGATGCCCGATCCCAAGTTCGGCTCCCAGACCAAGATGAAGCTGGTGTCTTCGGAAGCCCGCCCGGCGGTGGAGGAAACCGTCTCCGCCAAGCTGGCCGAATTCCTGCTGGAGCGGCCCGCCGATGCCAAGATCATCTGCGGCAAGATCGTCGAGGCCGCCCGGGCCCGGGAAGCCGCGCGCAAGGCACGGGAGATGACCCGCCGCAAGGGCGTGCTGGATTCCGCCGGCCTGCCCGGCAAGCTGGCCGACTGCCAGGAGAAGGATCCCGCCCTGTGCGAGCTCTACCTGGTGGAGGGCGATTCCGCCGGCGGTTCCGCCAAGCAGGGCCGGGACCGCAAGTTCCAGGCCATCCTGCCCCTGAAGGGCAAGATCCTCAACGTCGAGAAGGCCCGTTTCGACAAGATGCTGTCCTCCCAGGAAGTGGTCACCCTCATCACCGCCATGGGCACCGGCATCGGCAAGGACGACTACAACCCGGCCAAGCTGCGCTACCACCGCATCATCATCATGACCGACGCGGACGTGGACGGCTCCCACATCCGCACCTTGCTGCTCACCTTCTTCTACCGGCAGATGCCCGAGCTGGTGGAGCGGGGCCACATCTACATCGCCCAACCGCCGCTCTACAAGGTGAAGCAGGGCAAGCGCGAGACCTATATCAAGGACGACTACGAACTGAAGCAATATCTGTTGCGGGAAGCCCTCAACGGCGCCGAGCTGATTCCCGCCGCCGACGCCGACGCCTTGGCCAAGGACACCTTCGAACGCATCGCCCGGGAATTCCTGCTGGCCGAGGCCATGATCGAGCGCCTGGCCCGGCGCATGGATGCGGATGTGCTCTACAGCCTGCTCAAGATTCCTGCCATCAGCCTTGATACGGAAGAAGCCGCCGCCCGGGCTACCGAGCTGCTGACGCCCGAGTTGGCCCGGCTGGGGCCGGTGAAGATCACCCCCGTTCAGCACGAAGGCGACACCGCCTACCGCCTGGAGATCACCAAGACCCGCCACGGCATCGGTCACACCAGTTTCCTGGATGCCGGCTTCATCGAGGGCGGTGACTATGACCAGCTCCGCCGCACCACGGAAATCCTCACCGGCCTCATCCAGCCGGGCGCGGAAATCCGCCGCGGCGAAGCCAGGACGCCGGCCTACGACTTCAAGCAGGCCCTGGACTGGCTGCTCAACGAAGTTCGCAAGAACCTCGGCATCCAGCGCTACAAAGGCCTGGGCGAGATGAACCCGGAGCAACTCTGGGAAACCACCATGGATCCCACGGTACGCCGCCTGCTGAAGGTGCAGATCGAGGACGCTATCGCCGCCGACGGCATCTTCACCACCCTCATGGGCGAGGAAGTGGAGCCTCGCCGCAATTTCATCGAGACCAACGCCCTGGGCGTGCGCAACCTGGACGTCTGATCCCGGACCGCATGGCGCGCGCCTTTCTTTTCCTCCTGCTGGCCGCCGCCCTCGTCGGCGGCCGGGCCCAGGCCGCCATGGAGGACGACAGAATGGCCGCGGCCCTGAGACTCCTCGAAGTGATGGACATGCGCGTCAACCTGGCCCGCACCATCGAGCAGTTGACCCTGGCCGAGGTCGAGAAAAACCCCGACCTCAAGCCCTTCAAAGGGGTGATGCTGGAATTCATGGGCAGGTATATGGGCTTCGACAGTCTGAAGCTCGATCTGGCCAGGATTTATGCGATGGCCTACAGCCAGGCTGAACTGGAGGAGCTGTCCCGTTTCTACCAGACCCCCTTGGGTAGGAAGACTCTCCAGAAAATTCCCGAACTGACGGTCGAGGGCAGCCGCATCGGCCAGCGCAGGGTGGAGGAACACCTGGGCGAACTGGAAGCCATGATCAAGCGGGAAGCCCAGCGCTTGAAAGCACGGCCCGCCAAGTAGCCGGACCTTCCGCATCCACGATGGCATGCCGCCTTCCTCTTCCATGGCGAACCGGGTATTAGCCCGGGCCCGAGCCTGGGCCAGGACATCGCTCCGCGATCTGTCGACCCTGGCACAGGAAGACAACGGTCAAACCCTGATCGTGGGCGGTGGCTGAGCGGCGTGCGAATTTATCTCGTCCGGCATGGGGAGAGTGAGGCCAACGTGGCCGGGATCATCAACGATGATCCCCGGCGGCCGGTCTCCCTGACCGCCCGGGGCCGGGATCAGGCCAGGCAGGCGGCAAGGGGTCTCGGGGCTGTACCCTTTACCCGCGTCTACGCCTCCCGGTTTCCCCGGGCCCAGGAAACAGCGGCCATCCTGTTGGAGGCCTTGGCCCTGAAATGCCCCCTCCAGATCGACAGGCGTCTGGATGAGCGCCTTTCCGGCTTGGATAGGCTTCCCGTGGAAGCTTTCAATGGCCTGGTGCGACCCGACCCGGTCCACATTAGCCCCGAGCATGGAGAATCCTTCCTGGGGGTCATGGCCAGAATGGGGGCATTCCTCGACGCGCTGGGGCGATCCGGTCCTGCCGATACGATCCTCGCGGTTAGCCATGAAAACCCCATCCTTGCCGCTCGGGCCCTTGCAGGTTGCGAGACGGAACAGGCGGTCCGCGGCAGCGTCGGCCACTGCGAGATCGCCATGCTGGACTGGGTAAGTGAGCTCTCACTTACCCAAAGCATCAAGAACTTTGAGCCCTAGGACGATTCCGGCCAGTACCAGCGTGATTCCGTTGGCGAAGATCACGGGCCAGCTTCCGATGGCGATGCCGTACAGCAGCCAGAGTCCCACCCCCAGAGTGAACAGGCCATACATGCTCAGGGAAATGCCGGAAAGATCCCGAGTGGTCCAGGATTTCGCGGCCTGAGGGACGAATGCGGCCGTGGTGAGCAGCGCCGCCCCATAACCGATCAACTCATGAATAGCCGGGCTGGGCATGGAAGAAGTCCGTCATCGTGGCTACAGGCTGAACTTTGAATAGTACAAATATACTTTTTTCTTGAGGTATCCATTAACATCGATTCAGAAATGACACGCAGTGTCGATATTGCCTGGTACCAACACCGCCTGGGGCCCATCACATGTTCTTCAAGTCCAGCGAGAAACAGCCTGCCCAGAAGCATCAGCTCATGGGACTGGAAAGCGACATCAACAACTTGCGCGGCGAACTGGAGGCCGCGCGCCACAGGGCCGCACAAGCCGAGGATCTGGCCGCGGGCCAGGTCCGCTCTACCGAATTGTTCCGGGGACTGTCGGAACACATCGGCACGTTCAGCGACTCCATCAAGGAATCCCAGGCCTCCCTCGCCGCCCTGGCCCAGGCCATGAAGCAGGAGACGGATCGTGTGGTATCCAGCAGTCATGCGGTGGGCGACAACCTGGGGCTCATCAACCGCATGGCCGACAATCTGGTTGGCTTCACGGACCGCCTCAACGATACCGCCAGCGCGGTGGAAAAGCTCCACGACCGCATCGGTGAAGTGGAAGGCATCGTCAAGCTCATCAAGGAGATCGCCGACCAGACCAACCTGCTGGCCCTGAATGCCGCCATCGAAGCCGCCCGGGCAGGCGAGTATGGCCGGGGCTTCGCGGTGGTGGCCGATGAGGTGCGCAAACTCGCCGAGCGGACCCGGGGCGCTACCGATGAAATCTCCGGCCTGGTCCATACCGTCCAGGAGGAAGCCACCATGGTCCGCAATCAGGTCCAGGTGGATCCTGAACATACAGGCGCGTTCCGTGACGACAGCCAGAAAGCCCACTCGGGCATGCAATCCCTGATGGACATGTCGAGCCAGATGATCGGCACCATCGCCGCCAGCGCCCTGCGCAGCTTCGTGGAAACCGCCAAGGTGGATCATCTGGTGTTCAAGATGGAGATCTACAAGGTCTTCATGGGCCTGTCCGATAAGACCGAGAACGATTTCGCCAGCCATACGTCCTGCCGCCTGGGCAAGTGGTACTACGAGGGGGACGGCAAGCACTGCTTCTCCAAGCTCCCCGGCTACACGGGGGTGGAACCACCCCATATCGAGGTGCACAAGCATGGCGTCGATGCGGTCCGCCAATTCCGGGCCGGCAACCAGGAGGCGGGCCTGGAGGCGCTGGGCAAGATGGAAGCCGCCAGCCTGCTGGTACTCAGGAATCTGGAGACCATGGCCGCCAGCGGCGGCAACGATCCAGGCATTCTCTGCGCCGGGCTAAAATCCTGATTCTTCCCGACGGTCAGCCGGTCCGGGACGGGCCGGTTGACGCGGATCGGCCCTCGACCTACCTGGAGCCGATCCCATGTTGCGCATCACCGAACTCAAACTTCCCCTGGGCCACCCGGACGACGCCCTGCGCGCCGCCATCCTGAAGCGCCTGGGCATTTCCGACCACGAGCTCATCCGCATCGACATTCACCGGCGCGGCTACGACGCCCGCAAGCGGGGCCACATCGCCCTGGTCTACACGGTGGATGTGGAACTCACCCGGGAAGGGGCGGTGCTCAAGCGCCTGGCGGGGGACAAGCATGTCGCCGTCACGCCGGACATGGCCTACAAGTTCGTCGCCCACGCCCCGGAGGGCCTCGCTTCCCGGCCCGTGGTCGTCGGCGCCGGTCCCTGCGGCCTCCTGGCCAGCCTGGTGCTGGCCCAGATGGGCTTCAGGCCCATCATGCTGGAGCGGGGCAAGGCGGTGCGGGAGCGCACCCAGGACACCTGGGGCCTGTGGCGCCAGGGCAAGCTGAACCCGGAGTCCAACGTCCAGTTCGGCGAGGGCGGCGCCGGCACCTTCTCCGACGGCAAGCTCTACAGCCAGATCAAGGACCCCCACCACCACGGCCGCAAGGTGCTGGAGGAGTTCGTCAAGGCCGGGGCGCCGGCGGAAATCCTCTACGTCAGCAAGCCCCACATCGGCACCTTCAAGCTGGTGTCCATGGTGGAGCACATGCGTGCCACCATCGAAAGCCTGGGCGGCGAGATCCGCTTCCAGAGCAAGGTGGCGGACCTGGACATCGCCGACGGCCAGATGCGGGGCGTGGTGCTGGAAAGCGGCGAGCGCATCGCCACCGGCCATGTCGTCCTGGCTTTGGGCCACAGCGCCCGGGACACCTTCGAGATGCTGCACAAGCGGGGCGTGTACATCGAGCCCAAGCCCTTCTCCCTGGGCCTGCGCATCGAGCATCCCCAGTCCCTCATCGACCGCTGCCGCTTCGGCGACCAGGCCGGCGATCCGCTCCTGGGCGCCGCCGAC
This sequence comes from Thiobacillaceae bacterium, assembly GCA_035332045.1. Lineage (GTDB taxonomy): Bacteria > Pseudomonadota > Gammaproteobacteria > Burkholderiales > Thiobacillaceae > PFJX01. The sequence continues at coordinate 3,636 of DAOQNK010000019.1, read as the reverse complement.
TACAAGCTCGTGCACCATGCCGGCAATGGCCGTTCCGCCTACAGCTTCTGCATGTGCCCCGGCGGCACCGTGGTGGCGGCCACCTCCGAGGAAGGCCGGGTGGTGACCAACGGCATGAGCCAGTATTCCCGCAACGAGCGCAACGCCAATGCCGCCATCGTGGTGGGCGTGACACCGGCGGATTTTCCCGGCGACGTGCAGGCCAATCCCCTGGCCGGCATGGATTTCCAGCGCCGTTGGGAGGCAGCCGCCTTCGAGGCCGGGGGCGGTAGTTACAAGGCGCCAGCCCAGAAGGTGGGGGATTTCCTCGCCGGCCGTCCGTCCACCGGGCCGGGGTCGGTGATCCCCTCTTACACTCCCGGCGTGCACTGGACCGATCTCTCCGCCTGTCTGCCCGACTACGTCATCGCCACCCTCCGGGAAGCCATTCCCGCCTTCGACAAGCAGATCCGGGGCTTCGCCATGGACGACGCGGTGCTCACTGGAGTGGAGACGCGTACTTCCTCGCCGATCCGCCTCACCCGGGGCGCCGACTGCCAAAGCCTCAACACCCGGGGCCTGTATCCGGCCGGGGAGGGCGCGGGCTATGCCGGCGGCATCCTCTCGGCGGCGGTGGACGGTATCCAGGTGGCGGAGGCGGTAGCCCTGAGCATGGTGGCGGACCCCGCCTGATGGCGCACCGCGTCGCGGTCATCGGCGGCGGTCCGGCCGGGCTCATGGCGGCGGAGACCCTGGTCGACGGAGGCGTGGAAGTGGACCTCTACGACCGCATGCCGTCCTTGGGCCGCAAGTTCCTGCTGGCGGGCCGGGGCGGCCTCAACCTGACCCATTCGGAGCCCAGGGAGTCCTTCCTCGCCCGCTACGGTGACCGGCAGCCGGAAATCGAGCCCCTGATCGCGGCCTTCGGCCCCGATGATCTGCGGGCCTGGGCCAAGAGTCTGGGGGTGGAAACCTTCGTCGGCAGTTCCGGCCGGGTGTTTCCCCAGGAGATGAAGGCCGCGCCCCTGCTGCGGGCCTGGCTGCACCGGCTGCGCCAAACCGGCGTGGGTTTCCATGTGCGCCATCGCTGGCTGGGCTGGGTAGGCGACGCCTTGGGCTTCGAGACCCCGGAGGGCATGAACTCGGTCCGGGCCGACGCGGTGGTCCTGGCCCTGGGGGGCGGCAGTTGGTCCAGATTCGGGTCGGATGGCGCCTGGGTGCCGATCCTGGCCGGCCGGGATATTCCGGTGGCCCCCCTGAAGCCCGCTAATTGCGGCTTCGACGTGGGCTGGAGCGAACATTTTAGCGGCCGCCATGCCGGCGAGCCGGTGAAGTCGGTGGCCCTGGCATGGGCCGGAGAGCGGCGTCAGGGGGAGTTCGTCATCACCGGGACCGGCGTCGAGGGCAGCCTGATCTACGGCTTTTCCGCCCGGCTGCGCGACGCCATCGAACGCGCTGGTGTGGCGGAAATCCACCTGGACCTCATGCCGGATTGGACGCTGCCGCGCCTGGCGAAGGAGATCGCCCACCCGCGCGGCGCCCGTTCCCTGTCCAGCCACTTGCAAAGCCGGGTGGGGTTGAAAGGGGTGAAGACCGCCCTGCTGCGGGAAGTCCTGGACGCCGAGACCTTCGACGATCCCGGCCGCCTCGCCGCCGCCGTCAAATCGCTGCCCCTGCGGCTGGTGGCGCCCCGTCCCCTGGAAGAAGCCATCAGCAGCGCCGGTGGGGTGGCCTTCGAGGCCCTGGGCTCCGGCCTCATGGTCAGGCAATTGCCGGGGGTTTTCTGCGCCGGCGAAATGCTGGACTGGGAGGCCCCCACGGGGGGGTATCTGCTCACCGCCTGCTTCGCCAGCGGCCGGGCGGCGGGTCGGGGCGCCTTGGATTGGCTGGCAGGGAGGGACTGATGCAAATCTGGGTGGATGCCGACGCCACGCCGGCGGTGGTCAAGGAAATCCTGTTCCGGGCGGCGGACAGGAAACAGATACGGACCACCCTGGTGGCCAACAAGCTGTTGAAGGTGCCGCCCTCGCCCTGGATCAAGGCCCTCCAGGTGCCCCACGGCTTCGACGTGGCGGACAACGAAATCGCCGCCCGGGTGGAGCCGGGCGACCTGGTCATCACGGCGGACATTCCCCTGGCGGCCCAGGTCATCGAGAAGGGTGGCCACGCCCTCAATCCGCGCGGCGAGTTCTACAGCCCGGAGAACATCCGGGAGGCCCTGAACCTGCGGGATTTCATGGCTGGCCTGAGGGATGCCGGCCTGACGTCCTCCGGGCCGCCGGCCTTCTCCCAGGCCGACCGGCAGGCCTTCGCCAACCAGTTGGACCGCTTCCTGGCGAAGCTGGGCTGAGGAACCCTCAGAACGCTGCCGCCTCGATCTCCAGATAGGCCTTGTTGATGTTGCCGCCCATCTGCTCGTCGAAATGCTTCAGGGTCTTCCACTCGGTGAGGTCCAGCTTTTTGCGGATCTCGCCGTCGGTGAGGCCCTGCTTGTAGCCCGCCTCGATGCCGGCGTAGAGACTGCTCATGCGCTTGTGCATGGCGGCGGCCTCCGCCTTGGTCATGAGGGGTCCGTGGCCGGGGATGATGGTTTTCGCCGGAAGCGCCTGGATCTCGCCCAGAGCCTTGATCCATTCCTTCACGTTGGCATCGCGGAAGTTGGGGGTGACCTTGTTGACCAGCACGTCACCAGACAGCAGCACCTGATCGTCCGGCAGCCAGATCATCAAATCGCCCAGGGTGTGGGCGGCTTCCGGCACCCAGAACACCATCTTCACGCCGTTGATCGTGATGTCGGTCTTGCTGTTCTTGGCATAGGTTTCGCTGGCAGGCACGGTTTTGGTGTTGGGGAATTTGCGGCCCGTCAGGCTTTCGATGGTGGCGATCCATTCACTCCCGGTGCTTTCCACCAGCTTGCGGCACTCTTCGGAACTCAGCACCTTGGCGCCAGGGAAGGCGGTGTTGCCCAGGCTGTGGTCGCCGTGGTGATGGGTGTTGATGACGTGGGTGACGGGTTTTTTCGTCAGGCCCTGGGCGGTCTTGGCCAGCATGGTGCCGATCTCGTCGGTGAAGCCGGTATCGACGATGACCGCACCGGCATCGCCCACCAGCAGCACGCTGTTGACCATGTAGCCCTGGTTCTTCTTGTCGGGCAGTTCCATGGGGCCGAGAAGGGCGAAAATGCGGTCGTTGACCTTCACCACCTTGGGTGCGGGCATCTTGGTGGGGTCGGCCAGCAGGTTGAGGCTCAGCAGGGCGCCGGCCAGGAACAGCAGAATGGACTTCATGGGTAGATGCTCCTAAGAAAAAAAACTTACGGGGCCAGGGGGGCTCGCAACCTGTCCAGGTCGGCGGCTTCCAGCCAGGCCCAAGATCCCGGCTCCAGGTCCGGGGGTAATTCGTAACGTCCCACCGTACTCCGGTGCAGGGCCTCGACCCGGTTGCCGGCGGCGGCCACCATGCGCTTGACCTGATGGTACTTGCCTTCGGCGATGGTCATTTCCAGTTCCCGCTCGCCCGTCCTCACGCAATGGCGGGCGGCGAGGTGAGCGGTCTCGTCGTGGAGCAGCACGCCGTCGCGCAATTTCTCCAGCATCCCGTCTTCCACCGGATGCTTGCAGGTGACCCGGTAGGTCTTGCCCACCGCCCGCCGGGGCG
>DAOQNK010000018.1:0-29606 GCA_035332045.1 Thiobacillaceae bacterium | reverse complement strand
TCTGGCGGATGCGTTCCCGGGTGACGTCGAACTGCTTGCCCACTTCCTCCAGGGTATGGTCCGTGTTCATCTCGATGCCGAAGCGCATGCGCAGCACCTTGGCTTCACGGGGGGTGAGGCTGTCGAGAATCTCCTGGGTGACCAGTTGCAGGCTGGAGTAGAGGGCGGATTCGGCCGGGGAGAGGGTGGACTGGTCCTCGATGAAGTCGCCCAGGTGGCTGTCCTCGTCGTCGCCGATGGGGGTCTCCATGGAGATGGGTTCCTTGGAGATCTTCATGATCTTGCGGATCTTGTCCTCGGGCATCTCCATCTTTTCCGCCAGGGTGGCCGGATCCGGCTCGGCGCCGGTTTCCTGGAGGATCTGGCGGCTGATGCGGTTCATCTTGTTGATGGTCTCGATCATGTGCACCGGGATGCGGATGGTGCGCGCCTGATCGGCGATCGAGCGGGTGATGGCCTGACGGATCCACCAGGTCGCGTAGGTCGAGAATTTGTAGCCGCGGCGGTATTCGAACTTGTCCACCGCCTTCATGAGGCCGATGTTGCCTTCCTGGATCAGGTCCAGGAATTGCAGGCCGCGGTTGGTGTACTTCTTGGCGATGGAGATCACCAGACGCAGGTTGGCCTCGATCATTTCCCGCTTGGCGCGGCGGGCCTTGGCCTCGCCGGTGGACATCTTCTTGTTGATGTCCTTGAGTTCCTTGACCGGGATGCCGGCCTTGTCCTGAAGGGCCCGGAGTTTGTCCTGGCGCTCCATGATGGTGTACTGGTGCCGGACCAGCAGGTCCGCGTAGGCCGCCTTGGCGGCCAGTTCCGTGGCCAGCCATTCCGGATCGCCTTCCAGGCCGGGGAAGGTCTTGATGAAGTGGGGCCGGGGCATGCCGGACTTGTTGACGGCCAGATCCATGATGGCGCGCTCGTGGCTGCGCACCTCCTCGACGATGTCTCGGACGGTGTCGCACAGGGAATCCACCTGACGGGCGGTAAAACGGATGCCCAGCAGCATGACGGAGATGTCCTCCAGCAGCTTCTGGTACTGCTTGCTGGCAAAGCCGTGCTTGTGAAGGGCGCTTTGCATCTTGGCGTGGGTCTTGCGAATCGCCGTGAAGCGCTCCAGGGCGTCGGTCTTGAGTTGGGCCAGGTTGGCGGCGCTGATGGCGGCGCTGGCGTCTTCGTCCTCGCTTTCCTCCTCTTCACCGGCTTCCATCTCCTCGACGGCGCTCTCCATGACGATGTCCTCGCCGGAACTGTCCATGAGGCCGTCCACCAGGTCGTCGATCTTGAGTTCGTCCTTCTCCACCTTGTCCACCAGTTCCAGGATCTGGACGATGGTCAGGGGGCAGGCGGAGATGGCCTGCACCATGTGCTTCAGGCCTTCCTCGATGCGCTTGGCGATCTCGATCTCGCCCTCGCGGGTGAGCAGGTCTTTGGTGCCCATCTCGCGCATGTACATGCGCACCGGGTCGGTGGTGCGGCCGAACTCGGCGTCGACGCTGGACAGGGCAGCCTCGGCTTCCTCGGCGGCGTCCTCGTCCGCCACCGGCGCCGGGGTTTCGGACATGAGCAGATCCTCGGCGGCGGGGGCCTGATCGAAGACCTGGATGCCCATGTCGTTGATCATGCTGATGACGCTTTCGATCTGCTCGGCGTCCAGCATCTCGTCGGGCAGGTGGTCGTTCACCTCGGCATAGGTCAGGTAGCCCCGCTCCTTGCCGAGCATGATGAGATTCTTCAGGCGCGTGCGCCGGGCCTCCACGTCGGCCTTGGAATCCAGGGGGTTGACCGTTTGGGTCAGCAGGGCCGCCTTGTTTGCCGCGTCCTTTTTCTTGCCGGCCGGCCGGCCGGGGGATTTGGGCGCTTCTTTTTCTGCGGGGGCGCTCTGCTTGGGAGTCTTGGTCGCCATTGCTGGAGTATCTCCGTGAGATAGCTGCGGAAAAACGCAATATTATACATGAACTTGGGCGCCAGCCTCTGGCTTTTCCCGAAGTGTTCGACAGCCGCGTTCTAGCTAGGTTTCCGGGATTTCAGGCTGGCGAGCAGGCGGGCCTTTTCGTCCAGGGTGAGCTCGCTGGGCTTGCGGCCGGACAGGTCTCTGACCTGGGCGCGGCCGGCCTGGGACAGGAGGCTTTCCAGAGCGCCACGGAAATCGGCCTCTACGTCGTAGTCATCTCCCCAGGCCATCAGCGCGGCCGCGGCGGGGACCAGGCAGGCGTGTTCCGGCCGCCCGCGGAAATGCTCGACGATGTCCCGGGCGGCCATTTCAGGGTGTTCCCGGGCCAGGCTGACCACGGCGTGCAAGGCTTGGGCCTCGGCTTGGGAGGATTCCGGCAGTTCGGCCAACTGCCCTGCCCGGGCCGGCCCATGCAGCACGGCCTGGAGCAGGATGCGCCAGGCCGTCGGCTGGACCGCGCTGCGGCCCGGGTTGGACGTCTCTTTTCTGGATGGCCGAGGGGCGATTTCCTCCCGTGGTGGCCTGGGGGCCTCCAGGCCCGTCAGTTCGCCGAGTCTTCGTCGGAGAGCCCGGGCCAGCAACGGGGCCTGGGATAACTTGGCGAGATAGGGCTTGGCCAGGGTGGCCAGGCGCACCTTGCCTTCCTGGGAGGACAGGTCGGTCTGGGCGGAGAGTTCGGCGAACAGGAACTCCGACAGGGGCGTGGCCTTGTCGCACAGCTTGCGGAAGGCCTCGGCGCCCTGGGCCTGGACGAAGCTGTCAGGATCCTCGCCCTCCGGCAGGAACAGGAAGGAGAGGAGCTTGCCGTCCCGGGCCTGGGGCAGGCTGTTCTCCAGGGCCCGCCAGGCGGCCTTGCGGCCGGCGTTGTCGCCGTCGAAGGCGAAGACGATCTCGTCCACCAGGCGCAGGAGGCGGGTGAGGTGGTCCGGGGTGATGGCGGTGCCCAGGGTGGCGACGGCGTTCTGGACCCCGTATTGGTCCAGCATCACCACGTCCATGTAGCCTTCCACCACCACGACCCGGTTCTCGCCCTGGATCGTGCGGCGGTGCTCGTGCAGGCCGTAGAGCTCCCGGCCCTTGTGGAACAGGGGGGTTTCCGGCGAGTTGAGGTACTTGGGTTCCCCCGAGCCCATGACCCGGCCCCCGAAGGCGATGACCCGGCCCCGCTCGTTGCGGATTGGGAATATGACCCGGTCGCGGAAGCGGTCGTAACGCTTGTCCTCGTTGGCGATGACCAGGCCGGCCTCTACCAGCAGCGGATCCTGGTAGTCGGCGAAGGCGGCGGCCAGGGGCTGCCAGTCGTCGGCGGCGTAGCCCAGGGCGAAGCGGGCGGCGGTTTCGCCGGTGACGCCCCGCTTTTTCAGGTAGGCGATAGCCGGTTCGGCGGACTTCAGAGCCTGGCGGTAGTGGCGGCTGCTCACTTCCATGCGGTCGTAGAGTTGGTCACGCCGGGTTTCCTCCTCGGGTGCCTGCCGGCTGCCGTCGTCGGGCACCTGCAAGCCCACCTGCCCTGCCAGCTCCTTCACCGCCTCGACGAAGCTGTAGCCGGCATGCTCCATGAGGAAGGAGATGGCCGTGCCATGGGCGCCGCAGCCGAAGCAGTGGTAGAACTGCTTGGTGGGGCTCACCGAGAAGGAAGGGGATTTCTCGTTGTGGAAGGGGCAGCGGGCCTGGTAGTTGGCGCCGGCCTTCTTCAGGGGGACATAGCGCTCGACGACCGCGACGATGTCGGTGCGGTCGAGGAGCTGCTGGATGAAATCCTGGGGGATCATGCCCAGGATTCTAGTCCGTGGTCAGCCCAGAGCGGTCTTGACCAATCCGGAAACGCTGGTCATGTCGGCGCGACCGGCCAGTTTCGGCTTCAGCCAGGCCATGACCTTGCCCATGTCCTTGGCGCTGGCGGCGCCAGTCTCGGCCACCGCCTGCTTCACCAGGGCGGCCACGTCCTCTGCGGACAGGGGCTGGGGCATGTAGGCGGAAAGCACGCCGATTTCGAATTTCTCCTTGTCGGCGAGGTCCATGCGGTTCGCGGCCTCGTACTGGGCGGCGGAATCCTTGCGCTGCTTCAGAAGCTTCTCGATGACGGCGGTGACGGCGGCGTCGTCCAGTTGGATGCGCTCGTCCACCTCTCTCTGCTTAATCGCCGCCATGAGCAGGCGGATGGCGGACAGGCGGTCGGTTTCCTTGGCGCGCAGGGCGGCCTTCATGTCCTCGTTGATGCGTTCCTTGAGTGTCATGGCGGTTCCGAATCGGGTGGCAGAAATGCAAACGGGCCTGTTGGACAGGCCCGTGGCGAGAGCGACCGGCGGGGTCGATCAGTACATCTTGGGGGGCAGGGTCTGGCTGCGCAGGCGCTTGTGATGACGCTTCACGGCGGCAGCCAGCTTGCGCTTGCGTTCCTGGGTCGGCTTCTCGTAGAACTCGCGGGCGCGCAGTTCGGTCAGCAGACCGGTTTTCTCGATGGTGCGCTTGAAGCGGCGCATGGCGACTTCAAACGGCTCGTTTTCCTTGACTCGAACGCTGGGCATGTCTCGTTCCTGCTACCTGTGAATGGGGGTTGGACTGAAAAAAGGTGGCGGATTCTATACCGGGACAGGGTGCCGTTTCAATACAATTCAATTCTTTATCCGCAAGCCCGCGCCGCGGGCGCATGCAAGACCATGAAAATCCTCGGTGTTGAGTCCTCCTGTGATGAAACCGGCCTGGCCGTTTTCGACACCGGGGCGGGGCTGCTGGCCCATGCCGTCCACTCCCAGGTGGTCATGCACGCCGAATACGGCGGGGTGGTGCCCGAACTGGCCTCCCGGGACCATATCCGCCGGGTGATTCCTCTCACCCGGACCGTGCTGAAGCAGGCCGGGCTTTCCCCGGACGATCTCGATGCCATCGCCTACACCCAGGGTCCTGGCCTGGCTGGCGCCCTGCTGGTCGGCGCGGCTTTCGCCAATGCCCTGGCGGCGGCCCTGGGCATTCCCGCCCTGGGCATCCACCATCTGGAAGGCCATCTGCTCTCGCCCCTGCTGGCCAATCCCAGGCCGGAATTTCCCTTCGTCGCCCTGCTGGTCTCCGGGGGCCACACCCAGCTCATGCGGGTGGATGGGGTGGGGCGCTATGAACTCCTGGGGGAAACCGTGGACGACGCCGCCGGCGAGGCCTTCGATAAGACGGCCCAATTGCTGGGGCTGGGTTATCCCGGCGGCCCCGCCCTGTCGAAGCTGGCCGACACGGGAGATGCCTACCGTTACAAGCTTCCCCGGCCCATGCTTACCTCCGGCGACCTGGAGTTCAGTTTCTCCGGCCTGAAGACGGCGGTGCTGACCCTGGTGAAAAAGGAGGGCCTGGACAATAAGGCGGACATCGCCGCCGGCTTCCAGGCTGCGGTGGTGGACGTGCTCGCGGGCAAGTGCCTGGCGGCCCTGAAGCGGACCGGCCTCAAGCGGCTGGTGGTGGCGGGCGGCGTGGGCGCCAACCGGGCCCTGCGCGCCCGGCTGGATGTCGAGACCGCCCAGCGCCAGCTGACGGTGTTCTACCCGCCCCTGGACCTGTGCACCGACAACGGCGCCATGATCGCCTTCGCCGGGGGGCTTCGGCTGGCCTCGGATTTGCCGATGGCGGATGGCCGCTTCTCGGTGCGGCCCCGCTGGGATCTGGCGGAACTCGGCGCGGTCCTTAGCCCCCCGGTTTGAAGATGGGTTGGCCGATGAGGCGCAGGACTTCGTCGGGGAACATGAGCACCAGGGAGAGCACACCCAGGAAGGCCAGGATCAGCAGGGTGGAAAAAACGCTGGCCGGCCTCAGCCAGCCCCAGTAGCGGGCCGCCAGGAAGACCATGTCCTTTTTGTGCTCGGTCATGCGCAGCCAGCCGCGCAGCAGGGAGAGCACCAGCCAGACCGCATAGCCGCCGGACAGGGAAGCCAGCACCACCCGGAACACCGTGAGCAGGTCCCAATCCCGCATGCCCTTGTACAACAGGGAGACGGCGCCCACTGCCAGGGCGGCGCCACTGGCCAGCAGGATGTTGAGGATGAGGCGGCGCCGCTCCCGGGCCAGATCCTGCTGGCGCTTGATGAAGAAAGCGTCGATCTCGGCCTTGAAGTATTCGGTCTTCTCCTCCACCAGGCCGGCGATCTCCCGGCGCATGGCGGTGATGCGGTCGTCCAGCACCACGGTGAGGCGCTCGGCGGCGTAGTCCACCATCTCCCGCACGTCGTCCTTGGTCATGCTGCGCTGGCTGTGCAACTCCTGGGAAATCTTGTCCAGTTTCTCGTCGATGGCCTGGCTGGCGTTGTCCACCACCTGGGATAGGCGGTCACCGGCCCGGTCCACCGCGGCTTCGGAGGCGGCGATGAGGCTTTCCCGGGCGTAGTCGATGGTTTTCTCGAACATGCGCTACCTTTTCTTGAAGGCCTTTTCCTCGCCGGAAAGCAGCTTGCGGATGTTGCTGTGGTGGCGGGCGAGCACCAGCAGGGACAGCAGGGCCAGGATGCCGGCCAGATACTTGGTTTCCGGACCATGGCCCAGCAGGTAGTAACCATAGACCGGCGCCAGGGTGGCCGCCACCAGGGCGGAGAGGGAGGACACGCGGGTCAGGGCGAACACCGCGAGCCAGGTCAACACCGCCAGCCCGCCCAGGCGGGGGTCCAGGGCCAGCAGCACGCCCAGGGCGGTGGCCACGCCCTTGCCGCCCTTGAAGCCGTGGAAAACGGGGAACAGGTGGCCCAGGAAGGCGGCCAGGGCGGCCAGGTAGGGGACGTACACCGGCAGGCCATAGACCTGGGCGGCCACCTGGGCCAGAAGCACCGCCAGGTAACCCTTGAGGGCGTCACCGATAAGCGTGAGGGCGGCGGCGGACTTCTTGCCGGTGCGCAGCATGTTGGTGGCGCCCGGGTTGCCGGAACCGTGGCTGCGGGGGTCGGGCAAGCCATACAGCTTGGCCATGAGGATGGCGAAGGCCACGGAACCCATCAAATAGGCGGCCAGCAGGACGAGGAGGATGACGGTCATATCCGGGGATCGATTCCCTGTGGGGTTTGCGTACAATCGGCAGCCTTGCGGTGGCCGGTCATGGGTTTGAAGCAATGGACATCTTGTTCCTGCGGGATTTTCGCCTGGAGATGATTATCGGGTTGTACGAATGGGAGCGCAAAGCGCCCCAGCCGGTGATGCTCGATCTGGAGATCGGACTGTACGACCACAAGGCCGGGCATACCGACCAGATCGGCGACACCATCCATTACGGCGAAGTGGCGGCCCGCATCCAGGAGGTGGTCTCCACCCGGGAGATTCGCCTGGTGGAGACCCTGGGGGAGATCATCGCCGATATCGTCCGCAACGAATTCGGGGCGCCCTGGGTGCGGGTGGCGGTGCGCAAGATCGCCATCCTCCGGGGGGTCAAGGAACTGGGCATCATCGTCGAGCGCGGATCGCGCCTCTGAGGCGCTTCCGGGGCGCCGCTCAGGCCGCCGGCCTGGTGACGACCAGGCGGTCCCGGCCGCCGTCCTTGGCCGCATAGAGGGCCTTGTCGGCCCGCCCCATCAGGGCTTCCAGGTCGGCGTCGGCGGGTCCCCGGGCAGCAACGCCGATGCTGAGGGTCACCGGGAAGGTGATCCCTTCGCGGCCGAACGCCCCTTCCCGGATGCCCCGCACGATGCGGTCGGCCAGCAGGGCCGCTTCTTCCAGGCCTGTGTTGGGGCTGACGATGCAGAACTCCTCGCCGCCGTAGCGGAACACCACATCATCCTTCCGGCAGTTGCGCTCCACCACCCGGGCCGCCTGAGTCAGCACCAGATCGCCCACTTCGTGGCCGTGCTGGTCGTTGATGCGCTTGAAGTGATCGATGTCCAGCATCAGGCAGGACAGGGCCGTGCCGCTATGGACCGAGAAGGACCACTCCTGGGCGAAGCGGTCCATGCCGTAACGCCGGTTGTGAAGCTGGGTGAGGGGATCGGTATGGGCTTCCTGGAGCAGGCGGCGGTTGCTCCGGGCCCATTCGCCCGAAGAGCGGATCACGGATTCCCGTTCGGTGCGCACCGCGCCCTGCAGGGAAACCACGCGCTGGGCGGCGTTGACCCGGGCCAGCAGGGAGGCCTCGGTGTAGTCGAAAAGCAGATAGTCGGCGGCCCCCGCCAGCATCAGTCGGGCCACGCTGGGTTCCGCCTGGGGCGGTATGAGGACGATGCAATAGGCCTGCCTGCCACCCTCGGCGGCGCGCAAGGCGCGCAGGATGGCCACGCTCTCCTCGCCGCCATCCTGCAGCTCCACCATCAGCACGTCCGGCCGGCTCTCCGCCAGGAGGCGCAGGGCGGCATCCCGGTCAGGCGCCATTTCCACGGCCAGCCCCATGGCGTACAAGGTGTCGGCCAGACCCCGCAGCAGGTCGGTGTTCCTGCCCACCAGGGCGACACGCATGGGCAGCACCACCAGAGCGCTCATGCCATCCTCCAGGCCAACTTCGGGGGGCAGGGACAGCAGTTCCTTGATGTCGCTGAAATCCTTGGTGGGCAGGCGCAGTTCACGTCCCCAGTCCTGCCACTGGTTCACCACGCTGTCCACCAGGGGTGGCACCTCGTGGTCCTCCAGGCCCAGTTGGGCGGCGGCATGGTAAAGGGAAGGCACCCGTTCCCAGCGGCGGGCCGGGTCCAGGGTCAGCAGGGTCCCCACCTTGGCGGCGAAATGCAGGGCCGCAGTCAGGACCTGGGCTCGGGAACCGGCCGAGAAAGGCGCCGTGCCGGGTACTTCGTGGAAGCGCACGGCCTGGTGGAAGATCTCCGGCAGTCCCCAGTCCTCGAGGAGCTCCGCCGACAGGCTGGCGTGGTCCAGGCCGAAGCGCTCGGCTTCCGCCCCGCGCAAGGCCGCTTCGTCCAGCCCTTCCTGCAGCAGAACCGCGTACTCGTCCGGAAACACGGTGGCCAGGGCGAGCCTGCCGATGCCGGCGAGCAAGCCGCACGTGAAGCTTTCGTCGGGGGGGCACTGGGCCTGGGTGGAGACCTGCTGGGCGGCGATGCCGGTGGCCAGGGAGGCGGTCCAATAGCCCAGGTAGTCGAAGCTGGCGCAGGCGCCGCTCCGGTAATTGTCGATGAGGGAGAAGCCCAGGGCGATCTGGCGCACCCGGAACAGGCCCAGGAAGACGATGGCGTGGGAAAGGGAGGCGATGTGGCGCAGGCTGCCGCCGTGGACCGCGTTGGCGTAGCGCAGGATGCGGCCGGCCATGGCCGGATCGGTGTGCACCAGGTGGGTGAGGCTTTGCAGGCTGACGTCATTCTTCTGGGTCAGCTCCAGCACCGCCAGGGCCACGCCTTTGGGGGACGGCAGCAGACCCCCGGCCTTGAGGCTGGCGAAACGCAGCTTGGTATCCTCGTTCATGGCACCTCCATCCACCTGATGGCGGGCAGCGCCGGCCAGGCCCGCGCCCGCCGCCCGTCGTTGCCAGACCCGACCCGGGTCCGGCAGATCACTTTTTCTCGCCTCGCCCGGCGATTTTCTCGTAAAGCTGGCCCAGGCTGAGCTGGGCCTTGGCGTAGCCCTGGTCGGCGGATTTCTGGAACCAGGCCAGGGCCTCGGATTCGTTCTTCTCGACGCCCATGCCGTCCCGGTAGAGCACGCCGAGGTTGTGCTGAGCCACCTTGTCGCCGGCCTCGGCGGCCTTCCTGTACCACTTGGCGGCGGCGGCCGGATCCTTGGCGACGCCCTTGCCCTGCTCGTAGATGACCCCCAGGTTGTTCTGGGCGGCGATGTCGCCGGCCTCGGCGGCCTTGGTCAGCCAGGCGACGGCCTCGTCGGCGCGGTCGGCCTTGGAAAGCAGCCAGCCCAGCCGACTCTGGGCGGCGGGTAGATTCTTGTCGGCGGCCTGGCGCAGCCAGTCCTGGGCTTCCTTCTCGTTCCTTTCCACGCCCTGGCCCTGCTCGAACATCAGGCCCAGGTTGTACCAGGCCAGCGGCTCTCCCAGGGCGGAGGCCTTGAGAAACCACTCCCGGGCCTTGGCGAAATCCTGGGCCACGCCCTGGCCTTCCCGATAAAGCCGGCCCAAGTTGTTCTGGGCCGCGGCGTCGCCCGCTTGGGCGGCGCGCTCGTAGAGGGCAAGGGCGCCGGACAGGTCGACGCTGCCCAGGGCACCGGTTTCCTTGAGCCAGCCCAGATGGGTGGCGGAGGCGCCGTCGCCGGCCTCGGCGGCTTTCTGGAACCAGAAGGCGGCTTCCTTCATGTTCTTCGGCAGGCCCTGGCCCTTCTCGAACATCCAGCCCAGGCGGCTCATGGAAGGCAGGTGCCCCTGGTTGCCGGCCAGGGCCATCCAGTTGGCGGCGGCCAGGTAGTCCTGGGGAACGCCGCCCATGCCGTCCCGGTAGATCAGGCCCAGGTTGCCCTGGGCCTCGGCGTTGCCGGCCTCGGCGGCCTTGGTGAACCAGACCACGGCTTCCTTGAAGTCCAGGGGCACGCCGTTGCCGGTGGCGTATTTGATGGCCAGGTTGTTCTGGGCGGGGATGTCGCCCAGCTCGGCCGCCTTGCGCAGCCAGTGGGCGGCCTGGGCCGGGTCCCGGGGCACGCCCAGGCCCTGTTCATAGAGCACGGCGAGCTGGGACTGGGCGGCGGCCATGTTGAGTTCGGCGGCGCCGGTCATGAGCTTGGCGGCCTGGTCCATGTCCTGGGTGACGCCCTGGCCGCGCATGAACATGAGGCCCAGGTTGTAGAGCCCCACCGGTTCCTTCTGCTGGGCGGCGCGGCCGTACCATTCGGCGGCCTTGGCCATGTCCTTGGCCACCCCCAGGCCGTTCTCGAACATCCAGCCCATCTTGGTCTGGGCTTCCGGATCGCCGGCCTGGGCCGCCATCTGGTAGTAGCGCATGGCCATCTGCATGGCCTGGACCGGATCGGGCACCGGCAGGGGCATCTGGGCCGCCGCCGGCAACGGCAGGGAGAGCGACAAGGGCAACGCAAGGAGGAGGGCGGTCGCGCGAAGTTTCATGGCGGTTCCTTTCAGAATAGGGGTTTCCCTGGATTTCATTTCTTGGTGTCCTGCAAACGATAGACCACCGGCACGTCGATCCACGCGGTCACCGGCTGGCCGTTCTTGCGCGCCGGGATGAAGCGCCAGAAGGTCAGCTGCGACTGGGCGTCCCGGTCCAGCAGGCCGCTGCCGCTGGACTGCTTCAGCCACATGCGGCCCGGCCGGCCGTCGGGCTGCACTTCCACCCGTACGATGGCCTTGCCCTGGATGTTGCCGGCCCAGGCCTGGATGGGGAAGACGAAGCCGGGGTTGTCCGGGGCGTAGGCGGGCAGGCTGTCATCGCCTTTTTCCGCCTTGGGGGGGCGGTTGTCGGGGAAGCTGTGGCCGGGCAGGGGCAGCGGGCAGTAGGTGGAGGGGGCCAACACGTCCAAGGGTTTGACCTGGCTGTCAGGGCGGATGATCTGGGTATCGGTCACCTTGACCGTTTTCAGGCGGGCGGGTTCCGGGTCCGGGCTGCCGGTGGCCACGCCGGACAGGGTGCCGGCACCGCCGCCCGGAGTGCCATGGCCGCTGGTGACCGAGCGCATCCCGGCTGGCGCCGCCGAGCCGTCGCCCATGCCATTGGCCAGGGCCAGCCCGGAGAGGCTGGCGCTGCCGCCCTCCCCGGCACCGGCACGGAATTGGTCGGCGCCGGGATAGGTGCCGCCGCTGGCGCTTCCCTCGGCGGCCAGGGCCGTGCCGCCACCCGCGCCACTCCGGCCGACGCCGGGTTTGGCCACCAGGGGTTGCAGGGTGACGGCCAGGGTGGGGCTGCTGCCCGGTTCCCCCGGCGCCAGGGCCAGGGTCTTGCCGTTTTGGG
This sequence comes from Thiobacillaceae bacterium, assembly GCA_035332045.1. Lineage (GTDB taxonomy): Bacteria > Pseudomonadota > Gammaproteobacteria > Burkholderiales > Thiobacillaceae > PFJX01. The sequence goes on along the minus strand of DAOQNK010000018.1, from coordinate 17,855 downwards.
AGGTACCGGGTCCGGAGCCGGCTGATTTCACGCCGATGCGCTGGCTTCCCGCCGTGGTCTGGCCGGCACTGCCGAAGCTGGCCACCAGGGTCTTGCCGCCGCCGGCGCCATCGCCACCGGCGGTGGCGGTGCGTTCGCTGGCCGAGCCGCCCGGCCCCTTGCCCTTGGCCTGGGCGCTGGGCGTGTCGGGATTGGCGCCGGTCTTCGCGCCACCGCCCGCACTGGCCAGCTTTCCCGATGCCTCCTTGGCCGCGCTGGCGGCGCCCCGGCCGGAGCCCGAGCTGGCCGCGCCGCCGCCGGGACGCTTGCTGGCCGTGGCTTGGGGATTGGCCGCCGCGCCACCGGCCTGGGCACTGGCCAGGGAGGCGCCGCCGCCCTTGGCTTGGTTGGGCGCCGCCCGGCCCGCTTCGACGGATACTTGCCCCACCGCCAGGCCGCCGGGGCCCGCCGGCAGATTGGCCCGCTCCGCCAGGGTGCCGGCGGCGCTGAGGCGGATGCCTTGTGGCTCACCGCCGGACATGGGTGGGGCTTCCAGGCTGGAACGGTTCTGGGCGCCGGCGCCCGCCGCGAGGTTGAGGCCGGCGCCGCTTCCCTGGCTGGCGGCCAGGCTGCCGGATCCCGGCCCGGCCTGACCCGGGCTGCCGCCGCTGGCGAGTCCGGACGTGGGGTCGGATCCCTGGCCACCCCGGCTCAGGCGGCCAGGATTGACGCCGCCCCGGCTGAGGCTGGTGCTGGCGGCCAGGGCGATGCCCGGCTCGCCGCTGCTGCCCGCGGCGGCCGACGCGCCACCGGTGCCGGGATCGGAAAGCTGGGCGGCTTCGGCTGCCTGGGTACCGGCCTGGGACGGGGCCGGAGTTTCTGTCTGGACGGCTTGTGGCGCCGGCATCGACTCCGTTTTGGCCTGACTGGTCCGCGTCGCGGCGCCAGGCTTGACGATTTCCTCCACCGGCGCCTGGACGCCCAGGGCCCGCGCGTCAGGCAGGTCCAGCTTGGGGGCATCCGGGGCCGGCTTGGCCTCGCCCCGCCATTTGGCCTCCAGGACATGGGGTTCCCGCCTGGCCGGCTTCCGCTTGGCGTGCATCTTCTTCGCCTTGGTGTCGGCCGATTGGGTCTTGCCCTTGGACCGGGCGGGGGGCTCGGGATTGGGCGGCTCCAGGGCAATCTCGAAACTCACCGGCTTGGGTTCCGGCGGCGGTTCCGTGTCCATGCCGAGATAGACGGCCAGATGCAGCGCCGCGCTGGCGCCCAGGGCGACCCAGTGGCGGGACTCCAGCCGGGCCAGCAGGGCGGCGAGGAGAGCGGACAGTCTCACCGCTTGTCTTTCGCCTTGCCCGGCGCGTGGGCGGTGATGAAGGTGAGCTTGGCCACACCGGCGCGGCTGACCGCGGCCATGACCTCGGTGATGCGGCCGTAGGGCACGCCGGCGTCGGCGCGCAGTTGCACCGTCAATTCCGGTGCCTTGGTGATCTCGGCCTTGAGGCGGGATTCCAGGGCCGGCAGCTCGATGGCTTCCTTGCCCAGGAAGGCCTTGCCGTCCGGCTGCACGCTCACCACCAGGGCCTGGGCGGGCTTGAGGGTGGCTACCGGGGAGGTCTCGGGCAGCTTCACCTTCACCGACTGGAGCAGGAAGGGCGCCGTGATCATGAAGATGGTGAGCAGCACCAGCATCACGTCCACCAGGGGCGTGACGTTGATTTCGCTCATGGTCTGGAAGTCGGTCTCCCGGGAGACCAGGGGGGAAGAGCCGCGCAGCGCCATGTCAGTTCCGCGCGGCCGTTCCGAAGGAACTGACCTCCCCCTTGGGGGAAAACGAGCGTAGCGAGTAAGGGGGTCGTTTCATCTCAGACTTTCTTGTCTTCGGCGCAGCAGGCCAGGTTCATGAAGTCGTGGGCGAAGCGCTCCATCTCGGCCACGGCCAGGCGGGTGACGCGCACGCCGTAGTTGTAGGCCAGCACGGCGGGAATGGCGGCGGCGATGCCGATGGCGGTGGAGAGCAGGGCCTCGCCCACCGGGCCGGCCACCACTTCCAGGCCGGAGGCGCCACTGCGGGCGATGCCTTCCATGGCGTTCATGATGCCCCAGACGGTGCCGAACAGGCCGACGAAAGGCGCGGTGCTGCCGATGCTGGCCAGGAGCATGAGGCCGGATTCCAGCTTGTGCTGTTCCTGGCGCACCTGCTGGGACAGGCTGCGCTCCATCACCGCCTGGCGGTCGCCGGCGTCGGCCAGGGTCTTCTTCTCGCCCATCTGCTTCAAGGTCTCGAAGCCTCGCTTGGCGAGTCGGGCCAGGGCGCCGGGGGCCTCGCCCGCGATCTTCTCGGCGCCGGCCAGGTCGGCGGCCTGCCAGAAGCGCTTGGCGAAACCGGCGTTCTCCTGGCGGATCCGCCATTGCAGCCAGCCCTTGGCGAAGATCAGGGCCCAGGTGACCAGGGAAAACAGGATGAGCAGGGAGAGGGCCAGATTGACGGCGGTGGAGGCGGAATAGTGGATCATGGCGGGTCCGAGAAGGGGAAAGCCCGCGCATTATAAGGGGAGGCTAATAAACACGGGTTTTCATCCCGGAAGAGGTTTGGCCCGCCTCCCCGAGATGGGCGACAATAGGCATGGCTTAGATAAAGACGAATTGATTCAGGGTGCACCCCTCACGGGACATTTTGCTCAGGCTCGACCATGATCAGATACGACTACGAAAGCACGTCCGCCACCCATAAGGGCATGCGGCGCGAGTACAACGAGGACAGCTTCCTGGTGGACCCGTCCCTGGGCCTTTACCTGGTGGCCGACGGCATGGGCGGACACCAGGCCGGCGACGTGGCGAGCCGTCTGTGTGTGGACGCCATCCAGAAACGTCTGGGAGAGACCCTGGCCCACGCCAAGGATGATCCCGACGCCCTGGGGCAGACCATCCTGGATGCGCTCAATCACGCCAACCAGGCCATTCGCCGGGGGCCGCTCTTCGATCGCCAACAGGCCAACATGGGCACCACCGTGGCCCTGGTCCTGACCCGGGGCGACGAGGCCATCGTTGCCCACGTGGGCGATTCCCGCATCTATCGCCTGCGCGGCGGCAAGCTCATCGCCCTGACCCGGGACCACTCGTTCCTGCAGGCCCAGGTGGGCGCGGGGTTCGTTTCCAAGGAAGAGGCCCGGCTTTCCCACAACCGCAACCTGGTGACCCGGGCCCTGGGCATGGAGGCCACGGTTTCCGCCGATGTGGGCCACAGCCGGGTCGCGCCCGGGGATGTCTTCCTGATCTGTTCGGACGGCCTCAATACCATGGTGTCCGACAGCGATATCGAGACCGTCCTGAATGAACTCAACGAGAACCTGGAGCTGACGGGCCAGGTTCTGGTGCAGGTGGCCAACGACAATGGGGGCCACGACAACATCACCCTGGTGCTGCTGCGCGCCCAGGAGGCCGGTTCCCCGCCCCCCGCCGCCGCGCCACGAGGACTCTGGCAGCGGCTGTTCGGCTGGCTGTTCGGCAAGTAGGAGACATCGCCATGGCCAAACTGCTCATCACCCGCAACGGCATGCAGCCCAGCTATCGGGAAATCGACGTGGAGCGGCTCATCCTGGGCCGCGACGCCGAATGCCACATCCATCTGGATGATCCCAACGTCAGCAAGCGGCACGCCGCCATCTACACACTGGGCAACGACGATATCGTGGAGGACTTGGGCAGCACCAACGGCACGATCCTGAATGGTGAAGTGATCAATCGCCATATCCTCCAGGACCACGACGTGGTGGAAATCGGCATTTACCGCCTGGAGTACCTCAATCAGCGCGCCATGCGCGACATGGACTTCGATCGCACCATGATGGCCGGCCAGGACATCCTGTCCGCCGCCCTGGTGGGCAGCTATGCCTCCCGCCAGGACGCGCCCCGGGTCAATACCACCCGGGAAACCGGCATCAGTTGCCAGGAAGGTGCCCTGCTGGGGCTAGAGGGGGCCCAGGCCGGATTCCACATTCCCCTGGACAAGATCGTCGTGCCCCTGGCCCGGTCGGAGTCGGGCACGCCCGCCGCCATCCTGCGCCGGCCCCAGGGCTTCATGGTCATGCGGGTTTCCCGCCAGGCCGAGGTTCGCGTCAATGGCGAGAACATCGGCGAAGCCTGGAAAATGCTGGAAAACGACGATGTGATCGAGGTCGGGCGGTCTCGCTACAGCTTCTATCTCAAGTAATGAACGTTCCTTGCCGGGGGGGGCTGGCATCAGGACAGTGCGCTTGTCGACGTTTTTTACAGATGTGCCATTTCTTTCGTTATATGTTTTTCCTCGACCGGACCGTATTACTACGCCATCAGAATAATTAATGGATTACTGGGTGTGTGTTTATAGCGCCCAGCCAACAAGGCCTTGCGCTCCACCCTCAGCCATCAGGTGGGCGGCAATGAGGAAATTTCCGCGCCAATTCATGGAATTCCGGTTTGTCGGCCGTCTTTACACGTCTAGGGCGCGGGACAGGGATGAGCAGGCGTTCGCCCTTTAAATCGCAGATCTGGTGGCATTGATCGAATTGATGGCATAAAGATTGCTGATAAGCGTGGGATATCCCCCACCGCCTGTTGCGGCCGACGGGTGGGATGCCGCCAACAAGATCAAAGGGAACCCCCATGCCTACCCAGCGCTTGCAAGTCTTGGTTTTTGCCGCCGTCGCCTCGCTCTTCGCCGCCAACGCCATCTCCTACGAGACCGGCGCCGACGTCCCCAGCTTCGTCAACTTCGAATCCCCCCATGTGTCGCCTGTGGCCATGACCCCGGACGGCACCAAGCTGGTGGCGGTGAATACCGCCGACAACCGGCTCATGGTGTTCTCCCTCACCGGCCAGCAGCCGGCCCTGCTGGGCTCCATCGCCGTGGGCCTCGATCCGGTCAGCGTCCGGGCCTACAGCAACAGCGAAGTCTGGGTCGTCAACACGATTTCCGACAGCATCAGCATCGTCAGCCTGGATACCCTCAACGTGATCCGGACCCTCTATACCGGCGATGAGCCCCGGGATGTGGTGTTCGCGGGCACCCCGGTACGGGCCTATGTCACCCTGGCCCAGGATCACCAGGTGGCGGTCTACGACCCGGCCAACCCCGGCGCCGCACCCACCCTGCTCGACATCCAGGGCAAGCATCCCCGCGCCCTGGCGGTGAGCAAGGATGGCCGCTACGTCTACGCGGCGATTTTCGAGTCCGGCAACAAGACCACCATCCTCAGCGTGCACGAGGGTGACAATCCGGCCAGCGATGCCTCCGGCCCCTATCTGGGCCAGAACCCGCCGCCCAATTCCGGGGCCGACTTCGATCCGCCCATGAATCCGGCCACCACCCTCGCGCCGCCCAAGATGGGCATCATCGTCCGCAAGGATGGCCTGGGCCGCTGGATGGACGACAACAGCGGCAACTGGACGGACTTCGTCTCCGGCGGCAAGGCCGACCGTTCCAACCGGATTTCCGGCTGGGACGTGGTGGACAACGACGTGGCGGTCATCGACACCACCACCCAGGCGGTGAGCTACCTGTCCGGCATGATGAACCTCAACATGGCTCTGGATGTGCGGCCCGACGGCAAGGTCACCGTGGTGGGCACCGAGGCCACCAACGAGGTCCGTTTCGAGCCCAACGTCAACGCCCGCTTCGTCCGGGTCAACATGGCCACCGGCGCCCAGGGCTCCGGGGCACCCACCGTCAAGGACCTGAACACCCACCTGAACTATTCGGATGCCCAGATTTCCCGCCAGGCCGATCCCGCGACCCACTCCGACAGCGTCACCAGCAAGTCCCTGGGGGATCCCCGGGCCATCAAGTGGAATGCCGCCGGCACCCGGGCCTACGTGGCTGGCATGGGCTCCAACAACGTCGCCGTCATCGATCGCCAGGCCACCCGGGTCGCGACGGTCGCTGTGGGCGAAGGACCCACCGGCGTGGCGCTGGACGAGGTCCGCGGCAAGGCCTATGTGCTGAACCGCTTCGCCGGTTCCATCAGCGTCATCAGCACCGTAAACAATCAGGTGACGAGCACGGTGAATTTCTTTGACCCGACTCCGGATGCCATCAAGCAGGGCCGCAAGTTCCTCTACGACACCCACCTTACCTCCGGCCTGGGCCAGGTGTCCTGCGGTTCCTGCCACGTGGACGGCCGTTCCGACCGCATCGCCTGGGACCTGGGCAACCCCGCCGGCAGCGTCACCACCTTCGACCGGACGACTCGTAACTGCGGTTTCGGTGTCGAGACCGGCCGGGAGTGCCATGACTACCATCCCGTGAAGGGTCCCATGATGACCCAGAGCCTCCAGGACATCATCGGCCACGAACCCTTCCACTGGCGCGGCGACAAGCTGGGCCTGGAGGAGTTCAACGCGGCCTACACGGGTCTCCAGGGCCGCACCAGCCAGATCACCAGCACGGAAATGGGGCTGTTCAAGAATTTCCTGGCCACCATCCATTACCCGCCCAATCCCTTCCGCAACTTTGACAACAGCCTGCCCAGCAGCCTGGAACTCAAGGGCCACGAATCCTTCGGCCGCTTCGCCGACCAGGGCGGCTCCGCCGCGGGCGCGGCTCTGCCGGTTGGCAACCCGCTGAACGGCCTGACCTTGTTCCGGACCTTGCCGGCCCACATCTCCGGTCCCGGCGGCAGCCCCACCCGGAACAACACCTGCGTGATCTGCCATACCCTGCCCACCGGCATGGGAGCCGATGTCACCTTCGTCGGGGATACCCGCAATTTCCCGAATCCCGGCTCCGGCTACTTTATCGCCAACACGCCGGGCGCCAACGGCGAGACCAAGCTGATGATCACGGGCCTGGGCTTTGGCGGCGACCATCCGCTCCAGGTGAACACCCTGAAGGTGCCGACCCTGAGGGGCCTGTATGACAAGCGGGGCTTCAGCCTGCAATCCAGCCCCAGCCTGTCCGGTTTCGGCTACTTCCAGGATGGCGGCGATACCCTCAGCAAATTCATCGGCCGCTTCCCCGGGGTGACGAATGAGCAGCAGGAAGTGGACATCATGGCCTTCCTGATGACCTTCTCCGGTTCCGACCTGCCCATGGGCCGCATGGACAACCTGCTGGAGCCCCCGGGACCCACCGGCAAGGACGCCCACTCGGCCGTGGGCTATCAGATCACTTTCGACGATGGCAACAAGCAGGACCCCGCCCTCATCGACAAGCTGGCCCAGATCGTTTCCATGGCCGATGCCGGCAAGATCGGCCTGGTGGCCCATGGCATCTACAACCGCAATGCCCGGGGTTGGGCCTACGTGGGTGGCGGTACCCTCCAGTCCGACAAGGCGGGCCAGACCATCACCTTGGACAACCTGAGGCTGAGCGCCGGCTACGGCAAGGAGATCACGTTCACCGTGGTGCCCAAGGGCAGCGAGACCCGCCTGGGCATCGATCGCGACCTGGATGGCATCCTGGATGGCGACGATCTCCAGATTGCCCGGACCCAGAAGGCAGCCCGGGCCCGCAAGTCCTGAGGATGCCCATGTCCAGCCTGCGCGTGTTCCGGCTTCGCCCCGCCGTGGTTCTGATGGGCGGGTTGTGGCTGGCCTGCCTGGAGGGCGCCCAGGCAGGCATCGAATACAGCCTCACCAGCCTGGGGGATCTGCCCGGCGGCACGGTATCCAGTACCGGCAACGCCATCAATGAGGCGGGCCAGGTGGCGGGGTACAGTGCCGTCAGCGGCGGCATGAGCGCCTTCCTGTGGAGCGGCGGGGTCATGAGCAACCTGGCGGGTGCCGGATTCCAGTCCTGGAGCATGGACCTCAACGACAGCAGCCGGGTGGTGGGGCTCTTCACGACCACACCCGGCGCCTACCACGCCTTTTCCTGGGACCTCGCGGCGGGCTGGCGCGATCTTGGCGACCTGCCGGGCGGCCTGGACTACAGCAAGGCCGCCGCCATCAACAACCCCGGGCAGATCGTCGGCTACTCGGAAACCACCGGCGGACCCCACGCCTGCCTGTGGGGCCTGGATGGCACCCTGCTCGACCTGGGTGAGCTGCCTGGCGGCCTGAACCACAGCGAAGCTTTCGCCATCAACGACAAGGGCCAGGTGGCCGGTTACAGCGCCATGGAGAGCGGCTATCACGCTTTCCTCTGGGATGCGGCCACCGGCCTGCGTGATCTGGGCGATCTGGCAGGCGGCAGCGAATACAGCCTGGCCTATGCCCTCAACAATCTGGGCCAGGTGGCCGGCTATGGCACCGGGGGCAGCGGTACCACGGCGGTGCTCTGGGATCCGGTCACCGGCCTGCGGGATCTGGGCGATCTGCCGGGAGGACAGGCCTTCAGCCAGGCCTATGGCATGAATGATCTGGGCGCCATCGTGGGGCGCAGCACGGCCACCGCGGGCAACCGGGGCTTCATCTGGGATGCGACGAAGGGCCTGCGGGATCTGAACAGCCTGATCGATCCCCTGGCAGGGTGGACCATCACCAGCGCCCGGGCCATCAACAACCAGGGGCAGATCGCCGCCAGCGGGGTGAAGGGCCAGAGCAGCATGGCCCTGGTGCTCACTCCTTTGGCGCCGTCGGCCAGTTTCTTCGGCTTGGGCAACCTGCCCAGCGCCACCCTGGAGAGCGGCGCCCTGGCCATTTCCGCCGATGGCCAGGTGGCGGTGGGCTTCAGCTATACCGATGCCGGCTACCAGGCCTACCGATGGACCGAGGCGGCTGGCATGTCGGGCCTGGGTGAGCTGGCTGGGGGGCGTTACTACAGTTACGCCCTCGGGGCCTCCGTGAATGGCGAGGTCATCGCCGGCACCAGCTACTCCGGAAATGGCTATGAAGCCTTTCGCTGGACCCAGGCCACCGGCCTCGTGCCCCTGGGCGATTTGTCCGGAGGCGGGTTCTACAGCACCAGCTATGGCATTTCCCAGGATGGCCGGGTGGTGGTGGGGCACAGCACTTCCACGCAGGGGCAGGAGGCTTTCCGCTGGACCGCCGAGGGCGGCATGCAGCCCTTGGGCGACCTCGAGGGCGGCGCTTTCTCCAGCTCGGCCCGGGCGGTTTCCGCGGACGGTTCCATCATCGTCGGCGAGGGAACCTCCGTGGAGGGCACCCAGGCCTTCCGCTGGACCGCCGAGGGCGGCCTGGTCGGGATCGGCGACCTGCCTAATGGACGCTACTACAGTTCCGCCAACGGGGTGTCCGCCGACGGCCGCTTCGTCGTGGGCGTGAGCAACGGTGCCTCCGGACGCGAAGCGTTCCGCTGGTCCCAGGAAAACGGCATGCTGGGCCTGGGGGATTTGTCCGGGGGAACCTTCGACAGTCGCGCCAATGCCGTGTCCCAGGATGGGCGGGTGGTGGTGGGCTGGGCCAACAATGCGACCGGCCGGGTGGCTTTCATCTGGGACGAGCTCCATGGCATGCGTGATGCCCTGAGCGTGCTGGCCCAAGACTATGGCTTGGACCTCACGGGCTGGAGCCTCTCGGCGGTGAATGCCATCAGCCCGGATGGCCGCTCCCTGGCCGGCAACGGCTATCACAACGGTATTTTCGAGGCTTGGATGGCACGACTGCCTGTGGCGCCCAGCGATCGCTGAAACCTTTTATTCTCGCGCCATGCCGGGAGCCGTGCTTGATCCGGCACCCATGGTCGTTCCTGCCAGGGCTGCGGCGGGATAAAATGCCTTCTTTTCTGCGATCCCCGGAGTTTTCATCATGTCCATGGCCGACCGCGACGGTCTCATCTGGTACGACGGCAAAATGGTTCCCTGGCGGGAGGCCACCACCCACGTCCTCACCCACACCCTGCATTACGGCATGGGCGTGTTCGAGGGGGTTCGGGCCTATGAAACCCCTGGCGGCACGGCCATTTTCCGCCTCCAGGAGCACACCGACCGGCTGTTCCGCTCGGCCCACATCCTGGGCATGAAGATGCCCTGGTCCAAGGACGACCTGAATGCCGCCCAGCGGGCCGTGGTGAAGGAAAATGGCCTAAAGTCCGGCTACCTGCGCCCCATGGCGTTCTACGGCGCCGAGGCCATGGGCATCTCCGCCAAGACCCTGTCCACCCATGTGATCGTGGCCGCCTGGCCCTGGGGTGCCTATCTTGGCAAGGAAGCGCTGGAACAAGGCATCCGGGTGAAGACCTCGTCCTTCTCCCGGCACCACGTCAACATCACCATGTGCAAGGCCAAGGCCAACGGCAACTACATGAACTCCATCCTGGCCCACCGGGAAGCGGAGATGGATGGTTACCAGGAAGCCCTGCTGCTGGACGTGGACGGCTTCGTGGCCGAAGGCTCCGGCGAGAACGTCTTCGTCATCCGCAAGGGCAAGATCTACACGCCGGATCTGACCAGCGCCCTGGAGGGCATCACCCGGGACACCATCATCCAGCTGGCGGGCGAGTTGGGCATCCCGGTGATCGAGAAGCGCATCACCCGCGATGAGGTGTACTCCGCCGACGAGGCCTTCTTCACCGGCACCGCCGCCGAGGTGACCCCCATCCGCGAACTGGACAACCGGGCCATCGGCGCCGGCACGCGTGGTCCCATCACCGAGAAGCTCCAGTCCCTTTACTTCGACTGCGTCCAGGGGCGTTCCGAAGCCCATGCCGGCTGGCTGGCCCACGTCTGAGGAGTTCGCCATGAGTGACAACCAGCGCGTGGTCGAAGTCACGGGCGGGGATCTGCCCCTGCACTGCCCCCTCCCTGGCCAGCAGGCCTGGTGCTCCCATCCCCGGGTGTTTCTGGCCGTGGAAGAGAAAGGCGAGGCCCTCTGCCCCTATTGCGGCACCCTGTACAAGCTCAAGGGCTGGACTGGCCAGGCCCGGCACGGACATTGAAGGAATCATCGTGAAGAAGCTCGCGCTCCTATTTCTGCTGGCCTGGGGCGGTGTCGCCCAGGCCCAGCAGCCCGCCGCGCCCACGCCCGAACAGGCGAAACAGATGCAGGAGGCCATGGCCCGGCAGATGCAGATGATGTCGGTGATGTTCGACCTGCGGAAATCCAGGCTGGGTTTCGACGAAACGGTGAATGCCATCCGCGCCGCCGCCCAGAAACGCGGTTGGAAGCTGGGTGAGACCCAGGATATGGGCGCGGCCATGAAGGAAGCTGGGGCCAAGGAGGCGAAACGCATGAAGGTGATACCCCTGTGCCCGGCTGGCGCCAACGAGAAGGTGGCCAAGGCCGGTGGCGGCAAGACGCCTCCCCTGCCCTGCCGAGTGACCGTGTTCGATGGCAAGGACGGCAAGATTTATCTCATGCGCATGAACCTGTCGAACCTGGCCAAGACCATGCAGGGGGAACTGGCCACCGCCATCGGCGAGGTGGCCGCCGAAGAGGACGCCCTTTACAAGGACATTACCGAGTAAGCTCGGCGCGGAACCTGGGACGCCGGCGATGCCGGCGTTTTTTTTATGCCGTGCGGGAGTAGCGTGGCTGGTCGGTGGATTGCTGCTTCAGGTAGGCGTCGAAGCACATGGCGATGTTGCGCAGGAACAGCCGACCCAGGTCGGTGACCACGATCTTGCCGGGTTCCAGGCGGATCAGTCCGTCGGCGGCCAGGGGCGGCAGGTCGGCCAGGCCTTCGGCAAAATGGCTGTCGAAGTCGATGCCGAATTCCTTGCCAAAGGCCGCGGTGTCCATCTCCAGGTCGCACATGATGCGGGTGATGGCTTCCCGGCGGACATGGTCCTCCCGGGTCAGGCGCAGGCCCCGTTCCACAGGCAGGTGACCGGTGCCGACGAGTTCCTGGTACTTCTTCAGGTTCTTCTCGTTCTGCATGTAGACGTCGGGTGTCTGGCTGATGCTGGAGGCGCCGAAGGCGTAGATGTCGCATTCCTTGTGGGTGGTGTAGCCCTGGAAGTTGCGCCACAGGGTCTTGTTGCGCTGGGCCTTGACCATTTCGTCGTCGGGCTTGGCGTAATGGTCCATGCCGATGTTGAGGTAGCCGGCCGCGCCCAGACGCTCGTGGATGAGCTGTTGCAGGTCCAGGCGGGTGGCGAAAGCGGGCAGGTCGGCCTCGTTGATGAGCTTCTGGTGCTTCTTCATCCAGGGCACATGGGCGTAGGCGAAGATGGCGAAGCGGTCCGGCCCCCAGGCCAGCACCTTGTCGAGGGTGCCGGCGAAGCTGTTCACATTCTGGTGGGGCAGGCCGACGATGAGGTCCATGTTGATGCTGGAAAAGCCCAGTTCCCGGGCCCAGTCGTAGACCTGGCCGATCATGGCCTCGGGCTGCACCCGGTTCACCGCCTTCTGTACCCGGTCATCCAGATCCTGGACGCCCAGGGAGAGCCGGTTGAAGCCGGATTCCCGCAGGGCGGCGAGATGCTCCCGGGTGAGTTCCCGGGGATCGGCCTCGCAACCCATCTCCGCGTCCGGCGCGATTTCGAAGCGGGCACGGATCATGGCCATGAGCCGGCGGATGTCCGCGGGTTTCAGGTAGGTGGGCGTGCCGCCGCCCCAGTGGAGCTGTTTGACTTTCCGGCCGGGGGCCGTCAGTTCCGCAACCCGGGACAATTCCATTTCCAGAACATCCAGGTAGTGGGTGGCCTTGTCGTAGTCCCCCGTGGCCACCATGTTGCAGCCGCAGTAATAGCAAAGGGTGTCGCAGAAGGGGATGTGGGCGTAGAGCGACAAGCCCCGGTCCGGACTTTGCGAGGCTTGCAACTCCTGGTGCCAGTCGGCTTCGGTGAAGCCGGTATGGAAATAAGGCGCCGTGGGGTAGGAGGTATAGCGGGGTCCAGGCTTGCTGTACTTTTCCAGGAGGGCGGTGAATTCGGACATGGCGAGGCTCTCGGACGGGGAGGGCATTGTAGGGGGGTGGGGAAAACCGGAGCAAGGCGAGGGGATGACTCCGGTCAAGGTTCTTTCCCTGATAAGACCGGCAAGTGCGTTGTGCGGTTGCAACACTGACCGGGAAAAGCTTGATTTTTTTTGTGGGGAATCCAGAAAAATACTGAAGTTTTTTTTCAATTGATATATCTTTAGTAATAGTGATGGACTGGTAATCCCCTGGAGGGATCTGGAAGTGGTCAAGGTTCCAGTGAATTCCGGTCCAGATGGGGCGCAGGCCCCCGCCCAACCTCCCTGACCGCCGCAATGGCGGTTTTTCAGCGGCATCGGTTTCCGATGCCGCTTTTTTTTGTGCCGCGGAATCCAGTCGCTCATTGTCATCGGGCTTGCGCATAATCCGCCCATGCCGCACCAAGACTCGACTCAGATTTCCCCGGGTTTGTTCAAAGCCTATGACATTCGCGGCCGGGTCCGCGACGCGCTGACGCCCCCCGTCGTGACTCGGATCGGCGCCGCCATCGGCCATCGCGCCGCAACCGGCGGGCCTGCCACCGTGGTGGTCGGCCGGGATGGCCGTCTGTCCAGCTCGGAACTGGCCTGTGCCCTGCGGACGGGTCTCATGGCCGCCGGGGTGGATGTGATCGATATTGGCCTGGCGACCACGCCCATGTGCTATTTCGCCGCCATTCATCTGGGTGTGGGCCACGCGGTCATGGTGACCGGCTCCCACAATCCGCCCGATGAGAATGGCCTGAAGATCGTTCTGTCCGGCGAGGCGTTGTCCGGAGACGCCATCCAGGCTCTGGCCGGACTGGCCAGGGACTTGCCGCCGCCCGCCTCGCGGCGAGGGACCTGCCGAGACCTGGACATCGCCGCGGCCTATCAGCAGCGGATCGTCCAGGACGTGCGCCTGACCCGCCCCATGAAGGTGATGGTGGATGCGGGCAACGGGGTGGCCGGGGCTTATGGGCCAGCCCTTTACCGGGCCTTGGGGTGTGAGGTGGCGGCCTTGTATTGCGAAGTGGACGGCCATTTCCCAAACCATCATCCGGATCCTTCGGTGCCGGCCAATCTGGCTGAGCTGGTGGGCCGCATGGAAGCCGGGCAGGCGGAAGTGGGCCTGGCCTTTGATGGCGACGGCGACCGGTTGTGGGTGGTGGCCAGGGATGGCCGCATCATCTATCCGGACCGGCTGCTCATGCTTTTTGCCGACGAGATCCTGGGGCGCCATCCCGAAGGCGGCGTGGTGATCTACGACGTCAAGTCCAGCCGGCATCTGGACGCCTGGATTGCGCGGCGCGGCGGCCAGCCCCTGATGTGGCGGACCGGACATTCCGTGATCAAGGCGAAGATGCGTGAGACAGGGGCGTTGCTGGCGGGCGAGATGAGCGGCCACCTGTTTTTCCAGGACCGCTGGTATGGCTTCGACGATGGCTTGTACGCCGGCGCCAGGCTGCTGGAAATCCTGTCCCGGGGGACGGATGCGGGGGAGCCCCTGGCCGCCTTGCCCGACGCAGTGTCCACGCCGGAATTGCACATCCCCTTGGAGCCCGGCGAGGCGCACCGTGTTGTGGCGCGATTGGGCCGCTCCGCCCGATTTCCGGGCGCCGAAAGGGTGATCGACCTGGATGGCCTGCGCGTGGAGTATGAATCCGGCTTTGGTTTGGTCAGGGCCTCGAATACCACCCCGAATCTGGTGTTGCGTTTCGAGGCCGACGATGCGCCCGGCCTGGCGGCCATTCAGCGCCGGATGGCGGAAGCCATCCGGGCCGTGTTTCCAGATCTTCCGGGAATCCCCTGAGTAATCTCCCGAATGTGTCGATAATTTTTACACTACGCGGGATTGCGGGAAAATTACATCCAACCATTCAGAACCTTATCCATTTGGCTCAAGATTTGCTTAATAAGTGATGCTGTATTTGCTCCACGCTCATCGTTCCACGCATAAAAAGGAGTTCCCAATGAATTTCAAGACTCTGGCTCTTGCTCTCGGCTTGGTCGGTTCCGTCGCGGCCACCGGCGCCCAGGCCAATGTTTCCGTCAACTATGGTGATGTCACAGGCCAAGTGGTGGCCGACATCATTTATGAGCGGACGGTGGGCGCCTTCACCGACCTGTTCTTCTTCGAAATCACCCAGACTTCCCTGGGAACCGGCATCGTCAGCGATGTCACCGTCGGCCCCCTGGTGAACATCGACAATCTGAGCGTCGAGTTCTTCAAGGACACCGGTGTCCTGGGTGCCTACGACGGCGAGTCAAACCCCGACTTGGTAGGCAGCGGCGATTACGTCCTGGGTCAGGATGTTCTGGCTCCCGGCCATTACTTCTTCAAGATCAGCGGTGATGCCACCGGCATGGGCTGGAACATCGACAATGATCTGGGCAATGGCACCGAGAAGGGCGCCTATTTCTTCAGCGCTTCCGCGGCCCCCGTGCCCGAACCCGAAGCCTGGGCCATGATGGCCATGGGCCTGGGTCTGGTCGGACTGCAACTGCGGCGGCGCAAGTCGGGCGAACGCATTTCCTGATCCTGCCTGCCTCACCGCCAACGCCGGCCCCAGGGCCGGCGTTCTTTTTTTGCCCGGCCCGCGCCCGTATGATGCGGTTTTTTCCCCGCCTTTGGACACACGGATGAACACCCCCCTGGTCGGCCTCATCATGGGCAGCGTCAGCGATTGGGAGACCATGCGGCATGCCGCCGAACTCCTCGAGCAACTGGATATTCCCTACGAGAAGCGGGTCGTGTCCGCCCACCGCACCCCGGATCTGCTGTTCGACTATGCCGGCGGCGCGGCCGGCCGGGGTTTGCGTTGCATCATCGCCGGGGCAGGCGGCGCCGCCCACCTGCCGGGCATGGTGGCCGCCAAGACCCGCCTGCCGGTCCTGGGCGTGCCGGTGATGTCGAAGTTTCTGACGGGCCTGGATTCCCTGCTCTCCATTGCCCAGATGCCCAAAGGCATTCCCGTGGCCACCTTCGCCGTGGGGCCGGCGGGCGCCGCCAACGCCGCGCTCTTCGCGGCGGCCCTGCTCGCCAATGATTCGGCGGGCATCCGTGATCGTCTGGAAGCCTTTCGCCAGGCCCAGACCGACACCGTGCTGGTGGCCACCTTGCCCGATACCCAGCCATGAACGCCGGTGAGGCGCGGCCCCCCCTGCTGCCCGGAGCCACCCTGGGTGTCCTGGGTGGCGGGCAATTGGGTCGGATGTTCACCCTGGCCGCCAAGGTCATGGGTTACAAGGTGGTGGTGCTCGATCCGGACCCCTCGAGCCCCGCCGGCCAACTGGCCGATGTCCACCTGAAGGCTGATTACCGGGATGCCGTCGCCCTGTTGCGCATGGGGGGGCTCTGCCAGGCGATCACCACGGAATTCGAGAACGTGCCGGCGGAAAGCCTGGAGATGCTGGCCAAGCATTGCCGGGTTGCACCGGCCGCCGCCGTCCTGGCCGTGGCCCAGGATCGGCTCGCCGAAAAAAGCCGGGCGAGGGCGTTCGGCTGCGATACGGCGCCCTTCGCCAATATCGAGACGACCGCCGATCTGGCGGAGGCCTGGACCCGGATAGGCGCCCCGGCCCTGTTGAAGACCCGCCGGCTGGGTTACGACGGCAAGGGCCAGGTCCGGGTGGATAGCCTGGAGGCGCTGGCTGCGGCCTTCGATGGCCTGGGGGGCGTGCCCTGCCTGCTGGAAGGCTTCCTTCCCCTGGAACGGGAGGTTTCCGTGGTGCTGGCCCGCAATGACCAGGACCAGCTGGCCTTCTTCCCCCTGGCGGAGAACCGGCATCGCGCTGGCATCCTGGACTACAGCATCGTACCGGCCCGGGTCTCGGCGACCGTCGCCGATCGCGCCCTGGACATGGCCGCCCGCATCGCCCGGGGTCTGGATTACGTGGGCGTCATGGCCGTGGAGTTCTTCGTGCTCGCCGACGGCCGCATCGTGTTCAACGAGATGGCGCCCCGCCCCCACAACAGCGGCCACTACACCCTGGATGCCTGCGCCACCGACCAGTTCCAGCAGCAGGTGCGGGCCCTCTGTGGCCTGCCTTTGGGCGATCCGCGCCTGCTCACCCCCGTTGTCATGGTGAATCTGCTGGGCGACGTCTGGCGGCCCGAGCCCCCCTGGGAGGCCCTGCTAGGCCACGCCGGCCTGCAATTGCATCTCTACGGCAAGGCCGAAGCCAGGCCGGGCCGCAAGATGGGCCATTACAACTGTCTTGGGGACAGCCTGGAGTCGGCCCTGGCCCTGGCGCTGGAAACCCGGGCCAGCCTGGGTATCGACGGCTGAGGGGCGGACTTCAGTCCACGCTCTCCAGGTTCAGCACCATCGTCTTGCCCTTCTGGTCCAGGGTGCGGATGCGGGTCGGCAGCCAATGGCGACTGGGCGCCAGCCAGACATCCAGGGTGCCCTCGCTGGCTCGGCCCCCTTGCAGGTGCAAGGTTTCCAGGGTGCCATCGCCCTGGTTCAGCGGTTCGTGGCCCACGATGTGGAAGTCGTACTCCCGCAACTTTTTGCCATTGGTCACGGGAATCCGCCATTCACCGTCGTCGTCGCGCACCGTCATGGCCAGGTGGAAGGGGAAGCTCAGCAGGTCCTGGGTCAGGGGCGGCAGTTCCAGGCTGGATGTAGGCATGACCAGGCGTTTCTGCTGCCAGTCCAGGCGCACCGGCGGCTGGCGCTTGTCGCCCCGGGCCAGCCAGAACTGTTCGGGCTGGAGGCCGGTGGGCAGCACCCGCCCCTCGCTGGTCTGCACCAGTTTGCCGCTGACGAAAAGGGCGGTGATGCCCGTGGCCTCGGCCACCGTGACCAGGTTATAGCGGCCCTCCCGCTGCTGCCAGGTGTATACGGCCTGGCCCAGCGTGAAGCCGCCCTCGCCGGATTGCACCGAGTAGCGCAAGGTCAGGCGCTCCGGCAGGGAGCGCAGGGCCCGTGGCGTGGCCGGCGCTTCCGACGGTGTCGCGGTCGGTAACGGGGGGGCTGGGGCAGGCTCAGGCATGGCGGGCTTCTCGGGGGCCGGTGCCTCGGGGGCGGTGGGAGCGGGCTGGAGAGGCGGCGGCGCGGCGGTAACGGGTGGAGGTGGGGTTGGCGGGGCCGCGGCTCCCGGCGGCTCGGGGGCCG
>DAOQNK010000017.1:0-29826 GCA_035332045.1 Thiobacillaceae bacterium | reverse complement strand
GGTAGCAGGAGGCGCCCAGGATTCTACCGGGTCCGGCGGCGTCCAGGCGGAGGCGGGCCTTGGCCAGTTCGCCGTCGTCTTCGCCAAGATGAACGCCGTCCGCCTCGCAGAACAGGGCCAGGTCCAGGTCGTCGTTGACGATGAGGCGGGCGCCGTATTGCCGCGTGAGGCCGCGCAGGGCCACGGCCTGTTCCTGGCGATGGCAGTCGGAGGTGGCCTTGTTGCGGTACTGGAGCCAGCGGCAGCCGGCGGCCAGGATGGCCTCGGCGGTTTCCAGCAGGCGGCGGCTGTCGGACCAGTCCGGGGTGATGGCGTAAAGGCCGCGCCAGGCGCCGGCGGCGGCCGAACTACTCTTCATCGTCCCCGCGCACCCAGTACAGCCGGTCCGGGATGTGCTGGCCCATGCCGGGCCGATAGGCGTTCTTCAGGGTCTGGTAGGTGTATTCCTGGGCTTCCTTCACCGCGTCGGCCAGATCCTGGCCCTGGGCGAGGAGGGCGGCGACGGCGGACGCCAGGGTGCAGCCGGAGCCGTGGTAGGAGCCGGGCAACCGGTCCCAGTTGAGGCGGTTCACCACGCCCACATCGTTGTAGAGGGTGTTGGTGACCTGGACGCCCTGTTCGTGGGCGCCGGTGATCAGCACGTATTCGCAGCCCAGGTCCAGCAGGCGGCGGGCGCACTCGTCCAGGTCCGGGTCGTCGTTCTCCTCATCCAGGTCCTCGGCCAGGCGGCGGGCTTCGATGCTATTCGGGGTGAGCACGGTGGTCTGGGGCAGCAGCAGGTCCCGCAGGGCTTCGATCAGTTCGTCGTTGGCCAGGGGATCGCCCCGCCCGGAGGTGAGCACCGGGTCCAGGACCAGGGGGATGTCGGGATAGTCCGAGACCACCTCGGCGATGGCGGCCACGGCCTCGATGCTGCCGACCATGCCGATCTTGATGGCGGCCACCGGCATGTCTTCCAGCACGCCCCGGGCCTGGTCGGCAATCCATTCCGGGTCGATGGGCAGATAGTCTTCGACACCGACGGTGTCCTGGACGGTGACGGCGGTGACCACGGAGAGGGGATGGCAGCCCAGGCTGGACAGGGTGAGCACGTCCGCCTGGAGGCCGGCGCCGCCGGTGGGATCGGTGCCGGCGAATACGAGCACGGCGGGGAGCGGCGGGAGGGACATGGAGAAACCCTTGGCGAGGGCCGGAAGAATGGGCAGAATCCAATTCTAAGCTATACCCTCCTGGCGGCGCATGGAATACAGGACCTGGATGTGCGTGGTGTGCGGCTTCATCTACGATGAGGCCAAGGGTCGGCCGGAGGAAGGCATTTCCCCGGGTACGCGCTGGGAGGATGTGCCGGTGAACTGGACTTGCCCCGAGTGCGGGGCGCGCAAGGACGATTTCGAAATGCTGGGCGTTTGATGCTCGTCGTCGGCTCCCGGGATTGCGCCGGTTACTCGGGTAAGAAACCATAGGGTAAAGGAGGATGGGAATGCGCTGGTTGCTGGCCCTGATCGTCATGTGCCTGGGATGGAGCGCCCAGGTTCGCGCGGAATTGATCCTGAACGTGACCCTGGACTACGACCAGGAACGCGACCACGTCGCCACCCAGAACGTCTTCAACGACCTGGCCCGGGCTTTGACCAGCGCGGTGGGCCAGCCGGTCAAACTGATCATGACCCAGAACGCCGAGCGGGTGGGCGAGCGCATCCGCACCGGGACCTATTCCATGCTCCTGGCGCCCGCCCAGCTGGTGGGCCTGGCCATGCGCAACGGCTACACGCCCGTGGCCAAGACCGAGAAGGAGGCCAAGGTCGTCCTGGTCACCGGCAAGGGCTCCGCGGTCAAATCCCTGGAAACCGCCCGGGGCCGGCGCATCGCCCTGCCCCATGCCGAGTCCCTGGTGAGCTACATGGTGCGCGGTGAACTGAATGCCCTGGGCCTGTCGCCGTCCACCTACTTCAGCCAGGTCATGCACATGAACCAATACGGCGCCGTGCTCTACGCCCTGGAGATCGGCCAGGCCGATCTGGTGGCGATGAAGGAGGACGTGGCCAAGGACTGGATCGCCCGCAATCCCGGGGCCACCATCGTCAAGACCCTGGCCGAGGTCCCCCAGGCCGGCGTGGTGGTCAGCGACAAGGTGGACGCCGCCTTGCGCGATCGCATCCGTTCCGCCTTCACCGGCCTGGACAAGGATCTGGAAAGCCGCTTGAACCGCGCCCGTCTCGGGGCCTTCGATCCCGCCGACAAGCATGATTTCGAGTACGTTTCGACCCGGGGCTTCTATTCGCCGGAAGTGCTGCCGGGCGCCAATGTCGTCACCGCGGAGCAGGTCAAGAAGCTGATGGGCCAGAGCGTCCCCCTCTTCGACGTGCGGCCCGCCGCCCAGTACCGGGAGGCCCATATTCCCGGCGCGGTCAACCTGACATATGTCATGAACAGCCCCAAGGAAGTGGATTACGACGACTCGGTGGATGGCTTCGACGTTTCCAAGTTGCCCAAGGACAAGAACGCTCCCATGATCTTCCAGTGCAATGGCGCGGAATGCTGGTACAGCTACAAGGCGGCCCGCTACATGGTGAAGCGTGGCTATACCAAGATTTACTGGTTCCGCACCGGACTGCCGGCCTGGAAGGCGGCCGGATACGCCGTGCAGAGCGGCGCCTGAGCCAGCCAGACAAGGAGTGCCCGTGGACAATTCCAATGATCTTTCCGGCATCAAGGTGATGGTGATCGACGACAGCAACACCATCCGCCGCAGCGCCGAAATCTTCCTGCTCAAGACCGGCTGCGAAGTGATTCTGGCGGAAGACGGCTTCGATGCCCTGGCGAAGATCGCCGACCACTCGCCCCAGGTGATCTTCGTGGACATCATGATGCCCAGGCTCGATGGCTACCAGACCTGCGCCCTGATCAAGAAGAACCCCCGGCTGCGCACTACGCCGGTGATCATGCTGTCCAGCAAGGATGGCTTGTTCGACAGGGCCCGGGGGCGGCTGGTGGGATCGGATGAATACCTCACCAAGCCTTTCACCAAGGACACCCTGCTGGAGGCGGTCCGCCGCCATCGGCCCAACAACAACGGATGACAGGGGATAGGGCATGCCCGTCAAGCGCGTACTCATCGTGGACGACTCACCCACCGAGCGTTATTTTTTGACCGACCTGCTGCGCAAGCAGGGCTACGACGTGCTGACCGCGGAAAGCGGTGAACTGGGCATCGCCGTGGCCAAGGCCGAGCGTCCCGACTTGATCCTCATGGATGTGGTGATGCCCGGGCTCAACGGCTTCCAGGCCACCCGGCAGCTTTCCCGCAGTCCCGAGACCCAGGCCATTCCGGTCATCATGTGCACCAGCAAGGGCCAGGAAACGGACCGGGTCTGGGGCCTGCGCCAGGGCGCCGTGGACTACATCGTCAAACCCGTGGTGGCGGAGGATCTGTTGACCAAGATCCGCTCCCTGGGCTGACGGGGCGCGCGGATGGAAGCCTCGGAATCCCGTTCCAAGGAAAGCCTGCGTGAATTCCAGACCCGCCTGGCCGAGAAGCTCAAGGCCGCGGAGGCGGCGAGCGGCGCCTCGTCCAAGCTGGGGTTCATCGCCGGTGGCCGGCATTGGCTCGTGGGCCTGGATCAGGTCAACGAAGTGGTCACGGTGCCGGGCCTGACCGAAGTGCCCTGGGTCCAGCCCTGGTTCTCGGGCGTGGCCAGCGTCCGGGGTGCGCTCTACGGCTGCGTGGACCTCGCGGCGTTTCTCGGGCTGTCGGAGCCCCTGCCGCCCGGCGAGGTCCGGCTGCTGCTCGCCCATCCCCGCTTCGGTATCAACGCCGCCTTGCGGGTGGAGCGGGCCCTGGGCCTGCGCCCCATCTCGGATCTGGCCGCCGAGGCCGCGCCGGCGGAGGCCACGGAGTGGGAGGAAGCCCACTGGCGGGACGCCGAGGGCCAGGTCTGGACGGAAATCAGCATGGAAAGGCTGGTGACCCTGCCGGCCTATCTGGAAGCGGGACTTTGATGGCCGTGTGTCGGTCGGGGGAGCCGGAAACCGTCCTGGACGGACCGGAAAGCGTGGATAAACCGGAAAGGATGTCTTGATGGCGATGAACAAGCCGCAACTGGATGTGGGGCGTCACCTGGACAAGCTGGCGGAAAGGCTGGCGCCGGCCGTGTCGCGGGTCATGGACCGCTGGATGGCCCTGGACCTGGACAAGGTGCCGGTCCTCAAGGGCATCGCCCCGGAGAAGCGCCACCCGGTGGTGGTGCTGACCCTGCTGGTCTCCATCCTGATGGCCGGCTTGCTGATGATCTGGTACACGGTCCAGGTGGGCAACCAGGCCCAGTACGTGGAAATCGCCACCCGCCTGCAGATGCTTTCCCAGCGCTACACCAAGACGGCCCAGCAGGCCGTGCTGGGCAACAAGGCCGCCTTCGCGCAGCTGGACGAAAGCCGGAAGTCCTTCGCCGAAGGCCTCACCGCCCTGATCGACGGAAACGCCGACGTGCCCTCCTCGCCTGGCTACATCCAGCCCGCCCTGGCCGAAACCAAGAAGCGCTGGGAGGTTTCCAAGAAGGACATCGAGGCCCTGCTGACCCAGCAGAACACCCTGATCGAACTGGCCCGGGGCCTGACCGAGGTGAACCAGCGCAACACGGAACTCCTCGACCTGACCGAGCAGGTGATCGCCCTGCTGCCCGCCGACTCCAAGAAGCAACTGGCCTTCGCCAACCAGCAGGCCCTCTGGACCCAGCGCATGGCGAAGAACGCCAACGCCCTCATGTCCTCGGACCTCATCAACCCGGAGACGGCCTACCAGCTGGGCCAGGACTTGCGCACCTTCCGGGAGGTGATCGACGCGCTCCTCCAGGGCAGCGGCACGCTGGGCGTGGTGGCGGTTTCCGACGCCGACGCCAAGGAAAAATTGCTGGAGCTCCAGGAAGTGTTCAGCCGCTTCGAGAAGCAGGCGGGCAACATCCTGAAGAGCATGCCGAAGCTCGTGGAAGCCAAGCGCGCCGCCCGGGAGCTCTTCGACGAATCGGAAAAGCTGCTGACCATGACCGGCGGCCTGACCACCCAGTACCAGGGCCTGGGCGCCGGCTTCACCCTCTTCTTCGCCGTCCTCTTCGGTCTCCTGGCCCTGGCCGCCCTGCTCGTCCTGGGCGTCCTCAACATCGGCGAGGCCCGGCGCCGCGCCGAGGAATCGGCCCAGGAAAACCAGCGGAACCAGGACGCCATTCTGCGGCTGCTGAACGAGATGGGCGACCTGGCAGAAGGCGACCTGACGGTGCAGGCCACGGTGACGGAGGACATTACCGGCGCCATCGCTGACTCCGTGAACTACGCCATCGAGGAATTGCGGAACCTGGTCCAGGGCATCAACCGCGCCGCCGACCAGGTGACCCAGGCCACCACCGAGGCGCGGGCCAGTTCCGACGCGCTGCTGGCCGCCGCCGACCGGCAGTCGAAACAGATCGCCGAGACCACCGAATCGGTGAACCAGATGTCCCAGTCCATCGGCCAGGTGTCCCAGAACGCCGCCGATTCCGCCCGGGTGGCGGAACAATCCCTGGCCACCGCCCGCAAGGGCGGCGACTCGGTGCGGGGCGCCATCGCCGGCATGAACGCCATCCGCGACCAGATCCAGGAAACCTCCAAGCGCATCAAGCGGCTGGGCGAATCGTCCCAGGAGATCGGCGAGATCGTGGACCTGATCTCGGACATTACCGAACAGACCAACGTGCTGGCCCTGAACGCGGCCATCCAGGCCGCCGCCGCCGGCGACGCGGGCCGGGGTTTCTCGGTGGTGGCGGAAGAAGTGCAGCGCCTGGCGGAGCGTTCCGCCCAGGCGACCCGGCGCATCGGCGCCATCGTCAAGACCATTCAGAGCGACACCCAGGATGCGGTGAACGCCATGGAAACCTCCACCCAGGGTGTGGTGGAGGGGACCTCCCGTTCCGACGCGGCCGGCCAGTCCCTGGCCGAGATCGAGGCGGTGTCGGAAGAACTGGCGAGGCTCATCCAGAGCATTTCCGACGCCACCCAGGCCCAGGCCGGCACCGCCCAACGCATCGCCGGCAACATGCTGCAGATTCTCGAAGTGACCGAGCAGGCTTCCGATGGCGCCCGGCGCAGCGCGTCGTCCATCGGTGAACTGGCCGTTCTGTCCAATGAACTGAAGGTATCGGTCTCGGGTTTCAAGCTGTAATCGAAAAAGGGAAACGCCATGAGCGCGGAGATGGAGTTCGACCTGGGTCCGCTGACCTGGGTGAAGGGGGAGATCGACAATGCCCTGGACTCGGCGCGGGCCGCCCTGGACGGCTGGAGCGGCGAGGACATCACGCCGGTCAAGACCGCCGCCGCGCACCTCCACCAGGTCTATGGCGCCCTGCAGATCGTCGATCTTCAGGGCCTGTCGCTGCTGACCTCGGAAACCGAGCGCCTGCTTGCCGAAATGGCGGACCAGGAAAGTCGCCGGACCCTGGAGAACGCCGCGGTCGTGCTGCGCGCCGTGGCCGCCCTGAAGGGCTACCTGGACGGCCTCATGGCCGGCGCCCCCCACGCCGAACTGAAACTGGCCCCCGTCCTGGGGGAAGTGGTGGCGAGCCGGGGCGGCGAAGCCCTGGCGCCCAGCGAACTGTTCTATCCCGATACCGGGTCCCGGGTCTCCCGCCAGGACCCCGAGCTGCCCCTGGACGACGCGGCCCGGGCCCGCTCGATCCGGTCCGCCCGGGTCCAGTACCAGCGCGGCCTGTTGCAGTTCCTGCAGAACAAGGACGCCATGACCGGCCTGATGCAGATGGATCAGGCCATCCGCCAGGTGGAGCGTATCGCCCCGGGGCCCGCCCAGTACACCTTCTGGTGGACCGCCGCCGGACTCATGGAGATGTTGCGCCGGGGCGGCGTGCCCACGGACTACTGGCTCAAGCGCCTGTGCGGCCGCATCGACCTGCAGATGCGGCGGCTCATGGAAGGCTCGCGGCAACTGGCGGACCGCCTGTTCCGGGACGTGCTCTACTACGTGGGCCAGGACGAGTCCGCCACGGGACGGGCGGCGGAGGCGCGCGCCCATTTTCAGCTGGAGCATTTCTTCCCGCCACGCCAGTCGGCCGAGGAAGCGGGCAGGCTGGCCTACCTGACGGCCTTGAAGGACAACCTGAGCACCGCCAAGGACCACTGGATTCGCTACTGCTCCGGCCACATGGACAGCCTGGAGCCCTTCCAGCATGCCGCCCTGGCGGTCTTCGAGTCCGCCGTCCGGCTGCCCAATGCCGCCATGCAGTCCCTCACCCGCATGATCCAGGCGGTGGCCAAGCGCCTGCCCGGCGTGGCCGATACCACCCAGAACGAAGCGCTCCAGTTGGAGATGGCTACCGGCCTGATGCTGGCCCATAACGCGGCGGAGCATTACCAGGCCCTGGGCACGGAATTCGACCGTCAGTCGGAAGTTCAGGCCATGCGCCTCCAGGCGGCCATCGACCCCGCCTTCGACGCCAGCCGCATTCCCGACGTGGCCATGCTGGACGAGTTCTCCCGGAAAGCCCAGGAAAAGCTGGTGGTGGCCCAGGTGGGCCAGGAGATCAAGGCCAACCTGGACCAGGTGGAGGAAATCCTCGATCGCTTCTTCCGCGACGCCAGCGAACGGGCCGGCCTGCCCATGGTGCCCGGCCTGATGAAACAGATCCTGGGCGCCCTCAATATCCTGCAACTGGATGTGGCTTCGGAACTGGTCAACGAGACCATGCTGCGCATCCAGCACTTTTCCGAGCCGGATGTCCAGATCGCGCCGGAAAACCTCAACTGGGTGGCCGAGGCCCTCTCCACCCTGGCGCTGTACATGGACGCCCTGCGTTATGGCCGGGACGACAGCCGGGCCATGACCAGCCTCCTGGCCCGGCCGGAAGTGCGGCCGGCCAGCGGCGAGGTCAGCGTCGAGACCCAGATCCGCCAGGAAACCGAACGCCTCAAGGAATCCGTGGAACAGTGGGCTTCGGAAGGCGCCGACGCCGGCCAGCGGGAAACCCTCAAGGCCGAACTGGGCCAGTTGGCTCGGGATGCCGACCTGGTGGGCGATGCCAGCTTGCGGGGCCAGGCGGATGCCGCCCTCAAGGCCCTGGACAGCGCCGCGGCGCCCGAGGCGGTGAAGCAGGCCATGGTGGGTTTGGGGGGAGCCCCGGCGCCGGCCCCGGCGCCGAGCGCCGAAGCCCGCCGCCTGGCCCAGGCTTCCGATGAGACCGTCGATCAGGAACTGCTGAGCACCTACATCGAAGAAGCCAACGAGGTTCTGGGGAGCATCGCGGTGCAGACGGCGCGTCTGCACGTCAGCCCCTACGACAAGGAGGCCTTCACGGTGGTGCGCCGGGGTTTCCACACCCTCAAGGGCAGCGGCCGCATGGTGGGGCTCACCGACCTGGCCGAGGTGGCCTGGGAGGTCGAACAGACCCTCAACATCTGGCTTCGCGACGAGCGGGCGCCCAACGGCGAGATGCTGGCCTTCCTGGAGGACGCGGCCAATGCCTTCCAGGTCTGGGTCATGGAGTTGGAGGACCAGGGCAGCGCCCGGGTGGAGGCCGATCACCTGGTCCAGGCGGCCCGCGCCCTGCGCGGCGAGGGGGATTCGCCCCCAAAGCCTGAAGCCGGCGTCCCGGCGCATGCCCGGACGGCCGGCACCCTGCCCGGGGAGGATGCGGACGGCCTGGACAGCCCGGAAGAGGCCGAAGCCGTCGAGCCCGAGGTGGTGGAGATCGAGGGTCACCCGCTCCCGGGTGAACTGTTCCGCATCTTCCGTGGCGAAGCCGCGTCCCGGCTCGACGACCTGGACGCCGCCATGGCCGAGATTGCCGATGGCCACCGGCCCGGCGCCTGGGAAGGCTTCCTGCGGGCCGCCCATACCCTGGCCGGCATTTCCCGGACCACCGGCTTCGAACCCCTGGCCGACGCCGCCCACGAATTGGAACTCTGGATCGGCCGCTGGCCGGACAAGATTCAGCCCCTGGCCGAGGAGGCCGTCCTGGTGGCCCGTCAGGTCGTCGACCTGCTGCGGGAATGTTTCGATGGCATCCTGGCGGGCCGCTTCCCCGAACCCCTGCCCCAGGTGCCGGACCTGCTGGGTTGCCTGGAACCGCCCGCCATCGCCGACGAGCCGGAGCTTGTCGAGGCGGCCGGCGAAGCGGTCCCGCCGCTCGAACCGGCGCTGCTCCCCGCGCTGGATGCCGGACTCGACGCCCCGGAGGCCATCCACATGCCCGAGGTGGAGACGTCCTCCTTCGTCATGGCTCCGCCCCCCGAGCCACCGCCGCCGCCACCCGCCCCGACCCCCCAGGCGGTGGACGAACTGGATTCCCAACTGCTGCCCGTCTTCCTGGAAGAGGCGGCCGAACTGCTGCCCAGGATCGGCGAGAGCCTGCGCACCTGGCGCGCCGAGCCGGATTCCGACCAGGCCCGGGATGGCCTGAAGCGGGCCCTGCACACCCTCAAGGGCTCGGCCCGCATGGCGGGTGCCATGGTCCTGGGCGAAGGTGTCCATGCCCTGGAAACCCGGGTCATCGACTTGGGCGCCGAGCCGGCCAGTGCCGCGTTGCTGGACGTGATGGAAGAAGCCTACGACGGCTTCGCGGAAATCATCGATCGCCTCAAGCAGAGCGGTAACGCGCCGGCCGAGACCGGTGCCGCCGGCATGGCGGACGCCGCTCCCAGGGGCCAGGCCGACACGGCGCCGAGCGTGGTTCAGCCGGAAGCCGCCACGCCGGCCGACGTGGCGCCCGCCCAGGTGGCCGAGCCCGCCGCGCCGGTCCCGCCCGCCCCCCGGACCAAGCGGCAGGCTCCCCAGGATGCCGCCCGCCTGGACGACGATTTGCGCCTGCGCCAGTCCCTGCGCCTCAAGTCCGACATTCTCGACACCCTCCTCAACGAAGCCGGCGAGGTGTCCATCGCCCGGGCGCGGATCGAGAACGTGCTGAACGCCTACAAGCAGACGGCCCAGGAACTGGCCGGCAACGTGGAGCGTCTGCGCAGCCAGCTCCGGGAACTGGAAATCCAGGCCGAGACCCAGATGCGTTCCCGCTTGTCGCAGATGGACGAGAGCCATTTCGATCCCCTGGAGTTCGACCGTTTTTCCCGGCTCCAGGAACTCACGCGCCTGCTGGCGGAAAGCGTCAACGACGTGTCCACGGCCCAGGACAACCTGCTTTCCGGCCTCAACGAGGCCGACGGTGCCCTGATCCAGCAGTCGCGCATGGCCCGCACCCTGCAACAGGAACTCATGCGCATGCGCATGGTGCCCCTCAATACCCTGGCGGAGCGCCTGCACCGGGTGGTGCGCCAGGCCGCCAAGGACACCGGCCGCAAGAGCCAGCTGGAGGTGGACGGCGGCCAGACGGAACTGGACCGGGCCGTGCTGGACAAGATCGCCGCCCCCCTGGAGCACCTGGTGCGCAACGCCGTGGCCCACGGCATCGAGCCGGCCATGGTACGGATGTCGGCCGGCAAGCCGGAATACGGCGAGGTGCGCCTGGCCGCCCGCCAGGAGGGCAATGAAATCATCCTGACCCTGTCCGACGATGGCGGTGGCGTGAACCAGGACGCGGTCCGGGCCCGGGCCCACGCCATGGGCTGGCTGGGAGAAGACGAACCGATGACGCCGGAACGCATCGAGCAATTCCTGTTCCGTTCCGGCTTTTCCACCGCCGAAAAGGTCACGGAGCTGGCCGGCCGGGGTATCGGCCTGGATGTGGTGAAGAACGAAATCGCCGGCATCGGCGGCCGGGTTCGCCTGGATACCGAAAGCGGCAAGGGCAGTCGCTTCACCATCCGCCTGCCCCTCACCCTGGCCCTGACCCAGGTGGTACTGGCCCGGGCCGGCGGCCAGACCTATGCCCTGCCCGCCAACCTGGTTACCCTGGTGCGGGAAGTGCGGGCCGACCAGGTGCCGGCCCTCCACGCCGAAGGCCACATGGATCTGGGCGGCGAAGCCTATCCCCTGCGCACCCTGGCCGAACTGGTGGGGCGCAAGGCCCAGCCGGGCGAGGGCCGCTTCCGCACCATCCTGCTGTTGAAGGCCGGCGACCAGCGCCTGGCGGTGCGGGTGGACGCCCTGGAAGGCAACTTCGAAGCCGTGGTGAAGAACATCGGTCCCCAACTGGCCCGTATCGCCGGCATCAGCGGCGCCACGGTCCTGGGCGACGGCCGCGTCGCCCTTATCCTCAACCCCTTCCAGCTCGCCGAGCGGGCGCCCCAGCTCAGCGTCGAGGAGGAAGTGGCCACCGTGGAGCAGGCTCCCCTGGTCATGGTGGTGGACGATTCCCTGACCGTCCGCAAGATCACCAGCCGCTTCCTGGAACGGGAAGGTTTCCGGGTGGTGGCGGCCCGGGATGGGGTGGAAGCCCTGGAAATGCTGGAAGACGAGATGCCCCTGGTCATGCTGCTGGACATCGAGATGCCCCGCATGGACGGCTTCGAGGTGGCCAGGACGGTGCGTGCCGGCAGCCGGACCCGCCACCTGCCCATCATCATGATCACGTCCCGGACCGCCGAGAAACACCGGGGCCACGCCCTGGAACTGGGGGTGAACGCCTACATGGGCAAGCCCTACCAGGAAGAGGAACTGCTCGCCGAGATCCGCCGCCTGGCGCATCTGGAACCGGTAGCCTGACGGGGCCGGTTCCGGACCGGCCCGCGGGCGGCAGGGATCGCCGTCCGCTCCGGCGGGCGTGACGAACTGTCCCGCGCCGTCTCACCAGGGAGACGGCATCCCCCCTGCCAGCCTGTCAGACTCCGGCCGGAACGCCGCTGAACAGGCGGCCTGGCCTCGCCGCCAAGGGGCGGTGCGCTTCTTGCTAGACAGCCAGGTCTTTACGTCCGGAGCACTCGTTTGGACCACGCCCTGCCCCTGTCCGCCTGGGCCAGCCTCTATCTCGCCATGGGGTGCATGGCGGTCCTGCTGGCCTATGTGATCCGTCTCAACCTGCGCCTGCGCCAGTCCAAGCGGGTCCTGGAGGGGGAAATCGCCGAGCGTCGGCGGGCCGAGGAAAGGCTCGCGGACAATGAGCAGCGCCTGCGCCAGATCATCGCCTCGGAGCCGGAGTGCGTGAAGCTGCAATCCTTCGATGGCATCCTCCTGGAGATGAATCCCGCCGGCCTGCGCCTGGTGGAAGCCGGCCAACCCGAGGAAATCGTCGGCACCTCGGTCTTCCGGGTCATCGCCCCGGAGTTCCAGGCGGCCTACCGGGACCTGAGCGAGCGGGTGGCCCGGGGGGAATCCGGGGTCCTGGAGTTTCAGATCGTCAGCCTCAAGGGCCAGCGCCGCTGGATGGAAACCCATGCCGTGCCGTGGCGGGACGGTCGGGGACGGGTGACGGCCCTGCTGGGCATCACCCGCGACATCACCGCCCGCAAGGGGGCCGAGGCCGAAGTCAGGCTGCACTACCGGGAACTGGCCCACGCGGCCCGGGTGAACACCATGGGCGAGATGGCCTCGGGCCTGGCCCACGAACTCAACCAGCCCCTGGCCGCCATCGCCAACTATTCCCGGGGCTGCCTGCGCCGCCTGCGCGCCGGCCAGATTTCCCCGGGGGACATGGCCCTGGCCATCGAGCAGGTCTGCGAGCAGGCGGAACGGGCCGGTGAAATCCTGCGCAGCCTGCGCAAGTTCGTGCGCAAGGAGGAATCGCCCGTGCGGGCCGTGGATATGGCCGCGGTGCTCCGGGAGGCCCTGCGCATCGCCGAGCCGGAGGCGGCCCAGCACCAGGTCGCCATCGAGACGGACGTGGCGCCGGCCCTGCCCCGGGTGGCCGGGGAGGCCATCCAGCTCGAGCAGGTCGTGCTCAACCTGGCCCGCAACGCGGTGGAAGCCATGGACGCGGTGGCCCCCGAGGCGCGCCGGCTGCGCATCCACCTGGCCATCGGTCCCGGTGGCGGGGTCGCGGTGGAGATCCGGGATCAGGGGCCCGGCCTCCCGGAGGAACTGCGCAACCGTATTTTCGAACCTTTTTTCACCACCAAGGCGAATGGCATGGGCATGGGCCTGGCCATCTGCCGTTCCATCGTCGAGGCCCATGGCGGCGACCTGCGGGTCGCCGCCAACGACCCCGGACCGGGTCTCGTCTTCCACTTCAATCTACCGGGTATCGAGGAGAAGAGCCGACATGAATGAACCAACCGTTTACGTGGTGGACGATGACCGTGCCGCCCGGGATTCCCTGCGCTGGCTGCTGGAGTCGGTGGGCCACCGGGTCAGCTGCCACGCCTCGGCCCAGGAGTTCCTGGCCGGCTTCGACCATGAAGCCGGCGGCTGCGTCGTGCTGGATGTGCGCATGCCGGGCATGAGCGGCCTGGAACTCCAGGACCAGTTGCGGGAGCGGGGCTGCTGCCTGCCGGTCATCATCGTCACCGGCCATGGCGACGTGCCCATGGCGGTGCGCGCCATGCGCAGCGGCGCCCTGGATTTCCTGCAAAAGCCTTACAACGACCAGGTGCTGCTGGACAGCATCGGCCGGGCCCTGGCCCTTTGCCGGCAAAAGGGCCTGGAACGGGAGCGCCTGGCCCGGATCCAGGCCGCCTACCTGATGCTCTCCCCCAGGGAGCGGGAGGTGGCCAGCATGGTGGTGAACGGCTGCGCCAACAAGGTCATCGCCATCGACCTGGGCCTCAGCCCGAAGACCGTGGAAGCCCACCGCGCCAACGCCATGGAGAAGATGAAGGCGCGAACCCTGTCGGAACTGGTGCGGATGTTCATGGCCCTGGAACAGGAGGGCGAGGACCTGAGCGGCGAGGATGCGCCCCCGCCTGTCCGGCCCCGCCAACCCGACCCGATACGTGTCTGAGGCAGGGTATTTCCTCCCCTCCGCTGCGGTTCGTCCGGATGTCGCGGCCCGGGGTGCGACGCCTTTAATGCCAGGGACCGGCCGGATGTCCCGGCCGGAATCCCAATGGAAGATTTCCGAAGGAGAAAGGCCATGTCGCAGGAAACCGTGAAAGCCGCCTTGATGAAGACTATTGCCGGCATCCAGGGCAACGGAGGCGCCGCCAAGGTGGTGTTCCGCGCCGATACCCGGCTGGAGGAAGACGTTCGATGCAGCGCCCGGGTCCGTGAATTCGCGCCCATCATGATCGACGAGCCGCCGGAACTGGGTGGACAGGACAGCGCCGCCAACCCGGTGGAGTTGCTGCTGGTGGCCCTGGGGGCCTGCCAGGAGATCATGTACAGCGCCTATGCCGCCGTGATGGACATCCCCCTGGACAAGGTCCAGGTCAACCTGCGGGGCTACCTGGATCTGCGCGGCCTCTTCGGCATGGACGAGAACGTCCCGGCCGGCTACCAGAAGATCGTCTTCGAAACCCGGGTGGACAGCCCCGCCGATCCGGAGGCGCTGCGCAACCTGGTTCGTACCGTGGAACGCCACTGTCCGGTCCTGGATACCCTGGCCCGGGCCGTGCAGGTCAGCGGCGGCGTCATCCTGAACGGCCAGCCCCTGGAGGTCGAAGCCGTGGCCTAGGAGCCTGTCGGACTTGAAGAATCGAAGCGAAAATTCGCCTGAGCGAGGACAGTTTTTGACGGTTTCACAGGGCAATAGTCGAACTATTGCCCAAGAAATGGGCAAAAAATGGACCGCTCCGGCGGAGTTGCAGCCGATTTCCCTTCAAGGCCGACAGGCTCCTAAGGCATTGTGACGGGCGTGCCAATCCGGACAATGGCGGCGTTTCTCCGCCGCCGCCCGTCATGACTCCCGCCATACACGCCGCAAAACGCGCCGCCCTGACCTTCCAGGTCCACGCGTATGTCCACGATCCCCGGGCCACGGCCTATGGCGAGGAGGCGGCCACCGCCCTGGGCCTGCCGCCGGAACGGGTCTTCAAGACCCTGGTGGTAAGCCTGGAGGGGAGCGGCCTCGCGGTAGCCGTGGTGCCGGTGTCGGGCCTGCTGGACATGAAGCGCTGCGCCGCCGCCCTGGGGGCGAAGAAATGCGAGATGGCGGACAAGGGCGACGCCGAGCGCGCCACCGGCTACGTGCCGGGGGGCATCAGCCCCCTGGGCCAGAAACGGCGGTTGCGGACCCTGATCGATGCCTCGGCCCGAGCCTTCCCGACCCTTTACGTCAGCGCCGGACGGCGGGGCCTGGAGATCGAACTGGCTCCCGAGGACCTGGCCCGGCTGACCGGCGGCACGTTCGCCGACATCAGCCGCTTGTAAGACAACCCATCGGTTTCGCGCTGTTCGACGCGCCCTCCATCGCCGACGGCGTGTCGTGCATCGTCGCCCTGGCTGCGGCTAGGGCTGCGGTTTGCTGCGCGTTCTCGGCGCGCGGATGGGCGGCTCGGCATGGACGCAAACTTCTGGGTTGCCTTACTCGTCGCTGGCCGGTGTGGAGGCCAGGCCCGCGGCGGTCATCTCTTCTTCGATGAAGGCGGCGATCATGGTCCGGTAGACCCGTTCCGTCACGCGGGGGCTGGCCCCCAGCTCACCGGCCAGGGCCAGGGCGCCGGCGACCACCCGCTCCACCCGGTCCGGGGCTCGGACGGCGGCCGCGTCCCGCTTGAAACGGGCCGCCTGGCGGACATAGCCGCCCCGTTCCGCCAGCAGGGCCACCAGGGCCCGGTCGACGCGGTCGATCTCGCGTCGTACTTCTTCCAGGGATTCGCAATCTCGCATGGCTGCTCCAAGGGTGGCGTTACTTGCCGGGGCGAAGGGCCGGGCCAAGACGCCCGCCCCATTGATGAAGGCTCAGGCCCAGGCCGATGAGGGCCGTGCCCTGCCACACCCGGGCCGGCACCGTTTCGCCGTTGAGCAGGATGCCCAGGAACAGCGCCAGCACCGGTGTCATCAGGGTGATGAGGGCGACCCGGCCGGCATCCAGGTGGCGAACGATGTAGTAGTAAAGGGCAAAGCCCAGCACCGAGCCGAACACCCCCAGATAGACGATCGCCGCGCCGGCCTGGAGGGGCAGGCGGGTGGGCGGGCGGCCATCGGCCAGCAGCCAGACGAGGGCGAACAGGGGCAGGGAGACCGCCAGGGTGCCCGTGGTGATGGCCAGGGGCGGGCTGTGGTCGCCGATCCGTTTCACCCAGACCAGGCTGGCGGAGTAGATGAGCACCGCCAGCAGCAAGGCCCCCATGCCTGCCAGGGCGTCGGGTCCGCCCAGGCCCGATTCGGCCCTGAACACCACACCCAGGCCGGCGAGGCCCAGCAGCATGCCCAGCAGCCGGGCCGGCGCCAGGGCGCGCTCGCCTAGCCACAGGGCCGCCAGGAGGCTGGTGACCAGGGGCGCCAGGCCGAACAGCACCGACACCAGGCCGGACGTGATGAACTGGGCGCCCCAGTAGGTGCAGATCATGGCGCCGAACAGGCCCAGGCCGCCCGCCAGGTAGGTGCGGCGGGCCGAACTGTGCAGGGGAAAGCCGACTCGCCAGACGGTCAGGATCAGGCTGGCCAGCACCACGCCGATGGCCATGCGGGCCAGGACGGCAAAGGCGAAACCGGTGCCCAGGGCACTCCACTTGATGGCCAGGGGGGTGGTGGACCAGATCAACACCACACCGAGGTAGGCGAGGGGGACGGACATGGCGCTTCCTTGCTCGACGTACAAAACAAAAAGGCCGCGAATCCTTGCGGGTCGCGGCCTTGGTGAAAACGGCTTCAGATGTTCACGGCTTCATCATCGTCGCGGCCCCGGACCCATGGCGTGGCGCCATACGCGCGCGACGCGACGGCGGCAGGGAAGGAGGGCGGCGTTGAGGAAAGACATGGTTGGATTCTCAAGGCCGCCTGCGTGGACTGTCAACTCATCCTGAAAACCTCGGCTGATCGCTTCGCTGGAATCGCAACGTGATGGGGGAACCGGGCTTTTCCCTTCGGGAGAGATCACCCGTCGGGCCATCCCGCTGCACGTCCGCTTCCGGGCCGCGTTCAACCGGGGCTTTCAGGAAATCTGTCACATGTCCTTTTCCACCTTGAAGGCGTTGAGGAGGATGTCGCCGGCCACCATGTTGGCGCCGTGATACAGGCCATCCAGGATGTCCCGGTCGCTCCAGTCCAAGGCGCGCAGGGCGTCCAGGTCGGCGGCTGTGATGGACAGGGAATCGGCTACGCCCTTCAGGACGAACTTCAGCATGGCCACTTCCCGGGCGGGCAGGTTCGCGGCGGCGGGATCGGCCCGGGTGGCGGCCACCTGGTCCGGTGTCCAGCCCATCATGTTGATGAGCATGCCGCCATTCAGGTCCACGCAGTAGGCGCAGTCCGTTTTCTGGGACACCAGCATGCGGATGCAGGCCAGCAGAGGCATGGACAGGCTCGGATGCTGCATGAAGTAGCCCAGGCCTTCCATTTGCAGCTTCAACAAGGCCGGGCTGGCGCTGCGCAATTGCAGCCCGTTGGGCACGAAGCCCATGCGCGCCTGCAACGCCGAGTAGATGGCGGCGACTTCGCCGGTGGCGTTCGCGGGAGAAACGGTTTGGATCAAGCTCATGGCACACTCCTCTCATACAAAAATACATACCGGTCGGTATGCTTCTGGGGAAAAAATTCAGCCCGTCGAGCTCAACAGGCTGGATACGTAGGACTGCAACTGGGACATGCAGGCCCGGTAGCTGTCCACCGACTGCATGTTCTTGGCGATGCCGACACAGCCTTCCCAGGCGGAGACGATGAACAGTGCCACGGCGTGGCAGTTCACCTCCCGGTGGATTTCCCCCGCCATCTGGGCGCGACGCAGGGCCTCCTCGAAGGCATCCTGCCAATGGGCCAGGATGCGGTTGAGATGGTGGCGGAAATCCTCGTCCACCGGGCTCATCTCCTGCATCAGGTTGTTGAGGGGGCAACCCAGCCGGATCAGTTCCTCGCTCTGGCTCTGCTTGCCGCCGATCAGGCCGATGAGCGCCCGCGCCGGGCGCTCGGTCTCGCGCAGGGGTTTGATGAATCGCTCAGCCAGGGCGGGGGCGATGATCTCGTCGATCACCGCCAGGCCCAAGTCCTTCTTGCTGGGAAAATGATGATAGAGCGCGCCTTTGGTAAGGCCCGTGGTGGTCAGGATGTTGGCGACGCTGGCGGCCTGGAAGCCTTGCCGGTGAATTTCGGCGAAGCTTGCTTCCAGGATGCGCTGGCGGGTCAGGTCGGGTTGGCGGCTGTCCATGGGTGCAGTACATACCATTCGGTATGTACTTGTCAAGCGCCGTGGGCTAGCGGCCGGAGTGGGCCGCGGCGTCGAGGATCAGCGGAGTCAGGGCGCCCCAGTCCGCCACCGGTCCCGTGTGGGCGAACAGGATCAGGCCGTGACGGTCCAGCACGTAGGTGGTGGGAAAGACGCGAGCCAAGTCCCGGTCCACCAGTTTCCGGCCATCGGCCAGACGAAAAGCGCCTTCCTTTTCGGTTGTGGCGCCGCCGTCGGCGACGGGCAGGGCCAAGCCCTTGTCCTTCATCCAGGCCCGGGAGCGGGCCACGGGTTCCCGCACCGGCAGGAAGACGAAGCGGACATCCGGCCTGCCCCGCAACGCCTGGTGGAGTTTGGCCAGGTCCGGCATTTCCCGCTGGCAGGGGGGGCACCAGGAACCCCAGAAGTGCAGCACCACCAGCTTGCCGGTCAGGCTGGAGAGCTGGCGCGGCTTGCCTGCCGGATCGGTGTAGGCGATGTCGGGAAAGCGCAGGCCCGGGGCGAGGCCTTCCCGGGCGCTGGCGGCCTGGGCGGCGCTGGCGTAGGGGCGCCAGGCGGTGGACCAGTCGGCGGCGTCGAAGACCACCCGCTCGTCGACGGCGTAAGGCTGGCAACGGCGCCGGGCGTGGGCCTGGCAGTCCTCGAGAGCGCCTTGCCGGGCCATGTCCTCGCTGGGCATGTCGCCGCGCCAGGACCAGGCGCCGCCGGGGGCGATGGCGAAGGCTCGATGGCCGGGTGCCTTCAAATACTCGGCGTAACCCGCCTTGCCCTTGTCGTCCAGGGGCGGTCCGGCCGAGGATTGGCCGATGAAGGCGGGCAGCAGGCCCAGCAAGAGGACACCGAGCCATGCGCGCCATGAAACCCGCTCCCCCCTTTGCAAAAGGGGGGCCGGGGGGGATTTGAAGCCGGCTCGGTCGAAGGAAGCGTTGGAAATCCCCCCTAGCCCCCCTTTTTCAAAGGGGGGGACGTGCGCGCTCAGCCCGGAATGCACGGGCCTAACCCCGCCGCCGGTCCACGGCCCAGACCGCGGCCTCGACGCGGGAGCGCAGGTTGAGCTTGCGGAGCAGATGTTTCACGTGGACTTTCACGGTGCCCTCGGCGATGTTGAGTTCCCGGGCGATGAGCTTGTTGCTTTTTCCCTGGGCGATCAAGTCCAGGATGCGGCTTTCCTGGTCGGTGAGGCCCGCCTGGTCCGGGTCCCGGGGGCGGTTGTCCTCCCGCAGGGAATGGGCCAGCAGGCGCGTGAGCCGCTCGGTGAGGGTGACCTGGCCGGCGGCGGCTTCCTTGAGCTTGGCGAGCAGGTCCTCGGGTTCCATCTCCTTCAGCAGATAGCCGTCGGCGCCAGCCCGCAGGGCGGCCACCAGGTCGGCCGCCTCGTCGGACACGGTGAGCATGACCACGCGGCAGTCCAGGGCCCAGGATTTGAGCACCTTGAGCACTTCGATGCCGTTCATGTCCTTCATGTTGAGGTCCAGGAGGATCATGTCCGGCCGGAGTTTCTGGGCCATTTCCAGGCCCTCGGCGCCGGAGGAGGCCTCGCCCACCACCGTGAAGTCGCCGGTCATGTCCACCAGTTGCAGCACCGCCTTGCGGAACAGGGGATGGTCGTCGATGACCAGCAGGGATTGGGGGGTGTCCGTCATCATGCTTGGGCTCTCCGTAATTCATGAATTTCGCCGTGGCGGCCCTGGGGCCGAAAGACCAGGGAGACCCGGGTGCCG
Organism: Thiobacillaceae bacterium; assembly: GCA_035332045.1. GTDB lineage: Bacteria > Pseudomonadota > Gammaproteobacteria > Burkholderiales > Thiobacillaceae > PFJX01. The sequence goes on along the minus strand of DAOQNK010000017.1, from coordinate 9,986 downwards.
CGCGGTGTCCGTGCCGCGACGGCGATGCGCCCCGCCAGGGTGCGGGCCCGCTCCTCCATGATGGTCATGCCGTAATGGTGCAGGTTGGCCCCTTTGGAAATGCCCACGCCGTCATCCTCCACCGCCACCTCCAGCTCGCCGTCGGTGCGGGTTGCCAGGCTCACCGTGGCATGGTGGGCGCGGGCATGGTTGAGGACGTTGGAAAGGGCCTCCCGCACCACATGCAGGATGTGAATCTCTTCATTGGGGGTCAGGGGGCAGTTGGCCAGGCCCAGGTCCAGGGCAATGTCCAGCCCACCCCGCTCGGCGAATTCCCCCACCGTCTGCCGCAGGGCGCTGGCCAGATTCTGGCCTTCCATCTTCAGGCGGAAAGTGGTCAGGAGCTCCCGCAGCTGTCGGTAGGCGCCGCTCATGCCCTCGCGCAATTCCAGGAGGATCTGATCCGCCTCCGGCTGTTTGCCCGGATCCTTGAGGGTCAGTTGCAGGCGACTGACCTGGATCTTCATGTAGGCCAGGGATTGGGCCAGGGAATCGTGGAGTTCCCGGGCGATGACCGCCCGCTCCTCCAGGAGGGCGACCCGCCGGTTCTGTTCGATGCGACGCTCGGCGCCGATGGCCACGCCAATGTGGCGGGACAGGGCTTCCAGCAACTGGACCTGCCAGGCTTCCAGTTGCCGACCGTCGGGGATTTCCAGGATCAGCACGCCGTACTGGCGTTCCGGATCGGCCAGGGGCAGGGTCAGTCGGTGGTGGAAGTCGCCGGCGATGCTGACCCGGGTCTGGTCGGTGCCGTGGCACCAGAGGCATTCGGTCTTGGCGCACGGGTTCGAGTCGCCGGGTTCCATGGTGGTGGCCACGGCGTAGCCCCGGTCGCCGCCATGCTCACCCAGGCAGATGATGCCGTGGCCCAGGCCCAGGGTGACTTCGATGTCGCGCAGGACCGCCTGGTAGACGGGCTGCCCCGGGCTCTCGCCGTGGAGGCGGGCGATGGAGTGGTAGAGCAGTTCCAGGGATTGGTTGCTGCGGGTCAGTTCCGAGGTCTTCTGCCGGACCCGGGACTCCAGGTCCTCGTAAAGTTTTGAGAGGTCCTCGGCCATGAGGTTGAAGGCCTGGCCCACCTGGCCCAGTTCATCCTCGCCCGTGTGGGCGGTGCGGGTGGACAGGTCGCCCCGCCCGACGCTGGCCGCCAGTTCCAGCAGGCCGCGCAGGGGCTGGACCAGATGGTTGTGGATGAGGTGGACGGTCAGCAGCACCACCAGCACCGTCAGGATCAGGGCCACGCCCAGCACCAGGCGCATGACCAGAATCTTGGCCTCGGTGGTGTCCTCCATCTGTTTGACCAGCTGGTTGAGGTGGCCGACGAAGCGCCCCATTTCCGCCAGCAGGGCCGCCCGTTGCCGCGCGTCGGGCGCCTCGATCCGGCCTTCCGCCATGGCCACGAAGCGGGGCCGGATGGATTGCCGCCACTCCTCGCGGACCAGCCGGTAGGTGTGGGCCAGGCCCGTGTCGCCGCCCCGGGGCAGCATGGCGCGGATGGCCTCGCTGTCCAGGGTGGATTCAAAGCCGCGCAGGGCTTCCGCCATGCGCATCGGCGCGTCGCTGTCCGGCGGCAGGGGCGCGGCGAGGTAGAGGCTGGCCATCTGCCAGCTTTGCATGCGCAGGCTGCCGGCCCGGTTGATGGCCTCGCCGCTGCCCTGGGTGGATTCCGCCACCAGGCCGGATACCGACATGCCCAGCACGGCGAGCAGTGCGATGGCGGCGATGGCGCCGCCCATGCGCAGCAGCAGGGAGTTCTGCAAGGCCTTCCAGGAAAGGGACGGTCGATGGCGCAGGGGCATGGTCCGGGAGCAGTTGTCCGCCCGACGGCGGCTGGGGGATTCGGGGTGTATCACTTTTATCCCCATGCCAGCGGCGTGGAAATACCCACAAAGTATCGTGCCGCCCCCGGCGGCGGCCGAACGGCTCGTTCAACACTTAAAAATCAATGAGATACGCACATACCCCGCTACCACTTCCTGGGTAAATCCCGGCTTTGAGCGGCTCCGGCCCCCGTCTGGCGCGGATTTTTCGGCTCCCTAAACTGGCCTTCACCGACATTCGGATATCGAAGTTTTCTTGTGTGGGGAATGCCATGACGCCACGTTCGCAACAGCAGCTTTCCGTGCTCGTGATGAGCACGCTGGCCTTCACGGTGTGCTTTGCCGTGTGGATGATGTTCGCGGTCATCGGCATCCCCATCAAAACCCAACTGGGCCTCAACGAAACCCAGTTCGGCATGCTGGTGGCCACCCCGGTGCTCACCGGCTCCCTGATCCGCCTGCCCCTGGGCATGCTCACCGACAAGTTCGGCGGCCGCGTGGTCTTCTTCCTGCTCATGCTTTCCACGGTGGGCCCCATCTGGCTCATCGAGCACGCCACCGAATTCTGGCATTTCCTGAGCATCGGCCTGTTCGTGGGCATGGCCGGCGGTTCCTTCTCCGTGGGCATCGCCTACTGCGCCCGCTGGTTCGAGAAATCCCGCCAGGGCATGGCCATGGGCGTGTTCGGGGCCGGCAACTCCGGCGCGGCCCTCACCAAGCTGGTGGCGCCCAGCATCGTGATCGCCTACGGCTGGGCCATGGTGCCCCAGGTCTACGCGGCGGCCATGCTGGTCACCGCCATCCTGTTCTGGTTCTTCACCTACGACGACCCGGCCCACCGGGTGCCTTCCCACGTGACGGTGCGGGAGCAGCTCCAGGCCCTGCGGGACCCCACGGTGTGGAAGTACTGCCAGTACTACTCCATCGTCTTCGGCGGCTACGTGGCCCTGTCCTTGTGGATGACCAAGTACTACGTCAGCGAGTACGGCTTCGACCTGAAGACCGCCGCCTTCCTGGCCGCCTGCTTCTCCCTGCCCGGCGGCGTGCTGCGCGCCATCGGCGGCTGGCTGTCGGACAAGTACGGTGCCCACCGGGTCACCTGGTGGGTGCTGTGGGTGTCCTGGATCTGCCTGTTCATTCTCTCCTACCCTCAGACCGAGTTCACCGTGAAGACCGTGGCCGGTCCCCAGACCTACCACATCTACCTCAGCCCCGAGATGTTCACCGCCCTCATGTTCACCGTGGGCGTGGCCTGGGCCTTCGGCAAGGCCAGCGTGTTCAAGTACATCTCCGACGACTACCCCCACAACATCGGCGTCATCAGCGGCATCGTCGGCCTGGTGGGCGGCATGGGCGGTTTCCTCCTGCCCATCATGTTCGGCGCCCTGGTGGACCTGACCGGCATCCGTTCCAGCTGCTTCATGCTGATGTACGGCGTGGTCTGGGTCTCCCTGATCTGGATGTACACCACCGAGGTCCGAAAGCTGGACCTCATCAAGAAGCCCGCCCTGGCCGCGGACGACATGGAATGAACGCCATGTCCCTCTCTCCCTTCCCCCGCATCGCAACCCCCCACCTATAAGGAGTCCGGGATATGGCACGTCTGCCCCGTTGGGAACCCGAAAACCCGCAGTTCTGGAACGAGACCGGCCGTGCCATCGCCTGGCGCACCTGCGGCGTCACCACCTTCTCGCTGCTGTTCTCCTTCGCCACCTGGTTCGTGATGAGCGCGGTGGTGGTGAAGATGCCCCAGATCGGCTTCAAGTTCTCCACCATGGAACTGTTCTGGCTGGCCGCCATTCCCGGCTTCGCCTCCGGCGTCCTGCGCCTGATCCACTCCAACTTCATCCCGGTGCTGGGCACCCGGCCGGTGGTGAGCATCGCCACCATCATCAAGATCCTGCCCATGCTCTGGCTGGGCCACGCCATCCAGGATCTTTCCACCCCCTGGGAAACCTTCATGATCATTGGTTTCCTGTGCGGCATGGGCGGCGGTGACTTTTCGTCCTTCATGCCTTCCACGTCCATCTTCTTCCCGAAACGGCTGCAAGGCCTGGCCCTGGGCATCCAGGCCGGCATCGGCAATTTCGGCGTGTCGGTGGTGCAGTTCGTCACGCCGCTGATCATCGGCGCCAGCGTGGTCGGCCTGGCCGGCGGTCCCCAGGTGTTCACCAAGGGCGATCCGGTCAAGGGCGCGCTGGCCGTTACCAAGGATGCCCAGACCAAGCTGGTCACCGACGTGGCGGTGAAGAAGCCCGAGCTGATGGCCGCCATCGAGATCGTCCGCGACGAAAACGGCACGCTCAAGGATGTGGTCCTGCACGAGAACGACGCGGTCAAGAAGATCAAGGAGGAGGTGAAGAAGGACGACAAGGGCAGGATCGTCGAGGTCGTGCCCACCAAGGGCATGAAGGTGGACGTGAAGCGCAACGACAAGGGTGAGATCACCGACGTGGCGGTGCTGAACGTGGTGAAGAAGCCCCTGTGGCTGCAGAACGCCGCCTTCATCTACGTGCCCTTCCTCGTCCTGGCCTTCATCCTCAGCGCGCTGCTGCTGAAGAGCGTGAGCCTCCCCTCCCGGGGCTTCAAGGGCCAGTTCGAAATCCTGTCCAGCAAGAACCGGGCGCGTACCCATACCTGGAACTGCACGATGACCTACATCTGCTCCTTCGGGTCCTTCTCCGGCTACGCGGCGGCCTTTCCGATCATGATCAAGACGATCTACGGCGGCTTCGACGGCGCCCCGGATCCCCTGGCCTACGCCTTCATGGGCCCCCTGATCGGCGGCCTGATGCGCTCTTTCACCGGCGGCCTGTTCGACAGGATCGGCGGCAGCAAGGGCATGCACTGGACCACCCTGGGCCAGATCGCCGGCGCCGCTTTCCTGGCGCTCTCAGGCGCCCTCATCCCCAGCGGCGTGGAACAGTTCCCCCTGTTCCTGTACGGCATGCTCTGGCTGTTCTTCATGACCGGCATCAACAACGCCGCCACCTTCCGCCAGTACCCCATCGTCTTTGCCTACTCCCCCGCCAAGGGCGCCCAGATGCTGGGCTGGACCGGCGCCTGGGCGGCTTTCGGTCCCTTCATCTTCACCTCCCTGATCGGCGCCTCCATCACCAGTTATGGCAGCGCCATCCCGTTCTTCATCGGCGCGGCGGTGTTCTACGCGTACTCCTGGTGGATCAACTGGCACTTCTATACCCGCAAGGGCGCCGAGCGCTTCGACTACGGCAACAGCGGCGGCACCTGGTGGGACAAGCTGTCCGACGGCGAGAAGGAGCGCATGCGCCAGATCGACCTGGGCAAGGTCTGAGGAAGGGCGCGGACCATGAACCATCCGGACACCCTGATCCACCTGCTGGGCGCGCTCTACGGGGCGCTGCTGGTGGCGGCGATGTTCATGCGCGCGCCTCTCACCGAGGCCCTGCGCATCGACGCCCTGTTCGTACCGAGTTTTTCGGAAAAGACCCGGCCGCTGAATCTGGTGGCCGGCCTGCTGATCGCGGGGTACGCGGCGTATTCGCTGCTGTCCCGGTAGTGGATTGATTAATTGCGATTGAGTTCGGGCGCGAGCCCAGGCAACACAAGGAGCCTTACATGAGTCACTTTCTGGATCGCCTGACCTACTTCACCCATCCCCGGGAGTCCTTCTCCGGCGGCCACGGCGTGAAGACCATCGAGGACCGCAAGTGGGAGGATGCCTACCGCAACCGGTGGCGCCACGACAAGGTGGTGCGCTCCACCCACGGCGTGAACTGCACCGGCGGCTGCTCCTGGAAGATCTTCGTGAAGAACGGCCTGGTCTCCTTCGAGATGCAGCAGACCGACTACCCGCGCACCCGGGAAGACATGCCCAACCACGAGCCGCGCGGCTGCCAGCGGGGCGCCTCCTTCTCCTGGTACCTGTATTCGCCCCACCGCATCAAGCACCCCATGGTGCGGGGCCGGCTCCTGGACCTGTACCGGGCCGAGCGCCAGTCCGGCAAGGACCCGGTGGACGCCTGGGCGGCCATCCAGGCCGACACGGCCAAGCGCGACAAGTACGTGAAGGTGCGGGGCCTGGGCGGCTTCGTGCGCACCACCTGGGACGAGGTGCTGGAGATCACGGCCGCCGCCAACGTCCACACCATCCAGAAGTGGGGTCCGGACCGCATCTACGGCTTTTCGCCCATCCCGGCCATGTCCATGATCTCCTACGCCGCCGGCTCCCGCTATCTCAGCCTCATCGGCGGCGCCTGCGGCTCCTTCTATGACTGGTACTGCGACCTGCCCATCGGCAGCCCCCAGACCTGGGGCGAGCAGACCGACGTGCCCGAGGCGGCGGACTGGTACAACTCCACGTACATCATCATCGCCGGCGCCAACCTGCCCATGACGCGGACGCCGGACGCCCACTTCGCCATCGAGACCCGCTACAAGGGCACCAAGATCGTCTCCATGTCGCCGGACTACGCCGAGTTCTGCAAGTTCGCCGACCTCTGGATGCCGGTCCGCCAGGGCACCGACTCCGCCGCCTTCATGGCCATGGCCCACGTGGCCATCCGGGAGTTCTACATCCAGAAGCAGGACCCCTACTTCCAGGAATACGCCCGCAAGTACACCGACCTGCCCATGCAGGTGCTGTTGCGCCAGCACGGCGACGGCTATGTCAGCGACCGCAACCTGCGCGCTTCCGACCTGGGCGGCATGAACGAAGCCAACAACCCCGAGTGGAAGACGGTGGCCTGGGACGAGATGTCCGGAAGCTTCGTGGTCCCCAACGGCTCCATCGGCTTCCGCTGGGGCGAAGAGGGCCGATGGAACCTGCTGGAACAATCCTCGGGCCACGAAACCCGCCTGGAGCTCACCTGCCAGGGCAAGGCGGGCACCGAGGTGGTTTCCGTGGGCTTCCCCCACTTCACCCCGGGCGAGCCCAATCTCCTGTTCCGCAACGTGCCGGTCCGCCGGGTCAAGCTGGCCGACGGCACCGAAGCCCTGTCGGCCTCGGTGTTCGACCTGCTGGTGGCCCAGTACGGCGTGGACCGGGGCCTGGGCGGCGGCAACGTGGCCCGGGACTACGACGACCCCAACGTCGCCTATACCCCCGCCTGGGCCGAGAGAGTCACGGGTGTGAAGAAGGCCGACCTGGAGCGCACCGGCCGGGAATTCGCCGACAACGCCGCCAAGACCAAGGGCAAGTCCATGGTCATCATGGGCGCCGCCATCAACCACTGGTACCACCACGACCAGGCCTACCGCGCCATCATGAACCTGCTGCACCTGTGCGGCTGCGTGGGCCAGAGCGGCGGCGGCTGGGCCCATTACGTGGGCCAGGAGAAACTGCGGCCCCAGGCCGGCTGGGCGCCCATCGCCTTCGGCCTGGACTGGCACCGGCCGCCCCGGCACCAGAACTCCACCTCCTACTGGTACTTCCACACCGACCAGTGGCGCTACGAGACGGTGAAGCCGGACGAGCTGCTTTCCCCCGCCGGCCGCAACCGCAACAAGGGCTACAGCCTGGCGGACTACAACGTCGTCTCCACCCGCCTGGGCTGGCTGCCCTCCAATCCCCACTTCAACAAGAACCCCATCGAGATCGGCATCGAAGCCGCCAAGGCCGGCGCCACCGACGAGGCGGGGGTGGCCAAGTACGTGGCCGAGCAGTTGAAGTCGGGCGCCCTGGACATGGCCTACGCGGACCCGGACAACCCGGTGAACTGGCCCCGCAACCTCATCGTCTGGCGCGGCAACCTGATCGGCACCTCCGCCAAGGGCCATGAGTATTTCCTGAAGCACCTGCTGGGCGCCCAGAACGGCGTCCTGCAGGAAGGCGGCGCAGGCAACGACTGCAAGGAAGTGAAGTGGGTGGAGAACGCGCCCGCCGGCAAGCTGGACCTGATGGTGGACATCAACTTCCGCCTCAACTCCACCGGCGCCTACGCGGACATCATCCTGCCCACCGCCACCTGGTACGAGAAGCACGACCTCAACACCACGGACATGCATCCCTTCATCCATCCCCTGTCCGAGGCGGTGAGCCCGGGCTGGGAATCCAAGTCCGACTGGCAGATCTTCAAGGCCCTGGCGAAGAAGTTCTCCGCCCTGGCCGGCAAGCACCTGGGGGTGAAGAAGGACGTCGTCTCCCTGCCCATGCAGCACGATTCGCCCTTCGAGCTGGCCCAGCCCCTGGGCCAGGTGAAGGACTGGAAGCGGGGCGACTGCGATCCCATTCCCGGCAAGACCATGCCGCTGATCAAGGTGGTGGAACGGGACTATGCCAGCACCTACAACAAGTTCATCGCCCTGGGCCCCCTCATGGTGAAGGCCGGCAACAACGTCAAGGGCCTGGACTGGAACACCGAGCAGGAATACGAGGAACTCAAGAAGTGCAACTACACGGTGAAGGAGCCGGGCGTCTCCTACGGCATGCCCAGCCTGGAGGAGGACATCGCCGTCTGTGACGCGGTGATGCGCATGGCGCCGGAAACCAACGGCGAGGTGGCCCACAAGTCCTGGTCGGCCCTCGGCCGGAAGACCGGCATCGACCACCACCACCTGTACGCCGGCCGCCACGAGGACAAGATCACCTTCCGCGACATCCAGGCCCAGCCGCGCAAGATCATCACCGCCCCCACCTGGTCCGGCATCGAGTCGGAACACGTGTCCTACACCGCCGGCTACACCAACGTCCACGAGCACATCCCGTTCCGCACCCTGACCGGCCGGGCCCACTTCTATCAGGACCACGAGTGGATGCTGGACTTCGGCGAGGGGTTCTGCGGCTACCGCCCGCCGGTGGACATGCAGGAACACAAGAAGGTGCCGGCGTCGGTCACCAGCGGTCCCCATCTGGTGCTGTCCTGGATCACCCCCCACTCCAAGTGGGGCATCCACTCCAGCTACCAGGACAACCTGCGCATGCTCAACCTGTTCCGGGGCGGCCCCTACTTCTGGATCTCGGAAGAGGACGCCAAGAGCGTGGGCATCGCCGACAACGACTGGGTGGAGGCGGTGAACGCCAACGGCGCCACGGTGGCCCGGGCGGTGGTTTCCCAGCGGGTCCCGCGCGGCATGGCCCTCATGTACCACGCCCAGGAGAAGAACGTGAACGTGCCGGGTTCCCCCACCACGGGCAAGCGCGGCGGCATCCTCAACTCGGTCACCCGGGTGGTGGTGAAGCCCACCCACATGATCGGCGGCTATGCCCAGCTGGCCTACAGCTTCAACTACTACGGCCCGGTGGGCAGCAACCGGGACGAGGTGGTGGTGGTGCGCAAGATCGAGGACCGGAACGTGGACTGGCTGGAACGGCCCCTGACGCCGGAACGGGAAAAGCAGCGCAATCCCGTCGGAGTGGGGCCCAAGTGAGGTTTTTCCTCCCCTCCCGCGGAGGGGAGGGCAACGGGTTTAACCGCCGGGGTTCGGAGGACACGGGTCTCATGAGGCTGGGTACACGCTTCCCGAGGGCTCCGGTGGTTAACAAATGGATGTCGTAGGGCGGGCTGGAGGAATCCCCCGCCGCCAAGTGAACGGCGGAGTCGGGCGCGGTCCGATCCGCCCTACGAGATAGGAGAAGTCATATGAAAGTCAGAGCGCAGTTCGCCTTCGTCTTCAACCTGGACAAGTGCATCGGTTGCCACACCTGCTCGGTTACCTGCAAGAACGTCTGGACCAACCGCAAGGGTGTGGAATACGTCTGGTTCAACAACGTCGAATCCAAGCCCGGCATCGGCTATCCCAAGCAATGGGAGAACCAGGAGGTCTGGCGCGGCGGCTGGGAACTGAAGGGCGGCAAGCTGCAACTCAAGTCCGGCTCCAAGCTGGACCGGCTCCTCAACATCTTCGCCAATCCGGACATGCCGGAGATCGACGACTACTACGAGCCCTTCACCTTCGATTACGCCCACCTGCAGAACGCCCCTCTGTCCGAGGCGGCCCCCACGGCCCGGCCCGTCTCCCAGATCACCGGCGAGAAGATGGACAAGGTCACCTGGGGCCCCAACTGGGAGGACGACCTGGCCGGCGAGTTCGAGAAGCGGGCCCGGGACACCAACATGGCGAACCTGGAGAAGGAGATCTACAAGCAGTTCGCCAACACCTTCCACATGTACCTGCCGCGCATCTGCAACCACTGCATCAACCCGGCCT
>DAOQNK010000016.1:0-29900 GCA_035332045.1 Thiobacillaceae bacterium | reverse complement strand
AGGAGCACCTGCAGGAAGCCGCCCGCGCCGGCGGCCTGCCGGAGATCGCCGTGCCAAGGGAAATCCGGGTGGTGGAGGCCCTACCTTTGCTGGGTACCGGTAAGGTGGACTATGTGACGTTGAAGAAGATGGGGGAGGCCGCGTGACCGCCAGGCGGATTGGGCGTTTTGCCCTGGCGACCATGGCCGCGATGATCATCGTGTCGTTTCTGGTGGTCTTCTGGGTGACCCAGCCCATGTGGGGAGGCACATCTGAAACGCTCCCGATCCGGGTGTCGGCGGCCAACCTGAAGGCGGACGTGGAACTGCTATCTGCCCGCCATGCCGGCCGGGATTTCGCCCATCCCGAAATTCTCGATGCGACGGCCAGCATGATCGAATCCCGGTTCGCCGCCGCCGGGGCGCGCGTGGAAAGCCAGCGCTACGAAGTGGATGGCGCGACCTACCGCAATGTAATTGCCCGCTTCGGCCCGCGGGAAGGCCGCCCTGTCGTCGTGGGGGCTCATTACGACACCGCCGAGGGTTCCGGCGGAGCTGACGACAACGCCGGCAGCGTGGCCGGTTTGCTGGAGTTGGCCCGGCTTTTCGGCCGGGAAGCGCCCCGGGTGCCGGTGGAACTCCTCGCCTTCACTCTGGAGGAACCGCCGGCATTCCGCACAGCCGACATGGGCAGCGCGCACCACGCGGCCCTAGCCGCATCTGGTGAGATGCGGCCCCTTGCCGTGGTGGTTCTGGAAATGATCGGCTACTTTGACGACCGTGCCGGGAGCCAACGCTATCCCATGGCGTGGCTGGGCGTCCTCTATCCCAAAACAGGTGATTTCATCGCTGTGGTCGGCAGGCTGGCGGACGCGAGCTTGGTACGCGCCGTCAAGGCCGGCGTCAGGGCAACGGGGATACCGGTACGCTCGATCAACGCACCGACGTGGCTGCCCGGCGTCGACTTCTCCGACCATGCGTCCTATTGGACCCACGACATTCCCGCTGTGATGGTCACGGATACCGCGTTCTATCGGAATCCCCATTACCACCGGCTGGGCGATACCCCGGAAACCCTGGATTACCGGCGCATGGCCCTGGTGGTGCAGGGCGTGGGGACGTGGGTGCGGACATGGAGATAGGTGGGGCGCTTGCTTCCACTAGGACGGGAAAGAGGCGGGCGTGGTTGCTTACTGACGATGACCGGAAGAATGGAGATTGATATGAGACGGTTGATGACGGCGGTTGTGGTGTTTCTGGCGCTAGCGCTGGCCAGCTGCGCATCCTGGTTTCCGCAACAGGGCTACAAGCAGTCGGGCAGCGTGGTGGATTACCTGTATGGCGACAAGACTGCGCCCGTCGCCATGACGCCCACGGTGACCACCTTGCGGCCGCCGGTCAGGGTGGGTATCGCTTTCGTACCCTCGAAAGCCTGGGGTACCGGTGGCGTGCCCGACAGCGAGCAGCAGCACATGCTGGACAAAGTGAAGGCGGCCTTCGCCCATCATCCCTTCATCGGCAGCATTGAGGTCATTCCCAACACCTATCTGCGGCCCAACGGCGGCTTCGCCAACCTGGAACAGGTGTCGCGCCTGTTCAACGTGGAGGTGGTGGCCCTGCTGTCCTATGACCAGATCCAGTTCAACGACACCAACGCCCTGTCGGTGCTTTACTGGACGATCATCGGCGCCTACGTGATCCACGGTGACCAGTACGACGTCCATACCTTGCTGGAAGCCGCGGTGTTCGACGTGTCCAGCCGCAAGCTGCTGTTCCGCGCGCCGGGCAGTTCCAACGTGAAGGGCGCGGCGGCGATGATGAACTTCACGGAGAAGTCCCGGGCGGCGCGCCAGACGGGTTTCGACCAGGCCCTGGATGCCTTGATCCCCAACCTGGAGAAGGAGCTCGCGACCTACCGGGAACGGGTCAAGTCCGATGCTGGCGTGCGCATCGAGAATCGCCCAGGCTATTCCGGTGGCGGTGCCCTGGGCTCGCTGGCCGTGCTGCCCCTGGCGCTGTGGGCCTGGGGCTGGAGCCGCCGCCATGCGCGTTGAAACCCATGTCCCCGCCGTGCTCTGCGCGGCGGCGCTGGCCGGTATCGCGGGCATGCAGGATGGCGTGGCCGCCTGGCTGGAATACGACCGACTGGCCATTGCGAAGGGCGAGCTTTGGCGCCTGTGGACGGGCCACCTGGTCCACTTCACCGTCGGCCAGGCGGCGTGGGACGGGCTCGCGTTCCTGGTTCCGGCGCTGTGGCTGTTGGGGCGCGGGGCGAGGAATGCCGTGGCGGCGGCCCTCCTGCTGGCAGCGCCGGCTGTTTCCCTGACGCTGTTCCTGCAGGTTCCCGACATGGCGGTGTACCGGGGCGTGTCGGCGTTGGCCGTGGCCTTGTGGGTGTTCGCCCTGGTCCAAGCCTGGCGGGCATATCCAGCGCTTCGCCTGTCGTTGTGTGTCGACGCGCTTCTCCTGTTGGCTAAGCTCGCGGCGGAGCCGTTCGGCGGCTTCGCCGTCGCCGACTTGCCCGAGGGGGTGGCGGTTGCGTGGCAGGCCCATTGGGCGGGGGTTGCCCTTGGCGCGCTGGGCATCCTGGCTTTCCCGTCGGTCAAACGGGAGGCGAGTTCGATCACATCACCCGGTCCCGGCTGTCGTGTTTTTGCGAATCATCGACGGAGCCCGGTATGAACCGCCGCCGTTTCCTCCATCACGCCGGCCTGCTCACCCTGGGCGGCTTGGGCCTTGCCGGCTGGAGCCTGTGGCCCGAGGCGGGGGTCATCAATCCCTGCCGGGCGGGCCTGCCGCCGGAGCTGGCCAGGCATGCGCTGATGGACCGGGTGTGGCAGGGTGTCGATCCCGCCAAGGTCTGGGACGCCCATGCCCACCTGGTGGGGGTGGGGGACGGGGGCAGCGGCGCCTGGGCGAACCCGGAGATGGACAGCCTGTGGAATCCCCTGCAATACATCCAGAAGCTGTTCTATCTGAACGCGGGCTGTGTCCACAACGCGCCGGGGCGGGTGGACGAGAGCTTCGTGGCGCGGCTGGAGAACCTGATGGACGGGTTTCCGCCCGGCGCCAAAATTCTGCTGCTGGCCTTCGACTGGGCCCATGACGAAGGCGGCCAGCCCCGGCGGGAGGCCAGCGCCTTCCATCTGCCCAACGCCTATGCCGCCCGGGTGGCGGCGGCCCATCCGGAGCGCATGGTGTGGGCCGCCTCCATCCATCCCTATCGGGTCGATGCGCTGGACGCCCTGGAAGCCGCCGTGGCGTCCGGCGCCCGGGCCATGAAGTGGCTGCCGGCGGCCATGGGCATCGACCCGGCCTCGCCCCGCTGCGACGCCTTCTACCGGGCCCTGGCCCGTCACGATCTGCCCCTCGTCACCCACGCGGGCCACGAGGCCGCCGTGGCGGGCACGGCACGCCAGGACTACGGCAACCCCCTGAAGCTGCGCCGGCCCATGGACCTGGGGGTGCGGGTGGTGGTGGCCCATTGCGCCTCCCACGGAGAGGACATGGACCTGGACCGGGGGGCCAACGGACCCGGCCGTTCCAGCTTCGACCTCTTCGCCCGCCTGATGGACGAGCCGGGCCACGCCGGCCGCCTGTTCGCGGACATCTCCGCCGTTACCCAGTTCAACCGGGCCGACGTGCTGGATACCCTGCTGGCCCGGCCGGACTGGCATGGCCGCCTGCTCAACGGCTCGGATTACCCGCTGCCGGGCATCCTGCCCCTGGTCTCCCTGGAGCGGCTGGTGTCCCTGGAGTGGCTGGCGGCGGAGGCGAAGCCCTTCCTGATGGGGCTGCGGGAGCACAATCCGCTGCTGTTCGATTTCGCCCTGAAGCGTCTGTTGCGCCGGAATGGCCAAGGTTTCGCCAACAGCGTCTTCGAGACCCGCGCCTTCTTCGACCGGAAATCCCATGACCCCCTCCCGCCCGCCGCGTCCTGAGCCTTCCCTGTTTTGCCTGCCCATGGGCGCGGTGCTCCTGGCCCAGTTTCTTTCCGCTTTCGCCGACAACGCCCTGCTGATCGCCGCGATCGCCGAACTCAAGCGCAGCGCGCGGCTGGAATGGATTCCCCTGCTCCAGGCCTGTTTCGTGGTGCCGTTCATCCTTCTCGCGCCCTATGTCGGAGCCCTGGCGGACGCCTTTCCGAAGGGGCGGGTGATGTTGCTTGCCAACGCCATCAAGCTGGCCGGCGCCGCCCTGCTGGCCTTGGGCCTGAACCCCCTGGCCAGCTATGCCGTGGCTGGCATGGGAGCCGCCGCCTACAGCCCGGCCAAGTACGGCATCCTCAGCCAGCTCTTCGGACCCGCGAAACTGGTGAAGGCCAACGGCATGCTGGAAGGCTCCACCATCGTCGCGATCCTGTCCGGCGTGATGGTGGGAGGATGGCTGGCCGACCAGTCGCCGGCCCACGCCATGGCTGGGGTGATCGCCGCCTATGGCCTGGCCGCCGCGTTCAACCTGTTGATACCCCGCTTGCCGCCGGAACATCCCCTTTCCCGCTTCGATGCCGCCGGGATGCTGCGGGAATTCCTGGCTTCGGCGGCGATCCTCTGGCGAGACAGGGATGCCCGCTTCAGCCTGTTGGGGACCAGCCTTTTCTGGGGTACCGGCACTACCCTGCGGCTGTTGTTGTTCGCCTGGGTGCCGGTTGCCCTGGCCATCGGCGACAACCAGACACCGGCCAACCTCATGGGCTTGGTTTCCCTGGGCATCGTCCTGGGCGCCGGCCTGGCCGCCACCTGGGTCGGGCTGGAGAGCGTCAACCGAGTTCTGGCGGGAGGTCTGGCCCTGGGCCCCATGATTCTCGCCCTGTCTTTCCAGTCCACCCTGGCGCCGAGCCTCTTGCTGCTGGTGGGTCTGGGGATGGCCGGTGGGCTTTTCATCGTGCCCCTCAACGCGCTGCTCCAGGCGCGCGGCCATGCTTCCGTGGGTGCCGGCCATGCGCTGGCCGTGCAGAACCTGTGGGAGAACGCGGCCATGTTCCTTTTCGTGGGGGCCTATTACCTGGCCGAGGCGGCCCAGACACCGGTCCGGCTCCAGGTGGCGGGATTTGGCGTGGCCGTATTGATCGGTGCGGGCATCCTGGCTCGCTGGCGCCAGCGCGGACCTGGCCCCGGGTAATTCTTGACCAGGATCACTTCCGGCCTGGGATGAATTAAGGTTTTTCCGGACACGTCCGATAAAACAAAGAGTTGTCACGATTCATAACGATCAATGTGTCCTTGGGGAGGGCCCATACCTCGCTTTCCCCCTTGGCAACACCGGAATTTCCAACAACCAGGAGCTTATCGTGCGTGCAGACATGTTGATTTCCGTGCTCAACGACTTAAACGGCACCTCCGCGGATATCGAGGCCTCGGCCGTGATTTCCATGGATGGCCTGATGATGGCCGCCTTGTTGCCGTCGGGCATGGACGAGGACCGGGTGGGGGCCATGAGCGCCGCCATGCTCTCCCTGGGGGATCGCACCGCCAGGGAATTGGCCCGGGGTGGTCTGGAGCAGGTGCTGATCAAGGGAGACAAGGGCTATGTGCTCATGACCGGCGCCGGCGAGAATGCGGTGCTGACCGTGCTGGCCAAGTCCAATGCCCGTCTGGGCCTGATATTCCTGGACGTGAAGCGGGCGGCCGAGTCGGTTTCCAAGCTGGTTTGACGTCCATGGCTCCTCATTTTCCGGGGTGTCGGATTCCCCGGGAAGGTCAGCCTGGCTGAACGCGCCCATGCCGCAACCGGCTTCCCCCCATTCCCAGGATCCCGCCTTCAGCGTGCCCGTCTGGCGCGGCCTCACGCCCGCGGGGGAGATGGCCAGCGAGGCCAACGGCGACTATCTGGCCCACTGGCTGGCCAGGCACCCCCGCGACCTATTTCGCCATGCCCAGCGCGTGAGCCTGCATGGAGCCCGCGGCGACGGGGAGCAGGCCTACGCCGCCTTGCTGGACCTGTTCATCGCCCTGGGCGAAAAGGGACGGCCCTTGCGAGAGCGCCTGCTCAAGCAGGTGTGGCGGCTCCTGTCGCCGGAAAAACGAGCGGTGCTGGAACGGGGTCTGGAGTCCGGCATCAGTCGGGTCCATCGGCTGGGGGACGTGCCGGGTTCGGTCCTGGGCCGTCCCATCCAGGGCCGGCTGGACATGGTGCGGCGCCAGGATGCGGTCGACGCGGGTCGCTCTTCCCTTGAAGAGGCTCGCGCCCTGATCGCCGACAGCCTGATCGACGAAGCCCGGAGCGTCCTGGAGCAGGCCCTGCTGGAGGACCCGGAAGATGCCGAGGTGGCGGAGGAACTGGTTCTGCTCTACCGCGCCACCCGGGACGACGAGGGCTACGCGGCCATGTGGCGCCAGTTGCGGCAGCGCGGCCGCTTGCCGGCGGCGTGGGCGGCGGTGAATCAGGAGTCCGACCATGCCGGCTGAAGCCACGCCCGCCATGGCCCAGGTCGGGGTATTCGGCGCTGGCGATGCCTTCCGGCGCATGTTGGAAATGCTGTTCAAGCTCCAGGGCCAGGGTCGCTTCCAGCTGGCCGGCGACAGCCCTCCCGACATGGCCATCGTCGACCTGGACGGTCCCCGCCCCGACGGCGTCTGGCAGGAATTCCGGGCACGTTTTCCCCATGTGCCCGCCGTGGTGCTTTCGGTCCGGGAAACCGGCCGGGATGCCGAGCGGGAGTTGCGCAAGCCAATCCGGGCCGATGCCTTGCTGTCGGCCCTGGAGTCGTTGCGGGGGACCCGGGCACGCCAGCGGCCGGCGGAGTCCTCTCCGACCCGGCCGGTCGGCGCGCCACCGGTCCGGGTTCCCAGCGCGCCGCCCATTCCGGCCGCGCCAGGGCCAGGGGCGGATAGGGCCGGCATCGCCACCCCGGCGCCGGTTGGCGCCCTCGCTTCGTCCACCCCGGAATCGCGCCCCGCGCCACCCATCCCCTTGCCGGAAGTCGTTTCCGCAAAGGAGGTCGAACGGAACCTGGTGGAATACGTGGGCGACACGCTCAATCAGGCATCCACCCGGGACGCCACGGCCTGCCTGGAGATGGACGAAGGGCCCGACAGCTTCTGCCTCAACGGCACCCGGGTAGGCGATCAGGACCTGGCCGAGACCGGGGTGCCGCGCATTCCCCAGCACACCCTTCTCGATATCTGCGTGCAGGCTGCCACCGAGGCCCGGCGCAGCGGTGATCCCCAGTTCGTGGTGATCCACGGCCTGGTGGAACCCATCATCTTCATGCCCCAGGAGGGCGGCTTCGTGGTGACCCGTCTTGGAAAGAACCGCATGCGCTTCATCTGCCTCGCACCCTTGACGGATGTCCTCCGGGTCATCGTGCCCCTGCGCGGCTTGCCGCCCGACCTGGCCGACTGTCCCCATGTGCCCTATGACCAGTTCATCTGGGAAGTGGCCCTGCTCACCTCCCGGGGCCGCCTGCCCGAAGGGACTGATCTTCATACCCCGGTCAAGCTGAAGCGCTGGCCCAACCTGACCCGGTTCCTGGAATCTCCCGGCGCCATGCGCATCGCCGCCCTGTGGGCAGGCACCTCCTATTCCCTGGCGGAGACCATCCGCGCCCTTTCCCTGGCGCCGGGGTTCGTCTATGCCTTCTATTTCGCCGCGGACAGTCTGGGGCTCATCGATCGCCACTCCACCGCCCTGAGTCGGCGGGGTTCGGGGCGCGCCTGGGCCGCCAAGCAGGCCGAGGCCCCGCCTCCGAAGGCGGCTCGTCCCGGCACCGGGATGCTGGGCCGTCTGCTCAAGCGGCTCTTGGCCTGAGCGCTCGTCATGGCCAACTACAAAATCGTCTTCACGGGGCCGGTGGGCGCGGGCAAGACCACCGCCATCAACGCCCTGAGCGACGTGGGGACCGTGGGTACCGACCAGCGGGCCAGCGACATGACCAGCCACCGCAAGGACAAGACCACGGTGGCCATGGACTACGGCATCATGAAAATCGGCGACCGGGAACGCGTTCACCTTTATGGCACGCCCGGCCAGGAACGCTTCGATTTCATGTGGGACATCCTTTCGGAAGGCTGCATCGGCCTGGTGCTGCTCCTCGACAACACCCGGGCGGATCCCTTCAAGGATCTGCATTTCTTCCTCAAGGCCTTCCCCGACTATGCCGACAGCCGCCGCCTGGCCATCGGCGTGACTCGCATGGACGTCACGCGGACCCCGGATCTGGCGGCTTACTACGAGTCCTTGCGGCCCCTGCAACTGGTGCCGCCGATCTTCGAAGTGGATGCCCGCAAGCGGCAGGACGTGGCGACGCTGGTGCGCGCCCTGCTTTACACCATCGATCCCGGATTGAGCGAATGAGCCGATACAGCCTGACCCACGCCCTCCACTGCCTGCCTACGCCGGCCGGCGCCTACGTGGCCGCATCGGGCGGCCCCGACAGCCCGGGACGCCGGTTTCTGATGCGACTGTTGTCCGGCGACGAGGCGCCCAAGGTCGAGACGGCGTTGCTGACCCAATGGACTGGCCTGGACGAGGCCCATGCCCTGGAGTTGTTCTACCGCTTGCAATCCGAGGCCCTGGTGGAGGGCTTCGAGGCGCCCGTGGCCGCCCCGGACGGTCCCCTGGAACAGGTATTGCCGCCGTTGCTCGAGGGCCTGTCCAGCAAGGGCAAGGCCTTGCTGGCCGACAATCAGGGCTTCTATGTGGCCTGCGTCGGCTTTCCCCATGAGACCGCGGAAGAATTGTCGGCGGTGAGCGCCGGCCTGGCGGATCTTTATGCGCGCCATGAGCGCCTGCTGCTCAACAACGCGGGCATCCATTCCAGCCACTGGTCCCTTACCGATGCCGCGGGAAACAGCGAACTGGGCTTCTGGCAATTGCGGATCGGTCCCCAGCGCTTCACCCTGATCATCGCCGGCGTGCCGCGCTTCAACCAGAGCGGCTATACCCGGCTGGTCTGGAGCCTGGCGAAACGCTACTGGGAACAGGACTGAGGTATTCCAGGCATCCGATTCAGCGGGACATTTCGTCCAGGGCCAGCAGCTTGTTGACCAGATCGCTGGAGAGTTTATGCATGCGCGTGACCGCGGCCTCGCGTCCTTGGGGATCGCCACTGGCGTGCTTTTCCAGGGCCTCGTGTCCGGCGCTGTGGAAGCGCTCATGCATGTCCAGAAGGGTGGAATAGAGGGCCGGGCCCTGTTCTCCCAGGTCGTGGATTTCCTGTTCCCCTTCCGAGTAGAGCCATAGGCCCAGCTTGCAGTCGCGGTGGTTGGTGCCTTGGAAGTCGCCCTTGCCATCCAGCGTTGCCTGGATCTTGCCCAGATACTGGATGTGGTCGTTCAAGCGCTTCAGAAAGAATGCCTTGGTGGTGCTCATGGAATGCTCCCTGGTCGATGCCATGGCGAAATGCCCGGTCTGGCTTTCCCTTTCTATTATCGGCACGGACGGCCGGGACTTGACCCCCTTGTTCGGGGGTGGACCTGGTCAGAGATCCATGGCTTCGGACCAGATCAGGGCTTGCAGATGGGCATGGTTCACCGTCGCGGGATCCAGGTCCAGGGGGGCGGCCAGACGGGCGAGCCCGGCCGGGTCGTCGCCTTCGCAGGCCATGGCCAGATTCAGGTAGCCGGCCAGGGGGCCTTCGCCGCGCAGCAAGGCGTCGCCGATGGCCGGCGCCAGTTTCAGGGGGGCCAGGGCCTGGTCCAGGCGCAGGCCCAGTAGGCTATCGAGGAGGGAGAGAATGCCGGCGATGAAGAGGCCGCCGGCCAAACCCCTGTCCAGGCGGCCTTCGCCCAGCAATTCGGCCAGTCGGGCCCGGACCAGGGCGGTTCGGAGCAGGGCCTGGGCGCGCCGGTCTTCGCCCTCCTGGGCGAACAGCAGCAGGGTGAGCCAGCGATGCAGCTGGTCGTGGCCCAGCATGAGCAAGACGTGGCCGATGCTCTGGACGGGGTAGCGCAAGCCTACCGCGGGGGAATTGATGTAGCGCAGGATGCGATAAGTGAGGGCGGGGTCCAGCTTGAATTGGGCCTCGATCTCCGGGAATTCGGCCCGTTGGGCGGCCAGATTCAGCAACGAGACGATGCGCAGACGCCCGGGATCGAAACCCTTGCCCGAATCCGCCCGCGCATGGGCGAAGAAATAACCCTGGAACAGGCTGAAGCCCAGCTTCCGGCAGGCCGCATAGGCCTCGCCGGTCTCCACATTGCGGGCGATGAGGCGGGGACCCTGGATGCCCTCCACGCGCACCAGGCGGTCGCAAAGGGCGGCCAGATCGTTGTCGCCCACATCCACACGGATGTATTGGCATTGCCGGGCTAGGGGGGCGAGACCCGGTGACAGGCTGCCCTCGTCGATGGCCAGGGCATAGCCCAGCCTGGACAGGGCCTGGCATTGGGCGAGGAGGGCGGGGGTGGGGTTCGTGGGGTCCACCAGCAGGACCGTGTTGCCCCGGGACAGCTTGCGCACCAGAGGGTTGTCCAGGGATTCCGGGGCGACGCCCAACAGC
Source organism: Thiobacillaceae bacterium (assembly GCA_035332045.1). Lineage (GTDB taxonomy): Bacteria > Pseudomonadota > Gammaproteobacteria > Burkholderiales > Thiobacillaceae > PFJX01. The sequence goes on along the minus strand of DAOQNK010000016.1, from coordinate 19,481 downwards.
GTCAGCTTGTGGGAGAGGGCACGCTGGTAATCCATGTCCAGGAGGGCGGCCAGCAGCAATTCGTCCCGGTTCTGGTCGGCGCTGCTGGCGCCGGGCAGCACGGGTAAGGGGGTTTGTCGCCGGACCGAGAATTCGTGGCCCAGCACCCGGAACTCGCTGTCCAGGATGGGCTGGCGGGTCAGGTAGCGGGGCAGGATGGCGGTGTCCTCGATGGCCTGGGGTCGGGCGGTTTCGCCCACGGGGCTGCCAGGCATGGGGAGGGGGTCGTTCGAGAGGCGTGGCGTCATGGCGATGTCCTGATGGTCATGCGGAGTTCCGTTGTGGTCCGGCCTGGGGCGGCAGATCCTGGGTCTCTTCGTCGGGCGCCGGCACGACCCGTGCCCAGCCGGACTGCAACAGGCTTTCCAGCGTTTCAGCGTTCAGGGAGCGGGCCCGCTGTCCCTGATGGCGGGTCAGCAGGAACAGATTGCGCAAGGGGCTGATCCAGGCCAGCTTCAGGGTCTGCGCGGCAGTCCCCGGTTCCTGGATTTCCATCCAGGTCCCCGGCTTCAGTTCCCGCAGGGGTGTGGCGAGCGTCCGGCGGGGAGTGGGAGCCGGCCAGTCTCCAGCCATGTCTTCCTGGTCAGGAGCGGTCGCTAGCACGCTGTCTTCGACTATGGGCCTGAAGCGGGCCTGAAGCCGGGCGAGCCGTTCGAACAGCTGCTGCCGGAGGTTTTCCATGGGTGCGGGTGAGGGGGCTTGGGCACCAGGATCGGCCTCGCTGCCGAGGGGGGCGGGGGAAGTCGTTATGCCCGCGTTGGCTGGGGGGTACGCCAGGAAGGTGTCCGAGTCCGGGTCGACTTCGCCCGGGTCATCGGCATTCAGGGGGGCGGGTGCCTCGGCCATGCCGGGCTGGCGGCCGGCCATGAAGTCCCGCAGATCCTGGAGGGTATCGGCGACTCGCCGGGGAAACACGTCGCAGAGCGCCTTCATGAGCCGGTCCTTGGCTTCATGGCGTCCCCCCTGTTCCCGGAGGGCTTCGGCCAGGGCGGCCTCGATGAGATTGGGCGCGACGGGCATGTCGCGCGTGGACAGGCCCGGCGCATCGAGCAACCGGGCATAGGCATCGGCCAGGGCCTGGAGGCAGTTCCAGCCAGCGTGGTGGATGGACTCGGCCATGAGGCCGGGGACCAGGGAGTCGTCCAGGCGGTCATGCTGGACGATTCGGAGATGGCGAATGTCGAAGTCGATCACATAGCCGCTCAACAGCGAGGGCTTGTGGTGGCAGGCCCGCGCGTGGCGCGTGGCGAAGTGGCGGCGGAAATCCTGGACGATCTCGTGGCGCCATGTCCGGGCCAGGGCCGCGGCCTCGCCCGTGATTTCCAATTCATTCAGGGAGGGGGGGGCCGCATCCTGGCGGTCTAGCCTGTCAGCAGCCTGGCCCAGGGCTTCGGACAAGCCCAGGGAGAGGCGCAAGGCGGCCATTTCGCCAACCGTCCTGACCGGCTCGGGCAGGGGATCCTGGTCGTTGTCCGCGTCCCGCGGACGCGGGCCGGTGGAAGTCTCCGAGATCAGTTTGTAGACCATGGTCCTTTCCTCAGCGGGGACCCTTCGCGCCACCACGGGGGCATGCCGAAGCGTCCCGATGTACGGGACCTGCGGGCGACGCAAGGGGATTGGCTGGGGAAAGTGCGGCCGGAATGGCCGAGCCTTACCTGGCAATCCCGCTGTCATGGGGCCGGAGCCCTTTAGACCGGTGACTTTGCGTCCCCACCTTTCGATGGGTTTGCCCTTTGCAGGTCGAACTTTATCTGATGGGTATTTTCGGCGCTTTCCGGAAAATCTTTAGGATATTTTTATCGGCTGGCGACGGCCTCGGAGGCGGTGCCTCCTTCCTCCCTTTGCTGGAGCCGCCAGAGGGCGGCGTAACGGCCATTGACGGCCAACAGCTCGGCATGCCGGCCTCGTTCCACGATATGGCCGTCATGGAGCACCAGAATCTCGTCGGCGTCCACCACCGTGGACAGGCGGTGGGCGATGACCAGGGTGGTGCGGTTTTCCGAGATGCGTGCCAGTTCCGCCTGGATGGCCCGTTCCGTGGCGCTGTCCAGGGATGAGGTGGCCTCGTCGAAGACCAGGATGGGCGGGTTCTTCAAGAGGGCCCGGGCAATGGCCACCCGCTGCTTTTCGCCGCCGGAAAGTTTCAGGCCCCGCTCCCCCACCAGGCTGTCATAGCCATCCGGCAGACTGGCGATGAATTGCTCCAGGTGAGCGGCCCGGGCCGCTTCCAGCACATCCTCCCGGCTGGCGTCGACCCGGCCATAGGCCAGATTGTGGTAAAGGGTGTCATTGAACAGCACGGTGTCCTGGGGAACCATGCCGATCCGGGCGCGCAGGCTGGCCTGGGTTACCTGGCGGATGTCCTGGCCGTCGATCAGGATGCGGCCATTGCCTACATCGAAAAAGCGGAACAACAGGCGCGACAAGGTGGATTTTCCGGCACCGCTGGCGCCCACCACCGCCACCTTGTGACCAGCGGGGACGGTAAAGCTTACGTTCTCCAGGATTGGCCGACGGGAATCGTAGGCGAAGCCTACCGATTCGAAACGCACTTCGCCGGCGGGCACGGTGAGGGGCCGGGCGCCGGGCGCGTCGCGAATCTCGGGAGGGCGTTTCAACAGCCCGAACAGCCTTTCCATGTCGGTGAGGGCGTTGCGGATCTCCCGATAGACGGTGCCCAGGAAATTCAGGGGGATGAAAAGCTGGATCAGGTAGGCATTGACCAGTACCAGGTCGCCCAGGGTCATCCGCCCATCGGCGACGCCCTGGGCGGCGAGGCCCATCATGGCGGTCACCCCGGCGGCGATGATCAGGGACTGGCCGGCATTGAGCCAGGCCAGGGACACCTCGCTGGCCACCGAGGCATTCTCGGCTTCGCGGAGATCCTTGCGCAGGCGCTCGGACTCGTAGTCCTCGTTGTTGAAGTACTTCACCGTTTCATAGTTGAGGAGGCTGTCCACCGCCCGGGCGTTGGCCCGGGCCTCGGTTTCGTTCATGGCCCGGCGGTACTGCAGGCGCCAGTTGGTCACCAGCACGGTGAAGGCGATATAGACCAGCAGGGTCAGCAGGGTGATGCCGCCGAACCAGGGGTCGTATTTCGCGAACAGGACGCCGGCCACCATGAGAATTTCCAGCAGGGTGGGGCCGATGTTGAACAGGGTGAAGTTGATGAGGAAGCGGATGGAGCGGGCGCCCCGCTCTATGTCCGCCGCCAGGCCTCCGGTGCGGCGCTCCAGGTGGAAGCGCAGGGATTGGGCGTGCAGGTGGCGGAAAACGTCGTGAATGACTCCCCGCATGGCCCGCTGCAGGACCCGGGAGAACAGCGCGTCCCGCAGCTCGGTGAAGGCGGTGTTCCCGAAGCGCAGCAGGCCATAGAACAGGATCAGGATCAGGGGCGGCGCCAGCTGGGCGGTGGCTGGGTGCTGCAAGCCGTCGACGATGTCCTTCAGCACCAGGGGCACGGCTACGTTGGCGAGCTTGGCGCCCAGCAGCAGGGTGAAGGCGGCCAGTACCCGGCCCTTGTACTGCCAGACATAGGGCGCCAGAGACCAGGCCGCCCGCCATTGTTCGGCGGTGGGGCGGACGGTCATGGAGTCCGGGCGGAAATGATCGTGGGCCATGGGCTTGGCAACAGCGGAATGCGGGCGCGCATTGTCCCGCAAGGGAGGGCGGTCCGTCAGCGTGAAACAGCCGGAGGGAGACGGCGGCGGTGGAAGTTTGAGCGGCGGGGCTGGCCGAGCTCCGCTGATCGGCGAGGCCCGGCCTGGGTCAGTTCTTCTGGCGGGCCAGAATCTCGGTGGCCTTGACGGCTGCCACCGGGCGGCTGAAGAGATAACCCTGATAGGCGTCGCAGCCCAGGGTGCTGATGTATTCGAGCTGAGCCCGGGTCTCCACACCCTCGGCCACCACGTTCAGGTTGAGTCCCTTGGCCATGGCGGCGATGCCGGCGACGATGGTGGAACCGTTGTTCATATGGCCGTTGAGGTCGTGGATGAAACTGCGGTCGATCTTGAGGGTGTGCAGGGGCAGCTTCTTCAGGTAGGACAGGGAGGAGTAGCCCGTGCCGAAGTCGTCGATGGAAATTTCCACGCCCAGTTCGGCCAGCCTGCGCAGTTTTTCGATGCTGCCGTCCATGTCCCGCATGAGCGTGCTCTCGGTGATCTCGATCTCCAAGCCCTGGCCGGTCATGTCGTGGTCCCGCAGGCATTCGGTGAATTTGTCGACGAACTGGGGATGCTCGATCTGCCGGGCGGAGAGGTTCACCGCCATGGTGATGGGGGGGAGCTCCGATTCCCGCCAAAGGCAGGCCTGGCGACAGGCGGCATTCAGCACCCATTCGCTGATGGGGCCGATGAGGCCGGACTCCTCGGCAATGGGGATGAATTCGCCGGGGGGGACGATGCCGCGGCTGGGGTGGTTCCAGCGAATCAGGGCTTCCATGCCGCGGATGCGCTGGTCCTGGACCGAGACCTGGGGCTGGTAGTAGACCTCGAACTGGCCTTTGTCCAGGGCATGGCGCATCTCGTTTTCCACGGCCAGGCGACCGGTGAAGGATTTCTGCAGGTCGTGGGTGAAGAACTTGTAGTCGTTCCGGCCGCTGTCCTTGGCATGGTACATGGCGATGTCGGCATGCTTTACCAGGGTCTCGATGGTGTCGCCGTCGTCCGGGAAGACGGCGATGCCGATACTGATGCCCACGAATATTTCGTGGCCTTCGACGTGGAAGGGCTGCTTCAGGGAGGCCAGGATTTTCTGGGCGATGTAGGCGGCGTTGTCCCGGGTGCGGATATGGGGCAGGAGCAGCATGAACTCGTCGCCGCCGATCCGCGACAGGGTGTCGCCCTCCCGCAGGCAACCGCGCAGACGCTGGGCCACCGCCTGAAGCAGGCCGTCGCCCACCAGGTGCCCCAGGGTGTCGTTGACCACCTTGAAACGGTCCATGTCCAGGAAGAGCGTGGCCAGGGTCTGGCCATGGCGTTTCGCGTGGACGATGGCCTGGCCCAGGCGGTCCTTGAACAGGGCCCGGTTGGGCAACCCGGTAAGCAGGTCGTGATAAGCCTGGAAGGCGATGGTGGCCTCGGCCTGCTTGCGTTCGCTGATGTCCCGGGCGACGCCATACGTGCCCAGGAATTCCTTGCTGTCGTCGTCCCGGGCCCGATACATGCCCATGGAGGAGATTTCCACCACCACGATGTCCTGGGAGGTGCGCTCGGTGATGCCGGTGAGCAGGTCCTCCTTGCGTTTCAACTGAAGTTCGAAGTTGCGGGTGGCCCGATCCCCGGTGCGGCGTTCGTTGAGGCGGTGGCGGGCGTTTTCCATTTCCCCGGGGGGCACCAGGAGCAGATAGTCCTTGCCGATGAGTTCCGCAGGCGCGTAGCCCAGGGTTCGCTGGATGCTGTCGTTTACGAAGGTGAAGAGGCCCTGGGCATCCAGGGTGTAAATGATGTCCGGCGACGTGTTCACCAACAGCCGGTGCCATTGTTCGGACTGCTCCAGTTGCAGCAGCATGCGGGTGTTGTCCCGTTCGAGCTGGAGCTTGAGGGCGGCATTGCGGACTGTCTTGATGAGTTCGTCCGGCTCGTAGGGCTTGCGCAGATAGTCGTAGGCGCCCAGCCGCAGGGACTGGATGGCCGATTCGATGTGGCTGTCGCCGCTCATGACGATCACCCGGCAGTGGGGTTGATGCTGGCGGATATGGGCCATGATGTCGTGGCCGCTGGCGTCGGGCAGGCGTAAGTCCAGCAGGGCCAGGTCATACGCGCGCTTGCTCAGCAAGGCGTAGGCCTGGGCGCCGGTCACGGCCGAATCGATGCCGTGCACATATTGGGAGAGCAGCAGCCGGGTGCTTTCCAGGTAGCGCGGCTCGTCCTCCACGATCAACAGGTTGATGATCGGTGGCTGGCTCAGACCGGTGAGAGGATCACCTTGCATATGAGACGGCCCTGGAAGCTGGGTGGTGGGGTGGGCATCGGGAAGCCATGCAAGCTCCCGCTCAGTCCATGGGTAATGATATCTGGAATGTGGTTCCCGCGCTGGTGCTCTTGAAGGTGATGCCGCCGTGGAGGGACTGGGTCAGGGCCTTGACGATGGACAGGCCGATGCCCGCGTGGCCGTCGCCCTTGCCGGATTCCATCGGGCTGAAAATGCGTCCGGCGAGGTCCGGCGGAATGCCCGTGCCGGCGTCCGCCACCAGGATTTCCAGGAAGCGCTCCTGGCGGTGGTTGACCAGGGTGCTGGTTTCCAGGCGCACCATGCCGCCAGCCGGGGTGGCTTCCAGGGCGTTGATCAGCAGGTTCAACACGATTTGCTTCAGCTTGTCCCGATCACAGGCCAGATGGGGCAGGCCGGGGGCCAGGCGCAGTTCCATGCCGACGCCCTTGTCTCGCCAGGAGGGGTCGGTCACCTTGACCAGGTCCTCGATGAGGGCATTGACATCGGTTTTCTCGATGGGCGCATCCTGGGAAGTTTCCTCCTGGACCAGACCTCGCATGATGCGCACGATGCGGTCGAGTTCCTCGTGCATGATGCGCAGTTCGTCGGCGATGGGCGCCTCTTCGCCCAATTTGGCCTTCATGATGGCCAGATAGTTCTTGACGATACCCAGAGGGTTGTTGATCTCGTGGGCGGCTCGCCGGACCCGGGTGGCCAGTTGTTCGGAAGGCCCGCCGTTCATCTGGGCGGGGGCCATGACGGGTACGGGCCGCCCGGCCAGCTCCCCCAGGCGGCCGTAGTGCCGGGGGTTGGCCGAGATGAGTCCCAGAGCCTGACGGCTACCAAATGCCAGCAGCACGCCCAGGGGGGCGCCGGCCCCGATAGGCAGCGCCGCAAGACCTTCCGTACCTGCCTGGCGGATGAGCTGGAGGTCCAATACGGCGGCGTCCCCGGGGGCGTCCAGGGTGACCACCACCGGCGAGCGAGTCAGCAGGGCCCAGGCCGCGGCGGAGGTGCTGCCTTCGGGCTGGATGGCGATGGGGGGGACGGCACGGCCACCCAACCCCTGGGCATTCAGGGTGCCGGAACGGGGATCCCGATGTAGGTAGAGGGCCTGCCCCAGTCCATCCAGGTTGGCCAGGTTGTCGGCCAGGGACTGGATGGCCAGGTGGCTTTCCCGAGGGCCGGCGGCGGCCAGCTCCAGGCGAGCCATCCGGCTGAGTTCCCGGGCGATCTCGGTGGTCTGGCGAAAGCCGTTCTCGCCGCCCTGGGCATCGACCGCGCGGCCCATGGACAGGTACAGTTCGCTGATGTGTTCCCGATCAAGGGGGGCGGCCAGGACCAGCGTGTCGGGATGAGGCAGCGCGGGTATCCAGGCCGGATAGTTCATGGTCTGGCGGTGAGCCGCCAGAGTGAGACGCACCAGGGGCGCCGCGTCCACCAGGCGAGCGGCCGGCTCGCTCATGTAGCGCAGCACATCCGGCAGGAAGGTCCTGAGGGGAAGTTTTTCCAGGATGCCTATGGCTTGTAGCCGGGCGGCATCCGGATCGGCGCTCGCCTGGCGGGAAAACCGGGGCAGCCAGCACAGCAGTCCCGCCAGCCAGGCTTCGTCCAGGCCGGGGTAGCCGGTTTTTTCGGCCAGGGCCCGGGTGAAATGGGCGGTGGCCAAGGCCTTACGCCAGGCCGTTTCCAGGCCTTCCGCCGCGAAGGCCGTATGGGCTAGCTGCTCCGCCGCCGAGGCCATGACCAGGCTCTTGACCGCGACCGGCTCGATGCGGCCGAGGCTTTGGGCCAGGTCGATGTCCGCCAGTAACGCGCCGGGCTGCCGCTGGGCTACCGCTTCCAGGGCCACCAGGGCCAGACCGGGATCCAGGAGGAACAGTCGGCAGGCTTCGATGCCGACGCCCTCGGCGCCGCCCATTTCCGTGAGCAAGCGCGACAGCACGCCAGGATGGCTGGCGAAAGGCGGCTTCTCCATGGTGGGCTGAGCGGAAAGGTCTAGCGACATAACTTTGGTAATAGGCGGTCATACGTAAGTGCAGCTACCGGTAAGCAATCCCCATGCCATGGGTATCGATCGGTGTATGCCCAGGTTTCACGGGCCTTGCGACGGTTTTTCGCTGACATGTGTAAAATATTCCGACAGCGAAAAAGCCTGTTGATGAGCCCTCAACAGCCCTGTCGGAAGAACGACTCGGGAGATTGCCGCAGGGTCAGGGCAACCGCCGTTATTAGGTTGTAGCTATGCGGCGCCCGTATCCCGCAAATAGCGAAACAGCGCTCGGGCTGCCTTGGGGGGTTTGGACTCGGCCGCTTCCCGGCGCGCATTCCGGATCAATTGACGAAGCTGCTGGGCATCGCTCCCGGGATGAGCCGCCAGCCAATCCGTCAGGGCGTCGTCGTCCGCCAGTAGCCGGTCGCGCCAGCGCTCCAGGGCGTGGAATTCCGCCTTGGCCGCCAGGGATTCGCCACGGATGGCGGCCAGACGCGCGGCGATGGGTTCGCTTTCCACGGTTCGCATGAGTTTGCCGATGTATTGCATCTGGCGGCGAAGGGCGCCGTGACTGGTCAGGCGCCTGGCTTCGAGGATCGCGGCCCGGAGGTTGTCCGGCAAATCGAAGGTCTCCAGTTGGCTGGCCGGCAAGCTCACGAGGTCCGCACCCAGGTCCTGGAGCGCGGTCATGTCGCGCTTCCGCTGGGACTTGCTGACGGCGGTTTCGTGGTCTTCGTATTCGTCGTCCATGGTCCAGTGGGTTGGAGATGCGGGGGGGTGGATGGCGGGGATTGGTATCATACCGCCTTCGCCGACCCACCCGGACTTCACCGTGCCCTCCAGCTCATCTTCCAACCACCCTTTCAGCTATTCGCCCGGCGCGCTCCAGGATTTGGCCGCACGGGCCCTGGAACTGGCCCGCCAGGCGGGAGCTAGTGCCGCGGAAGCCGAGGTTTCCGAGGGCAGCGGCTTGACCGTGGGGGTGCGGCATGGCGAGTTGGAGACCATCGAGCACAACCGGGACAAGGGCATAGGCATCACCGTCTATCTGGGTCAGCGCCGGGGCCATGCCGCCACCTCGGATTTTTCCGACGATGCCCTGGCGCGGGCGGTGGGCAAGGCCGTCTCCATCGCCCGCTACACGGCCGAGGATGACTGTGCCGGCCTGGCGGATGCCGCCCTGCTGGCGAAAGACATCCCCGACCTGGATCTTTTCCATCCCTGGGGCCTCGAGGTGGAGGCCGCCATGGAACTGGCCCGGGCTTGTGAAGCCGCGGCCCTGTCCGTGGACCCGCGCATCACCAATTCCGAGGGAGGCTCCCTGTCCAGCCAGGCCTCCCATTTCGTTTACGCCAATTCCCTGGGCTTTTCCGGCGGCTACCCCAGCAGCCGGCAGAGCCTGTCCTGCGCGGTCATCGCCGAGGAGGATGGCGCCATGCAGCGGGACTATTGGTATACCACCGCCCGGGCGGCAACGGACCTGGACGATCCGGAAAGGGTTGGCCGCCGGGCTGGCGAGCGCACGATACGCCGGCTCAATGGCCGGCGCCTGTCGACCCGCCAGTGTCCCGTGCTGTTCGAGGCACCCATCGCCACGGGCCTGATCGCCAGCTTCGTGTCGGCCGTTTCGGGGGGGCACCTGTACCGCAAGTCTTCGTTCCTGCTGGACAGCCTGGGACAGAAGCTGTTTCCGGATTTCTTCCAGTTGCAGGAGCGGCCTTTCCTGGCGCGTGGCCTGGCCTCCTCGCCTTTCGATTCCGAAGGCGTGGCCACCCGCGACCGGGACGTGGTGAAGGACGGCGTGCTGCAGGGGTACTTCCTGGGCAGCTACAGTGCCCGCAAGCTTGGGATGACTAGCACAGGCAACGCCGGTGGCAACCACAACCTGATCGTGCCGCCCACGGGCGAGGATTTCGCCGCGCTGCTGAAACGCATGGGCTCCGGCCTGCTGGTCACCGAGTTGCTGGGCCACGGCCTCAACATGGTTACCGGCGACTATTCCAGGGGTGCGGCAGGCTTCTGGGTGGAGAATGGTGAAATCGCCTACCCGGTGGAAGAGATCACCGTGGCGGGCAACCTCAAGGACATGTTCCTGGGGATCGTCGCCCTGGGAACCGATATCGAGACCCGGGGCTCCAGGCAGGTCGGCTCCATTCTCGTCGATCGCATGACTGTGGCGGGCGAGTGAGTTGGATTTTCTGCTGACGCTTTCCCGGGGCATCGACCGCCTGAATGGCGAGGTCGGACAGGCCGCCAGGTGGCTGGTCCTGCTGGCCAGTCTGGTTTCCGCCGGGAATGCGCTCATGCGCTACGGTTTCGGCTTGGGCTCCAACGCCTGGCTGGAATTGCAGTGGTATCTGTTCGCCCTGGTCTTCCTGCTGGGGGCCGGATATACCCATCTGCACAACGGCCATGTCCGCATCGACGTGATTTACGGACGCTTCACACCCCGGACGCGGGCCTGGATCGATCTTCTGGGCGGGCTCCTCTTCCTCCTGCCACTGGCGGGCTTGGTGGCCTGGCTGGGGTGGTTCGCCTTCGTCAACGCCTGGTCCATCGGCGAATGTTCGCCGGATGCGGGCGGTCTGTTGCGCTGGCCCATCAAGCTGGCCATTCCCCTGGGCTTTGGCCTGCTCTTTCTGCAGGGCATCTCGGAGTGCATCAAGCGCTGGGCCTTTCTGGCCGGAAGATATGTACTGCGCGAAGAGCAGTCGGAGGAAGTGGTGTGAGTTTCGAACTCATGGCGCCCCTCATGTTCGCGGGTTTGGTGGTCTTCCTGCTGGTGGGCTATCCCGTGGCGTTTTCCCTGGCGGCCAATGGCCTCGTGTTTGGCCTTCTGGGCATGCATCTGGATTATTTCGGTTTCGAGCAATTGCAGGCGCTGCCTGAGCGGGTATTGGGCATCATGTCCAATGCCACGCTCCTGGCGGTGCCTTTCTTCACGTTCATGGGGCTCATCCTCGAGCGGAGCGGCATGGCCGAGGAATTGCTGGAGAGCCTGGGCCAATTGTTCGGCGCCGTCCGGGGCGGCCTGGCCTATTCGGTGGTCATTGTCGGCGCCCTGTTGGCCGCCACAACGGGCGTGGTGGCGGCATCGGTCATCGCCATGGGCCTCATCTCCCTGCCCATCATGCTTCGCCATGGTTACGACAAGCGACTGGCCAGCGGTGTCATCGCCGCCTCGGGCACGCTGGCCCAGATCATTCCCCCCTCCCTGGTGCTCATTCTGCTGGCCGACCAGTTGGGTGTTGGCGTCGGCGACATGTATCGGGGTGCGCTGGTCCCCAGCCTGGTGCTGACAGCCCTGTACATCGGCTTCGTCTGGCTGGCTACCCTGCTCTGGCCGGCTGCCGCCCCCGCCTTGCCGGCGGAGGCCCGCTCGCTGCGTGGCGTGGCTCTGGCCCGGAAGGCCCTGGGATCCATGGGGCCGCCACTGCTTCTGGTGTTCCTGGTGCTGGGTACCATTTTCGCCGGCATCGCCACCCCGACAGAAGGTGGCGCCATGGGGGCCTGCGGTGCCGTGGGGCTGGCCTTGGCGAAGAAGCGGCTGAACATGGATCTGCTCCGCCAGGCCATGGACGCCACCACCCGGCTGACCAGCTTCGTTATCTTCATCCTGATTGGCTCTACCGTGTTTTCCCTGGTGTTTCGCCTGATGGACGGCGACCTCTGGGTGGAAGGACTCCTGGCGGCCTTGCCCGGTGGTGCATTGGGTTTTTTGGTCGTGGTGAACCTGCTGGTGTTCGTGCTGGCATTTTTTCTGGATTTTTTCGAGATCGCTTTCATCTTCGTCCCCCTCCTGGCGCCAGTGGCCCACAAGCTGGGTATCGACCTGGTCTGGTTCGGTGTGCTGCTGGGCATCAACATGCAGACTTCCTTCATGCACCCGCCCTTCGGCTTCGCGCTGTTCTACCTGCGCAGCGTCGCGCCCAGCAGTGTGAGGACCACGGATATCTACTGGGGCGCCATTCCCTTCGTGGTCCTGCAAGTCATCATGGTGGCCCTGGTGCTCGCGTTTCCGGCCCTGGTGGGCGTTCACGAGGGGGCGAGTGGCGGAGCGACGGTGGAGATTCCCGTGCAGGATGGAGGGGGGGCCTATCTGTTGCCCCCTGACAATCGGCCGTGAACAAGACAAATCAATGAGTTAAAGTTTTTTCTTCATGCACCGATAAGCTACACTGTCAATGGGTTATTCCAAGAGGACCATCATGAAATCGATTTTTGCCTTGGCCGTGCTTGCGACGCTGACCACCGGCTGTGCCACGCGGGAATACGTCCACGAGTATGTGCAGAGCCAGATGGCGCCTGCCACGGGCCGGATCGGCGCCCTGGAAACCAGGGCCGGAGGCGCCGACGCGGCGATCCAAACCAATGCCGCCGCCATTGCCGAGACTGGCAAGCGGCTGGATGGCGCCGTCTCCGAAGTCCAGGTGACGCTGAAGGTTCATGCCGACCGCCTGGCCAAGAACGAGTCCGACATCGCCCAGTTGTCCAGGACCGCCCAGGACGCCGTGGAGCGCGCCAACGCCGCGGGAAAGATGGCGCAAGGCAAGTTGGTCTACGAAGTGGTGCTTTCCGATGACAAACTGAAATTCGGGCCCAACAAGGCCGGCTTGAGCAAGGATGCCGAGAAGGCACTGGATGAATTCGCCGCCAAGTTGAAGGGCGACAACAAGAATGTCTTCATCGAGATCCAGGGCCATACCGACAGCACCGGCGAAGCAGCGCCCAACCTCAAGCTCGGCGAAGCCCGGGCCGAGGCCGTGCGGCGTTACCTGAACATGAAGGGGGGCATCCCCTTGCACCGCATGTCGGTCATCTCCTACGGCGAAACCGCTCCCGTGGCCGACAACAAGACCAAGGCCGGGCGCCAGCAGAATCGGCGCGTGGTGTTGGTGGTCATTCAGTAATCATCCCAGTATTCGGCGCGGCGCGGCGGGACCGCGCCGTTTTTGTTCAAGGAGCGAGTATGTCCACTACTACCACGGCCAGCGGTCTGGTCATCGAGGAAATTGCCCTGGGCGATGGCGACGAGGCCCAGCCGGGCCGCGCGGTCAGCGTTCATTACACGGGATGGCTGACCAATGGCACGAAATTCGATTCCAGTGTCGACCGTGACGAGCCTTTCGAATTCCCCTTGGGGCGGGGGTACGTGATCCGGGGCTGGGACGAGGGCGTGGCGGGCATGAAAGTGGGTGGCAAGCGCAAGCTCACCATTCCCCCCGATCTGGGGTATGGGCCCCGGGGAGCCGGCGGTGTCATCCCCCCCAATGCCACGCTGGTGTTCGAGGTGCAGTTGCTGGCTGTCCGCTGAAGACCAGGGCGGGCTCATGGCCCGCCGCGCCCTTTCAACCCGGCCTCTATGCTTCGGCATAGGGTTTTCAGGATCTGGATGCGCGCTGCGTTTTTGTCATTGGCGGGCACCAGGGTCCAGGGGGCGATTTCGGTGCTGGTCCGGTCTACCAGATCGCAGACGGCTTCCTCGTAGGCGTCCCATTTATCCCGGTTGCGCCAGTCTTCCGGAGTGATCTTGTAGCGCTTGAAGCCGGTGGCCTCCCGCTCCTTGAAGCGCTTGAGTTGTTCCGCCTGGCTGATGGCCAGCCAGAATTTCACCAGCACGATGCGGTGTTCGGCGAGCTGGGCCTCGAAATCATTGATTTCTTCGTACGCCCTTTGCCAGTCGGCGGCCGAGCAGAACCCCTCCACCCGTTCCACCAGCACCCGCCCATACCAGGAGCGGTCGAACATGGCCAGGCGGCCACGCCGGGGTATGTGGCGCCAGAACCGCCAAAGATAGGGCTGGGCCTTTTCCTCATCGCTGGGGGCGGCAATGGGAATGACTTGGTAACGCCGGGCATCCAGGGCAGCGGTGATGCGCCGGATGCTGCCCCCTTTGCCGGCGGCGTCGTTGCCCTCGAAGACGCAGACCACGGACATCTTTGCGAAGCGTTTGTCCCTGGTGAGCAGATTGAGTTTCCCCTGCCAGCTCTCCAGCTGAGTCTGGTAAGACTGTTTGTCCAGGGTGCTGGTCTGGTCCAGGGCTCTGAGGAGATTCAGATCGTCCACCCGGGCGGCCGAGGGAGGGGATGGGGTCGGTGCTGGCATGCCGGGACTGGCCTGATCCAGGTGTTGCCGGAGGCCCTCGAGAAGGGTGCGTCCGAACACCAATTCACGATAGCGGGCGTCTTCTCCTTCGACGATATGCCAGGGTGCTTGGGCTCGGCTGGTCATGCGCAAGGCATGGGAACAGACCCGCGCGAAGGTGTCGTAGAGCTTGTAATGTCGCCAGTCCCTCTCGGTGACCCGCCAGCGGGTGAGGGGGTCTTTTTCCAGCAGCTTGAGCCGTCGCTTCTGGCCGGCTTTTGAAAGGTGCAGCCAGAACTTGAGTATGAGAGCGCCTTCGTCGCTGAGCATCTGCTCGAATCGGACGTTCCGATCCATGGCTTCTTCCAGGGTGGCGTTATCCGTGTTGCCGTAAACCCGATCCAAAATGGGCAGGCTGTACCAGGAGCCCTGGAAGACCCCGATCTTTCCCTTGGGCGGAAGCGCTCGCCAGAAGCGCCACATGGGAGGCCGGTCCCGCTCCTCGTCTGACGGTTCTCCCATACCATGGGTTTCGATGTGGCGGGGGTCCAGCCAGGCGTTGAGGAGTTGAACGGTTTCACTGCGGCCGGCGCCATCCACTCCACCGACAAGAATGATGACCGGAAAGGCGCGTTTGCTGATCAGTTCATATTGGGCTTCCAGCAAGGCTTCCCGGAGGATGGGCACTTCCCGCTCATGGACACGCTTGTCTACCCGGTGGCCGATCTCGGCGGATTCGAACATCGCATTCCCCTTTCTCCTGGATTCAGGATAGACCAGGGGGCGGTGTCCGGATCAAAGACTGGCCAAGTAGGCGGCCAGCGCCTGGATTTCCGTGTCCGTCAGGGATTCGGCGAAGGGCATCATCGTGGCGCTCTTGGGGCCTCTGATTGTGCCGGCACGGTATGCCCGCATCAGGGACTCAAGGTCTGCCGCGGACTGGCCCGCGAGTTTGGGGAAAGGTCCCTGGCCTCGGCCATCGGGGCCATGACAGCCCAGGCACACCATGGCGTACTTCGTCTGCCCAGCCGATGGCGTCCCGGAGGCCGGCTTCGGCCCAGTCTGGGCGATGGCGGTGCTGGCTTTTTCAGGACCGGCATTGTCACCGCACCCCGCCAGTGCCAAGCCCAAGACAAGGACGGCGCAACCTAGGGCCGAGACCGGCAGGCCGACCTTATTTGGCGTAGAAAAGATAGTTCGCATATGAGGCTTCCGCCACCTTGAACCACTGGTTTCCTTGGTCGAGGAAGGCTTTCCACTCCTTGTAGATGCGTGCGAACGCGGGGTTTTTCCGGGCCTCTTCCTCATACATGGCGTAGGTGGCGGCGCGGGCGGCATCCATCACGTCCTTGGGGAAGGCGCGCAGTTTGACACCCTGCTTCACCAATCGCTGAAGGGCCTGGGGGTTCTTCGTGTCGTATTCCGCCAGCATGTTGACGTTGGCTTCTGCACAGGCGGTTTCAAAGGCGGCCCTATACGCCTCGGGCAATTCGTTCCACTTGGCCAGGTTGACGTAGAAAGACAGTTGCGGGCCGCCTTCCCACCAGCCGGGGTAGTAGTAGTTCTTCGCGATCTTGTGGAAGCCCAGCTTCTCGTCGTCATAGGGCCCCACCCATTCAGCGGCATCCAGGGCGCCCCGCTCCAGGGCGGGATAAATGTCAGTGCCGGCCAGGGTTTGGGGTACGGCGCCCAACTTGGCCATGATCTGCCCGCCGATGCCGGGTATACGCATCTTCAGGCCTTTCAGGTCCGCCAGGGACTTGATCTCCTTGCGGAACCAGCCGCCCATCTGCACCCCGGTGTTGCCACCTGGAAACGGGAGGATGTTGTGGGGCTTGAAAAGCTCACGCATCAATTCCTGTCCACCCCCGAAGTACATCCAGGCGTTCTGCTGGCGCGCGGTCAGGCCGAAGGGGAGGGCACAATCGAAGGCGAAGGCCAGGTTCTTGCCGACGTAGTAATAACTGGCCGTATGCCCGCATTCCACCGTGCCATTCTGGACGGCATCCATTACCTGAAGGCCGGGTACCAGATCGCCGCTGGCGAAGACCCGAATCTGGAACTTGCCACCGGTGATTTTCGCCAATCGGTCGGCCAAGAGCTCCGCTGCGCCGTAGATGGTATCCAGGCTCTTGGGGTAACTCGAAGCCAGTCGCCATTTGATGGCCGGCCCGTCCGCGAAACCGCTTGGAGATAAGGCGGAGGCCGCCAGGCCGAGGCCGGCCCCGGCGCCTTTCAGGAATGCGCGTCGCTGCATGGTGAATCTCTTGAGGGTCAGGGCGTGTCGGAAGGCGCGGAAGGCCGGATTCGGACGATCACGTCGATCCGGTCTGTCCGCATGCCGGGCGGCGGCAAGGGCAGGCCATCGATGATCAGATCCCTGGCCGGAATATCGGTAAGTTCACCAGTATCCACATTGAAGAAATGATGGTGCGGCTGGGTGTTGGTGTCATAGAAGACCTTGCTGGGGTCCACGATGACTTCCCGGATCAGGCCTTTCTCCAGAAAGAGTCGGAGGGTGTTGTAGACCGTGGCCTTGGAGGTGTCGTTCTCGCCGCCGTTCACTCTGGCCAGGATCTGGTCGGCCGACACATGGGTGTGGCGTGAAAACAATACCCGGGCGATGCCAACCCGCTGCTGGGTCGGGGAGATGCCGTGCCGTCTCAGCCTGTCCGGGATATCCGCCCATTCCGCGAAGGTCACAGCAAGAGTCTCCATGGACGGTCTCCGAACAGGGTGGGGATGGCCGATTCTAGAGTTCGGACGGGGCTGTCGTCTAATCCGCGCGCGGGTGGCGAGGGTCAATGGCCCCAGCAATCCGCCACCGTCCCCGTCCCTCCAATCACGTTTTTCGTGCCCGTCTGGTCCAGGGTCAGGGTGCCACAGCTATCGCTGGTCATAGTGCCGGTGGGCGCGGCCTGCAGGGTGTAGGTGCTGGCGGAGAGCGACGCTACCGGGAGGGTGATCGTGTACTTGGACGTTCCCGATTTGGGCGATTGGTTGAAGGGCAGGGATATCGCCGCGCCTCCCGCATCGACAGTGTAGTTCCCGGTCACGGTGTAATTGCGCTCCATGAACTGGGCCAGTTCGAGGAGTATGCCCTCCGCTTCGGTCCGGCTGGACCGGCGGATGTACTCCTGATAGGAGGGGTAGGCCAGCGAGGCCAGAATGCCAACGATGGCCACCACCACCAGTAATTCGATCAGCGTAATGCCGGATTGCTTCTTCATCAATTACTCCATGAGGTGGAAATAATGGGGATCACGCCTTATTGCGGTGCCAGTTCCCGCCAGGTGATCCGGCCCCGGGCACCCGCCCCGAAATTGATCAGCATGGTTTCCATGGCGCCACTGGAGAGGGAGGACACGCCGATCCCCGTGCTACCGGCACCCACCCCGCGGATCAGTGTCGTACCCCCCAGGGCCGCGCCCACCTTCACCCCCGACACGATGGTGTCGTCGGCACCGATGCTGCCGCTGGCGGAGGTGTCGAAGATGGGGTAATCCAGGGCGCTGCCGTTGTCGTATTGCAGCGCCATCAGCCAACCCGTGCCACCCTGGTCGCAGACCGACGCGGAGGGAATATAGGTGTTGAAGTAAATGACACCGTTGTCGAGCTTGGGCACGCCGGTCAAGCGTTCGCCGGTGGCGGGCATGTCGAAGTACCAGCCCATATAGGTACCGGGGCAGTTGGTGGCATAGGGGGTGGCGCACGTGGCTTCCCGCCAGGTGAGGGAGGTATTGCTGTTGGTCCGGTAATCAATGCCGCCAATGGTGCTGTCGGTGGCGGTCTGGGCCAGCAGATCGGTACGTGATACCACAGTACCCGCGGTGGTGTTCCGGTCCCAGATGCCATAGAAAGTCTGGGTATTGGTGGTGGTGAGATCGCCGCTTTCGATGAACTTGCCCGTGCCGACCAGGACCAAGAGGCCATTGTCAGGGTGGAGGGAGACTTCCGGCGGCCACGTAATGGGCTGCATGTTGGACGAACTGTCCACGGCACTGAACAGGGGCACGCAGGTGCTGGGCGTGGTACTGGCGCAACTGCTGGTGGAGAAGGCCACCTTCCAGGTGGCCGGGTTCGTGGTCACGCTGGCGTCGCTGGGGGTGGGGCCCACCAGGAATTTCCAGACATGGCCTTTGAGGTCGCCCGCATACACCACGTCGACGATGCCGTCGCCGTTGGAATCGAAGGGGACCGGCGTCGACAAACCGTTATCCGGCCCCATGTCGGCAACCAGCTTGATGTAGTCAGCGGTGGGAGACAGGGTCCAGGCCCCATCGATGCCATCCTCGATGAACAGGATGTACAGCGCCGCCTTGCCGTTCGTACTGTTGTAGCCGTTGCCAAGTATCGCCGCCCACTTGCCGTTGGCCATGCGGACCAGTTGCTTGGGCTGGTTGGTGGTGAGCTTGGCGGGCGGACGGTTGTAGGCGTTGCCCACATCGGCGTCGTCACTGGGAGTGAATTCCCAGAGCAGAATGTCGGCGGCGTTGGTCTGGCTGAAATTGGCGGGATCGGTCACGTCCAGGGCGTAATAGCCCTTGCCGCCGCCGTCCATGGAGCCCACCAGTACCGTCCGCCAGTCCGTGCCGGTGGTGGAGTCGAGATCCACGTCGCCCACCATCACCGAGCCATCCACGAAATAGCGGTGGTTGTTCTTGTATTTACGGTCAGTGAGCCAAGGCAGAGTGGGATAGATCGGCGTCGGCACATAGGCGAGGATTTCCCGGCCCGAGGTGGAGGTGGGGTCGCCGTAACTGTGGGTCGTGTAATCCAACGAAGCGTCGAAACCGTGCAGCATGCCATCGTTGGCCCCCACATAGACCACGGGCTTGCGGCTGACGTTGGCGGATCGGAAGGCGGAGTAGCCCGGATGGTCCACATCCGAGTAACCGGCATTGGGGATGCCCACGTACCAGGGGCTGGAATTGACGATGTCACCCAGCTTGCTGGTATCCCGTTTGCGGAAGGTGGTGCCTGTGGTGCCCTCATTACTGGCGCTGCCGCGCAGATAATCCACCCGGCTGCTGCCCAAGGCGTCGGCAACCCCGGCGGCGGTCTTGTTGAGGTGGGTTTGCTGGGCGCTCGTGAGGTTGGCCCAAAGGAAGGGTTCGCCGTCGCTCGTGCCCTTGGTGAGGATGGCCCGGCCAGTGCTGTAGTTCTGGGTATTGACGATGGCGCCCGCGTCCCATTCCGAGGAAGCACCCAGGGTGCCGTTGGTCAAGATCCGGTATTGCAGCAATTGGCCGCTCCAGTCGGCGCTGGAAAACTTGGCCTGGTACACCCGGCTCTCGATCTGCAGGTTGGTGGAGTTGGTGGCCACGGAGGCCGCCGAGGCGTCGGGCTCCGAGGCGGCATCGATGATTTCCGCCATGGCCGTGATCAGGTTGGCGGGGTTGCGGACATCGTAGTAGTTGTCCGGAATGCCGTC
>DAOQNK010000015.1:0-30054 GCA_035332045.1 Thiobacillaceae bacterium | reverse complement strand
CCCTGTCCGGCAACCCGGTGGCCGTGGCGGCGGGCCTGAAGACCCTGGAGAAGATTTCCGCCCCCGGCTTCTTCGAGGCCCTCACCACCAAGACCCGCCGCCTGGTGGAGGGCCTGTCCGCCGCCGCCAAAGACGCCGGCGTCCTCTTCTCCGCCGACAGCGTGGGCGGCATGTTCGGCGTCTATTTCCGCGCCACCCCGCCCACCTCCTACGCCGAAGTCATGGCCAGCGACAAGGACGCCTTCAACCGCTTCTTTCACCTGATGCTGCTGGAAGGCGTGTACCTCGCCCCCTCCGCCTTCGAGGCCGGCTTCGTCTCCGCCGCCCACTCGGACGCCGACATCGACGCCACCGTGGCCGCCGCCGCCCGCTGCTTCGCGAAGCTGGCCGGCTGACCACCCTCCCTCACTCCCCCCTTTGAAAAAGGGGGGCCGGGGGGGATTCAAAGCACCCCACGCCCACTGCCCATACCCCAGTCCCCATGACCGAAGACCTCTCCCCCGAGGACCGCTTCCGCCTGGAAGTCCTGCTGGCCCAGGACCTGAAGGCGGTGCGCATCGACGAGTCCAACCTGGTCCTCCACGCCCTCACCAGCCAGGGCGAGGCCAGCATTCCCCTGGCCCCCAACTGCCGGGCGGACAAATACCTGCGCCACATCCGGGAACTGCTGTCCGGCCACGCCCTGGGCTCCCCCGGCGGCTACCCGGTCTACCTCTCCCGCTGGACCCGGCACGGCCAGATGGAAGGCATCAACCTGGGCAAGCTCCTGCTCACCGGCGAGCCCGAGGCGGTGGTGGCGGTGGTCTATTCCCCCGCCCTCACCGACGAGCTGGCCCGCTACGCCTGGTGGACCCAGCCCACCATCGAGAACGCCCGCCTCATGCTGCGCCGGGACGCGGTGGCCCGGGGAGAGATGGGCAAGGTGCTGGCCGACTTCCTGGTGGAACACCTGCCCTTCCTCCAGGAAGACCACCTGGCCATCATGGACACAGTGGCGGTGCTGCTCCACTCCCGGGTGCTCACCCAGCCACAGCTTGAAACCACCTGGAAGCGGGGCAAGCGCGCCAACAGCCACTACGTGGCCTTCCTGGAAATGGCGGCGGGGAACCTGCCCCTGCCCGGGGCCGACCACCCGGCGCTGGAAGCCGTCCGAGCCGCCTACGCCGACCAGCTCGCCGCCGGCCAGCCCGCCCCCCGCGCCCTGGAACGGGCCTTGTCCGCCCAGGGCCAGACCTTCCTGGCCGCCGCCGCCGAAATCCTGGAACGGCCGGAAACCCAGGAAGTGGTGACCCGCACCCTCAACGCCATCGGCCGTTATTTATCCAGCGGCGAAAACTGGCCCGACGGCATCGACCAGCCCGGCCGCGACGCCTGTCAGAGCTTCGCCCCCCGCCTGGAAGCCGCCGCCCGCCTGGCGGCGGTCACCGAAACGCCCCTGAAGACCATCTTCGCCCGCTCCACCGCCATCGGCTCCCTCATGCGCCGCAAGATCGAACCCGTGGTGGCGCCCATCCAGGCCGACATCCGGCTGCTGCGGGACGGCGCGAAGTAGGCCGGGCCGCGATCAAGCGGCCCAAAGGCGGCTGACTGAGCCTGTCGGTGCGGGCGCTTGGCGTCGAGGGACACCGCGAAGCCCATTCCGCCCCACGCAAGCCTGCTTGCCTGGGCAACTGCCGCGAGAGTAGATTGGCGAAAAAAAGGGAGGCTTCCATGCCGCATCTCGCAATCCATCTCGGCAAGTCTGTTCGACTCAAGTCCCTTGGCGCTTCCACGCCCCGAATCGACGCTTTGAACGCCCCCAACTACCCGGGCGACTTGTTACACAGAATCCGTTTAGCACGGCACCAGATCAGCCCTGCACCCCCGGTCCGAAGCGCGTCCATGCAGACCCGCCGGACGTGTTATCAAGAATCCGTGTAGCACGGATATACAAGATTCTGTTCAATCAACTGTTAGCCCAACATCAATTCAACGGAGGTTGTAATGGCAAATAAGAAAAGGGTCTTTATTAGCTTTGACATTGACCATGACAAAGGCACCAAGGAAATGCTTGCTGGCCAAGCTGATCTGCCGGACAGCCCGTTTGAATTCAAGGATGCCTCTGTCAAAGAACATCTAACTGGCGACTGGAAGGAGAAAGTGAAGCGCCGGATGGCCAATATCGATGTTGTGATTATCCTTTGTGGTGAGAAGACTCACACGGCGAACGGCGTCGCGGCCGAGCTATCAATCGCCAAAGAAACAAAGACGCCCTACTTTCATTTGGCGGCCTACGCTGATAAGAACTGCACGAAGCCCACATCAGCCGCAGCAGGAGACAAGGTCTACAAATGGACTTGGCCCAATCTCAAGTCGCTAATCAGCGGTAATCGTTAAGCTTCCACATCATCCTTCTAACGATGCAAGTTTTCCTAATCCATAGATTTTCCGCTCGTAACGATGCTCTTTCGCTATTGAAGAGCATCGCTGCTAAGACCAATGTTATTCTGAATCCCATCGTTCTGGATAGCTCACGTGGCGATGAGTGGAAACCAGCCGCGCTAGCAGGAATGACAGAAAGTGAAGCGGTTGTGGTTTTTAATCTTGCGTCGTGTATGCAGTCGGAGAATGCTGCTTGGGAGATTGATAAGGCTCACGAACTAAACAAGCCACTGATATTGCTCAACGCGGATGCCGTGGAGGATGACGAGATCAAGAAGTTGCGAGCTTTGTACCATCATGATGAGGAATTTAGCTCGTATTTTCAGACGGGGGGCGCAGATACGGCGACCCTATACAAGATGATGGTTGTTTCGTCAGAACAACTCATTCAAAGGCGACAAACAATGAACGCCTTTTTCATTACTGCGATCGGTAGCTTGCTAGCAATCGCCGGAGCATTAGCACAGTTCGGCACTGTCAAGTCACCAACCATATCGTTTCTGGTCATGACTGGTTTTGGCATTGTTGGCCTCCTCCTATGCAACTCATGGCGCAACTTAATTGATAACTATGGAAAACTCAACGCAGCAAAGTTTCGAGTCATTTTGAAGTTAGAGCAATCTCTATCGGCGCAGATATTCTCGGCAGAATGGGCAGCCCTTGGAAAGGGCCAGCGCCCTCAAAAGTACAAATCGTTTACTGCGACAGAAAATGCCGTTCCGCTTTGGTTCGCAGTGCTTATGTTTAGCTTGATTCTTATCGCCTCTTTCTGGCGCATATGGGGCTAACCCATCATTCCACCGGACCTTGCGCATGAAGCCGCGCAAGGCCGGTGAATTCAGACGTTAGATTTCATATGCTCCTATGAACCAAGAGCAGCTATTTTTATTCTATGAGAAGCTCTACTTTCAAGAGCTAGAGCGGCGTGAGAAGCTCAGTGCAAGGCTTAATGTACCTTTGGCCATCTTGGTTGCCGTTATTGGGTTCCTTTCATTGATGCTTAACAACGCCCCAGTTGGCGTTTCAAGTTGGTTGGTCTTTTTGTTTTGGGCTTTTTTTGTGACTGCATGTTGTGCCACAGCAGTTGGCGCCTGGTTCTTTAAAGCATCTTGGTTTGGGCACACTGATAAACTTCTGCCCACGGCTAATGAAACGGAAGCCTATCGTTCTCAGTTGATTGATCTGTACAAAGAGTTTGACGAAAGGGAAAAGTTAGTTGAGGACGCTCTTAAGCAGTATTTGTATAACTACTACAAGCAGTTCTCTAGCGAAAACACCGTCAATAATGATTCTCGCGCATACCATCTTTATCTTGCAACCTACGCAATTACTGTCGCTGTATTGCTGGCTTTTTCTGCATTCGTCCCATATTTTTTCGTAAAACAGGAAGGGGCAAATAATGGCAACCAAACCACCACCACCACCACCGCCGCCACCGCCACCGCCGAGAAATGTGAGGGGGGACGTTCCCAGGTCACCGCCCCCACCACCGCCCCCAATACAGAACAAATAACAAAGCAGAAGAAATGAAATCTAACCCTTCGCTCGAGTTCGCCCCCTTCGGGGGCTGGGACGCGCCTACGGCGCACCCATCAGCTACACGGTAGCTGAAAAATGGAGACCGGATGATTTTCGGGATGGAACCAGAAGTCGTTGCAGCATTTATCGGTATTGGCGGAATTTCGCTCGGCGCACTATTTAGCGGATTAGGCTACCTCATTAGGTCCCGATCCGATCAGAGAAAAATTAAAAGCCGGGTGCTCTTTTATCTTCTAGAGATCCGGTTTGCTTTAGCCACTCAGATGCTCGACCCTGGTTCATTAAAAGAACAGTATCTTGCGTACATTGATGAATTGCTGAAGAAAAAAGGGCTCGCCGGAGAGGGTGGCATCGAGCAATTACTTGAAGCCGCCATCTCTAACCATTTTTCCGAAATCGTTTCCGTTGCCAAGGTTCCAATCGATGAGAAATTGGTCAGCGCATATGAGGCCTCACTCCAGGAGCTCTCCCTGTATGCCCCAATTCGAGCCTATCAACTAAAAGGCCAGGAGCTTGCCGGAAAACTAGTGGATTGCCAAGAGCGTTATTTGGAATCGATACTTAGCCTTGAAGCCTTCCAGCCCAACGAAGAACTTGGCGATTTCATGCCGAAAAAACTCCATGCTCTAAACGAAAAGGCCTTAACAGAGCTTTTGAGCAGTATTGAGTCAGAGATTCATGGCCTCGCTGCAAGTATAGGCGCCTTCACGTTCATTCGTAGTTACATTGCAACGCGTAAAAAACCTTTATCAAATCCAGATTTCAGTAAGATGGGTATCGAACAACCACTTGATGAGTTCTTTGAGGGTGTCATGCAGCAGCAAACTAGGCAATCAAGTCGCAGCCCCGAGGGGGCTGCTAGGACGTCTGCCTGACGGCGGCAGCCCATTACTTTCGACGTTAGCCATATGACAAACCACCAGCGCGTCGGGTCAGTTTCTAATGCACATGCAGGCCGTGAGTTTGAGACGGTCGCATTGTCTTATTTCGCCAATGAAGAGGGTTTGGTACTTACGACATCATTCTCTGTTTCACTTGGGGTCAATTATGTTAGGAAACCCCATCGTTTTGACTTGGGGTGTAAAGAACCGGCAGTGCTAGTCGAGTGCAAGTCGCACAACTGGACAGAAACCGGAAACATGCCAAGTGCTAAGGTCACCGTATGGAACGAAGCGATGTATTACTTCCTTCTGGCACCTGGACACTTCAGGAAAATTCTCTTCGTTCTTGAAGCGCGGCACCCCCGCCAACGTGAAACATTGGCCGAGTATTACACCCGTATCAATGGCCACCTCATTCCCCGAGATGTTTCCATCGTTGAGTACAATTCAATTTCAAAAAGCGCTCGTTATGTCAAAACTGCTGGCTAACAGGCGCTTCGAGCGGGACTGTCCAAAAGCTGGCTTCGCCAGCTTCCGGCCAGCCCCTCAAGCTAAACGGTGAGTCTGAAGGAAATGGCCCTAGCCTTGCTGGCCATCCTCGCCATCGACCCATTCCGAAACCCGCCGCCCCAGGAAAGGCTGGTGGGGGATTTGGCGGGCGCGTGCTCGCGCCGCATCACTGTTCAGCCGCGTCGGGTCTATGAGGTCTTCGCCGAGGAAGGCGTGGTTCGCCTGCTGAGGATGTGGACGCATTACGAATAGCGACGCGCAACAGGCCGGCCAAATCCGTAAAGCGGCACGTCCGCCGTAAGGGTCATCTCCCCGATGATCGGGCTCGGGGGCTCCGCTACGGCCTGACACGAGCGTGTTGTTTTCGCACGGATTTTTCATGGCACGGAGCCTTCGCCGGGAGGCCGTGAACTTTTTTCGGGTGGCGGGTGTATAAACAGCATTGTGCAATGCAACATCGCCCTTCGAGCGATGCCCGATGAGAAAGGAACACGAGATGAGGAATACGAACAGCGAAGCGCCAACGCCCAAGTTGCTGCCTTGGCTGGCCCGCCGGGCCGGCCTGGACGAAGCGCGCGCCGGCGAACTCTGGCGGCAGGCACTGGCGGAGTCCGGGGAAGGCGAAGCCGCCATGGCGGCCTTCCGCCGGCTGCTGGACCGGGAGGCGCCCTTGGACGCCCGCAACGCCCTGGCTCCCTGGCTGGATATCCAGGACCGGCTGTGGCGAGCCACGCCCCTCCTGCTGGCCGACTCCCTGGTGCGCGCCGCGAACCACTCGGTGCACTGCTGGCACCGGGCCGCGCGGCTGGCGGCCTGATCCGGTTTTTCTCCGCCCCGGCTAAACCCGGAAGCGGTCGATCCTGGCCTGGAGCTGGCCCGACAGCCGGGTCAGTTCCCGGGTCTCCTCGAACAGCCGATCCACGGCCTGGTGGTTTTGTTCGGCCATCTGGGCCACCCGCTCCACGTCGGAACCAATGCTCTCCGAGGCGACGCGCTGTTCCGCCACGGACTCGGTGATGTGGTTGACGCCGCTCTCCGTCTGGTCCACCGCCTGGGTGGCCTCGGCCAGGACGGTGGCCAGGCCTTCCAGGTGGGATTCGCTGGCCTGGAGGGAACGGGTGCCCTCCTCGACGGCGGTCTGCACCGCCAGGGAATGCTTTTCCACCGCCACGGTGACGGCGTCGATTTCGCTGGCGGCCCCCGCGGATTTCTCGGCCAGCTTGCGCACCTCGTCGGCCACCACCGCGAAGCCCCGGCCCTGCTCGCCGGCCCGGGCCGCCTCGATGGCGGCGTTGAGGGCGAGGAGATTGGTCTGTTCGGCAATGTCCCGGACCTGCTGGGTCAGGCTGCTGATCTTGTGGGTGTTCTCCAGGAAGGAGGCGATGGCGCCGGAGATTTCCCGCACCGTGTCCTCGGCGTGCATGAGCACCCCCGCCAGTTCCGACAGGCTTTCGTTGCCGTGCCTGGCCCGGTCCAGGCTGGCCCGGGCATGGGCACGCACATCCTCCGCCTGTTCGGCCACGGAGCCGACGCTGGCGCCCAGTTCCTCCACGGCGGCCGCCGTGGAGCCGGCCGAGGCGGTCTGGGCGCTGGAGGCCGAGGCGATGGCTTCCGCCTCGCCGGCCAGCCGCTTCGCCGTGCCGGACACCGCCGCCGAGCCCGCCGAGATTTCCGCGACGATGTCCCGGAAGCCGGCCACCAGGGCATTGAACGCCTCCGCCATCCGGGCGATCTCGTCGCGCCCCGTCAGGCGGGCCTGGATCGTCAGGTCATGGTCGTCCCGCATGCTGGTCATGGCCCGCCCCAGGGTCTCCACCGGGCCCACGATGCCCCGGCCGATCTGGTACAGGACGCCGGCCAGGATCAGCAGGATCACGGCGGCGGCCAGTCCCTCTTCGGTGGCCTCCCGCCAGAAGACCTGGTCTACGTCATCGATGTAGATGCCCGAACCCACCACCCAGCCCCAGGGGGCGAAGCCTTTCACGAAGGACAACTTGGACACCGGCTCCTGGCTGCCCGGCTTGGGCCAGCGATATTGGACAAAGCCTTCCTGGTTC
Organism: Thiobacillaceae bacterium; assembly: GCA_035332045.1. Classification (GTDB taxonomy): domain Bacteria; phylum Pseudomonadota; class Gammaproteobacteria; order Burkholderiales; family Thiobacillaceae; genus PFJX01. The sequence goes on along the minus strand of DAOQNK010000015.1, from coordinate 22,646 downwards.
GCCTTGACCGTCTCCACGAAGCTGACGAACAGTTTCTTGCCGTCCGGATCGGTCTTGCCGGAAAGGTCCTGGCCTTCCAGCTCGGGCTTGACCGGATGCATGACCATGCGGTGTTGCATGTCGTTGATCCAGAAATATTCCTTATCCCCGTAGCGCAGGCCGCGCAACACCGCGATGGCCCGGCTCTTGGCTTCCGCCTCGCCGATCTCGCCCCGGGCGGCCTGGGCCTGGAACGCGGCCAGGATGCCATGGGCCGTTTCCACCACATGCCGGGTCTTCAGTTCCCGGTCCGCCATGAGGTTATGTCGGAGATTGAAAAGGGAAGCCAGGGAAACGATGGCTACGCAAATTACGGAGAGGGAAAGGATGAGGAGGAGGCGGGTACGGATGGACAGGCTGCTGGGGAGATTCATTTTTCTGGTTCTTGGAAATACGAATGGCGGCGAACAGGGTGTGGAGCCTATTGATCCGGAACGAATATGTCTGAAACTTCCCTCTCCCGCGCTACCGCGCACCCCTCCCCCGCATGCGGGGGAGGGGCTGGGGGAGAGGGAGGTGGTTCAAACTTCATCCGGCCGGATCAATAGTACGGCGGAGTGAATATGCCTGAATCCAGCAGGGTTATGTCCGGCCGGCGGGAGTGCTACCCAAACGTACCCGGGCCTTCCAATTAAGGGCATTCCATCAAGGGTGGCCCGAGGCCGGCCTCAAGCCGCGGCGCCGGACAGCCAGCCATCCAGAAGCGCCGCGTCGGACGGCCCAAAAACCCGCCAGGGCAAAGGAAATCGGGCGTGGAATTCCGGGAAGGCTCGATCCACAATCCCGGCCCGGGCCAGGGCGGCGGGATCGGCGCCGCCGGCCGCCTCCACCGACTTCACCAGGGCCAGGCCGTCGGCCCCCAGGCGGGCCGCCAGCCAGAGGGCCAGGCTGTCGGAGGTCACGTCCCAGGATTCGGGAATATCCGGGGCACCCAGACAAAGCCGGCTGGGCATCCAGACCGGCGTGGCGCCGACGGCCAGGCTCGCGGCGATCTCCGCTTCGTCGCGGGCGGGCAGGCAGTCCGGTTCGAGGCCGCACAAGGCCATGCCGAATTGCTCCATGGCCAGCAGGGCCATCCGGTGGGCGGCGCGGTCGTCGAACCCCAGCCGGGCCTGGGCATCGCGCACCGCGTCGGCGAAAGGTCCGCCGCCGGGCACCAGCACCACGCGACCGGCGGCCCCGGCCAAGGCCGCCAGCCAGGCCTTCAGCTCCGGCGCCCCCGACAGGCTGCCGCCCAGCTTGACGACGCGCATCAGCCGGCCGCCTGGCCGTCCGCGCCCACCCGGTGCCGCGCCAGGAGGCGCAACATGGCCGCCGCCTTGTCCAGGCACTCCTGGTACTCGGCGTCGGCTTGGGAGTCGGCGACGATGCCGCCGCCCGCCCAGAAGCGCATCTCGCCCTCGGAGGCCACCAGGGTGCGGATGGCGATGTTGGTGTCCATGTCGCCGTTGAAGCCCAGCCAGCCGATGGCGCCGCAGTACAGGCCGCGCCGGTGGGGTTCCAGTTCCTCGATGATCTCCATGCTGCGCAGCTTCGGGGCGCCGGTGATGGAACCGCCGGGAAAGGCCCCACGCAGCAGGGCCACGGCGTCCAGCCCGTCGGCCAGGCGGCCGATGACGGTGCTCACCAAGTGATGCACGGTGGCGAAGCTTTCCAGGCCGAAGAGCCGGGGCACGGCCACCGAGCCCGGCGCGCAGACCTTGCCCAGATCGTTGCGGAGCAGATCGACGATCATCAGGTTCTCGGCCCGGTCCTTGAGGCTTTCGGACAATTCCCGGGCCAGGGCGGAATCGGCCTCGGGCGCCGCCGCCCGGGGGCGGGTGCCCTTGATGGGCTTGGTTTCCACCCGGCCGTCGCGCACCTCCAGGAAACGCTCCGGCGACGAGGAGAGGACCCGGCAGGCGGGGTGGTTCAGGTAGGCGGAATAGGGGGCCGGGTTGAGCCGGCGCAGGGCCTGGAAGGCCAGCCAGGAATCGCCGGCCACCGGCGCCGAAAAACGCTGGGCCAGGTTGACCTGGTAGCAGTCGCCGGCGGTGATGTAGCGCTGGATGCGGGCAAAGGCGCGCCGGTAGGTCTCGGCGTCGAAATTGGCGCGCACCGGGCCGGTGACCTGGAAGGGCCGGCGGGCCGCCGCCGGCGGGGGATCGGAGAACAGCGCCAGCAGAGCGTCCCAGGACGCCGCCGTGCGCGGATCGCGTCCCGCCGACACCAGCCAGGCGGCGCGGGCCTCGTGGTCCACCAGCACCGCCCAGTCGTAGATGCCCACCGCCATCTCCGGGATGCCCTCGGCGTCCCGGGCCCGGCTGGGCAGGCGTTCCAGGCGCCGGGCCAGGTCATAGCCGAAGTAGCCGATGGCGCCCCCGGCGAAAGGCAGGTCCGTCGCCTGGCCGTCCGCCTCCAGGTGTTCCCGCAGCAGATCGAAGGGGTCGGCGGGCGAAAGGCGGGCTTCGCCGAAACGGCGGATCTCCGTCATGCCGCCCCGGGTCACCAGGGTGGCAAACGGCCGGGCGGCCAGGATGTCCAGCCGGCCGGCGGTGGAGCGGGGCCGGCCGCTGTCCAGGAAGACGGCCCAGGGCTCGTCGGCGATGGCCTCGAACAGTTCGGCGCTATCGGGGCGATAGGGCAGTTCGGCGAGGCGGGCTTGAGGGTTCATGGCGGCAGGGAAGCCGATCAGCAGGCCGTTTCGTGGCGCAACAGCCAGCCCGCCGCCACGGCGGGCGCGCACCAGGCGCTCCAGCCATCGGCGTCCCGGGCGGAGCCGGCGTAGTCCAGCAGGCTGGAAAACTCCAGGCTGGGCCTGTCCAGACGGGCCGCCAGGCGGGGCACCAGGAAGGCGCCGGAGCCGGCGGCCACCAGGGGCGCCCCGGCCGCCAGGAGGTCCCGGGACAGCACCTGGCGGATGGCCCGGGCCACGCGGCTCAGCTGGGCATCGGCGAACCAGGCGGCCAACTCGCGCCAGGCGGAATCCGGCAGGTCGCCGGCATCCCGGCCCAGCATGCGCGCCAGGCGCGTCCGGCTGCCGGCGGCGGTCTTCGGCCCGCCGTCGGCGCTGGGGTACAGATCGGCGCCTTCCGGCAGCCAGCCCAGGATCCGGTAGACATCGGCGGTGGTGGCGAAATGCTCGGCCATGAGGGGTATCCAGCGGCCCTGGAGGGGCGCGGCCTCGGCGACGGCCATCAGGGGCGTGCGCACGGCGCCGGTGTAGACCAGCTCGCCCGCCGCCAGGCGCTCGGCGTCGCCCAGGCTGGACGTGGCCACCTCCCGGCCCCGGACCGGCACGATGTCGCAGGTGGTGCTGCCGATGTCCACCAGCAGGGCCTCCCCCAGCCGGGCGGCCACCAGGGCGGCGCTGGCATGCCAGTTGGCGGAAGCCACCCGCATCGGCCGCAGGCGGGCCGAGCCGGCGTTCAGCCACCCGTCGGCCCCGGCGTAGAAGCGGACCCGCTCCGGGCCGCCCAGCCGGCGGCACAGGCTATCCACCAGGACGTGGACCCCCTGGCCCCGGTCGGCGAAGAGGTCCGCCATCTCGCCGGTCATGGTCACCCCGTGCCGGCCCGGCGCCGCCGGCGCCTCGGCCAGGATGCGGTCCAGGGCGCCGTCCAGGTGTTCCAGGCCGCGCCAGAGGGGGCAGGCTTCCTGCCAGACGGCCGCCACGCGGCCGGCGCCATCCAGCCGGGCCGCCTTCACGTGGGCGCCGCCCACGTCCCAACCCATGATTTCGTCAGTGGCCATGTCGGCTCTCCAGGTGCACGGTACGCCGGGGCTGGCAGGGCCCGAACTCGGGCAGTTCCAGGACCAGTTCGGCGGGATTGCGGTCCAGGGCGGCCCGCAGGCCGGCGTAGGACACGGTGGGACGGGGATTGACCTCCACCACCACGGGCAGGCCCCCGGCGGCCTCGATGACGTCCACGCCCACGTGGCCCCAGAGGCCCGGCATGGCGGCCGCCACCCGTTCGCCCAGATCGGCGTAGCGGCCGGCGGTATCGGCGACGGCATTCACGGTCACGCCCTGAAAACCCAGGCTGCCGTTGCGGGACACTACCCGCTGGCGGTTCACCGCCAGCAACTGGGCCCGGCCGCCGGCGCAGAGCAGGGACAGGGACAGGGGCTCGCCGGGCACGTAGGGCTGGTAGATGCAGCCCGGCGCGGTGTGCATGCGGCTCCAGGACTCGGCGTCCGCCAGGCAGGCGAACAGCCGCGTGTCCTGGCAGCCGGCGCCGTCGTCGGGCTTCATCACCACGGGGCATTCCTCCTCGATGAGATAGGGCGAAGTGTAGGTCGGTATGGCCTCGACGCCGAAATCCGCGAGGCAGGCGTAGGTGGCGGTCTTGCTGGCGGCGATGCGCACGCTCTCCGGCCCGCACCCCAGGAGCCGCTTGCCGGCGCCCAGGACGGCCCGGTTCAGCCACTCCAGCACGCCGCCGCTCTCCGGCGCCACGGTCCAGACCGCGTCGGACTCGTCCAGGCAGCGCCGGAAATCCCGGTCGAAGCCGTCCCGGCCGGTGGCGACGATGTCGACGCGCTCCAGGGCCGGGCGTTCCAGGCGCCCGTCCCGCAGGGTGACCACTTCCACCCCCGGCAGGGCGATGAGATCATCCACCAGGGCACGCCACATCAGCTCGCCGTCCGCCAGGTATCCAGGCAGGGGCCCGCCGGCGCAGCCGCCTCCGGTGACGAATTCAAAGACGAAGACTTTCATGGCCCTAGGCTTCCGCCTCATTCCCGTGCTCGACCTCATGGCCGGCCGGGTGGTGCGCGCCCGGGAGGGGCGGCGCGACGAATACCGCCCCCTGGCGACTCCCCTGGCCGCCGGGTCCGACCCGGAAGCCGTGCTGGCGGGCCTGATGGCCGTGCATCCCTTCGAAACCTGCTACGTCGCCGACCTGGACGCGATACTGGGCCGGGGCGACCATCGCCAGGCCCTGGCCGGGCTGGCGCGGCGCTGGCCGGGTGTGGAATTCTGGGTGGACGCCGGCCTGGCCGACGCCGAAGCCGTGGCCGCCTGGCCCCGGGCCCTGGGCCGGCCGGTGCTCGGCAGCGAAAGCCTGGCCAGTCCGGGGGTGGTCCTGACCGCGCCGGACGCGGTGTTGTCCCTGGATTTCAGGGACGGTTCCTTCCTGGGGCCCGCCGACCTGGCGACGGACCCGGCATGCTGGCCCGACGACATCATCGTCATGGACCTGAATCGGGTGGGGTCCGGCCGAGGGCCGGACACCGGGCGCCTCGCGGCCTTGCGGGCGAAGGCGCCGGAAAAGCGCTTCCATGGCGCGGGCGGGACACGCAACCCCGCCGACCTGGAAGCCTGGCGTGAAGCGGGCGCGGCCGGCGTGCTGCTGGCCAGCGCCCTCCATGATGGCGGGCTGACCGCGCCGGACCTGGCCAGCCTGACGCCAGGCGTCAGGTAGGCCGACACCGCCGCCCGGCTGGGAGGTCGGTGCCTCGGGTCTGACCCGGCCAAGCCCCATGGCCCGGCTTCCGTCAGATGTGGGCGGCGAAGGGGTGGCCGGCCCCGCCCTTCTTGGCGACCACTTCGGCGGCGGTGGGCGTGCCGGAAACGGCGCGCTTGAGGGCCTGCTTGGTGGCTTCGTAGTTGAAGTCCTGGATCTTGGTGTCGTCCTCGGCCTGCCAGTGGATGAACACGCCGACGCTGATGAAGATGTTCTCGGCCTCATCCATGGGGATGGTGCCGTCCTCGACGCAGTCGGCCACGGCCATGGCCACGGCGCGCTGGGCCGGTCCGAACATCTGCACCGCCTGCTTGGCGCCCTTGATGGTGACCTTGTTGAACATCATCGTGTGGGGCTTGCAGGGAAGGTTGGGCGCCACCACCGCCAGCAGGCTGGTGAAGCCATCCTTGTTGTTGACCAGGCCGTTGCAGAAGGCCGTTTCCGCCGCGGAGCCGCGAGGCCCCATGATGAGGTCGATGTGGGCAATCTCGTTGCCGTCACCCACCAGGGACTCGCCCACCATTACTCGATCAATCTTTGCCATGACATCCTCCTTGAGATGAAACAATGAAAGTTGGCTCGGCTAACCAAATTTCGCGGTCCGGCGCCGAGCCATCCACCGGTACACGCTGGGTTTCGAATTCCAAGGCCGCGAGCCGCTCCGCCAGGCAGGTAGCCACGGTGAGATCGGCGCTGGTGCCGGGGTTGATGCCGGCGGCCTTGAGGGCGATGTCCAGGTCCAGGAGCCGGGCCCGGTGGCTCCGCCAGTCCGGGCAGTCCCGCGTGGCGGCCCGGCAGGCCTCGGCCTGGGCCCGCACGGCTTCCGCCGAGGCGGTTCCGTATTTGCGCTGCACATGGCTGTCGGGAAAATCCGCCAGATAGCCCATGAACACCTCGGTGACGGCCCGCTCCTCGGCCCGCCAGCGGAGGCGGCCGTCCCGCAGGCGGGGCAGGCCGGCATCGAAAATGTCGGCATAGCCGCTGGTGTACTGGCGGGCGATGCGATCCCGGCCCGCCGCCTCGTGCATGGCGGCCAGCAGGCTCACGGCGGGGGGCTGGGCCACGTCGTGGCGCTCGCTGTGCCCCAGGCCGCCGGGGTTGGCCAGGCGGATGGCCCGGTACACCCAGTCCGCGTCCTCCCGGTCCAGGCCCGCCAGCACCCGGCGCAGACGGGCCCGCAGGCTTTCCCCGGGCAGACGGCGCTGGGTGGCATGGATCAGGGGCGCGGCCAGCAGCAGGATGCCCAGGTTGGTGTTGCGCCCCACCACATCCCAGGTGGCCTCCATGGCCCAGTAGACCCGCTCCCCCACCCCCAGGCCGGGGTCGCACAGGGCCGGCGCCGCGGCCCGGGCGCTGGCCCGGAAATCGGCGGCGGTCATGTCGTGGCCGGCGCCATGGTCGCCGACGTTGCCCGGCTTCAGGGCCAGCACGTCCAACTCGCAGGCGCGCAGGAAGGCGGCGACCTGGGACTTCATGCCCGACGCTCCCGGCGCGGTGACGCGACGTGCCGGTCCAGCAGATCGTCGGCCAGCATCTGGGCGACATCCTCGGCCACCACCGATTGCAGGCCCCGCCAGGCGGGGATGCTGTTCACCTCCAGGACCACCAGGCGGCCATCCCGGTCACGCATCAGGTCCACGCCCGCGTAGTCCATCTCCAAGGCCCGGGCGGCGGCCGCGGCCAGGCGGAACAGTTCCGGATCGTCCGTCGGGGCCGGCACGCAGGCGGCGCCCTGGGCCACGTTGTTGATCCAGGAGGCGCCCCGCCGGGTCATGGCGGCCCGGGCGACGCCCCCCACCACCAGGACCCGGTAATCCTCCCAGCCGGCCTCGTCGTCGGCCGGGCCCACGTAGCGTTGCAGGTAATACACCCCCTGGCAGTCGCAGACGGGAGGCAGGTCGGCGGGCTCCGCCAGGCGGCGCAAGCCCTTGCCCTGGGAGCCGAACAGGGGCTTGAGGACCAGCTCGTGGCCCCGCGCCGTCTCCCGGATCAGCACGGCCCGGGCCTGGGCCTCGGACTCCACCGCCCAGGTGGCCGGGGTGGGCACCCCCGCCAGCTTCAGCAACAGGCTGGTCATGGCCTTGTCCACGCTCTTCTCGATGGCCCGGGCCGGGTTGTAGACGGGCACGCCCAGGGCGGGCAGCACATGCAGGAAGTCCAGGCGCAGCACCACCTGTTCCAGGCTGCCGCCGGCGACACCGCGCACGAAAGCCGCCGCCGGCAGGTCCGACTCGAAGCCGGGGAGCACCACGCCGCCCGCCTCCAGGTCCACCCGGCAATCGGCCAGGGCCACGAAAACCGCTTCCCGGCCCCGCCGCGCGAAGGCCTCCCTCAGGCGGGCGCCATGCCAGCCGGGATCGTCGGTGAAGATGGCGATGGAGCCGCTCATGCGAAGGAACGCGCCAGCAGCTCGGCGTTGAGCCGCCCGGCCCGATAGACGCGGCCGGACCCCAGGTGGGTCACGGTCACCTGGGCCGGGGCGAAGAGGAGGGGATCGATCTTGTAGAAATCGTGGCCCGCGGACTTGAACACTTCGGCGAAGGGCCGGCCGTAATCCGCCGAGGCTTCGCTGGGCAGGCGCCGGGCCAGATCCTCGGCGGCCTCGGCGGAGCCGGAGACGAACAGCTGGACCCGGCCGCCGAAGAGGATGGCGTCGTTGGTCCGCCCCATGGCGGTCAGGAAATCCGGGGAAGGCGGACAGATGGGCGCCGTGCCCAGGCCGTCGACGATGTGTTCCAGGGGAAAGCCCAGGAAGTGGGCCTTGTGCAGGGCCACTTCCAGCACCCTCGCCACCACCTGGGTGGCGCCAGCCAGGCTGGATGTGGGTGTCAGCACCAGGGTCAGGAATTCCGGCGCCACCCGGCACTGGTCGGCGATTTTGTCCAGCAGGGGCAGGGGTGGCGTCTTATCGGTTTCCAGGATCAGGCAGGCACGCGCCGATTGATCCTGATAGCCCAGTTCGGCGAACAGTTCCTCCTTGCCGGCCAGGGCGCGGCCAGGGCCGGAACCCAGGGCGAAGAAGCCACCCTTGCCCTCGCCATGGGCAAGGCTCCAGCCCGCGTACTGGCTGCCCAGGCAGGCCAGCACCGGCTGGGCGGTGGAGACGGCCAGTTCCCAGGGCCAGTCGGCGTTGGCGCCGCCCGGGTGGACATCGACGCGGCCCAGGCCGCCCAGGCAGATCTCGGCGATGCGCCGGCCCGCCTCGATGCCGCCCGCCACCCGGATGCCGGCATCGATGATGCGGGTGCCGTTGTCCTGGCGGGACACCGCCAGGCGAAGCTCGGCGGCCCGGGCCGCCAGGTCCTCCACCAGGGGAGCGGCGAGGGCGTTGACGCTGGGCAGGCCGGCGGGAGAAGGGAGCTTAGACATGGCGAGGGGGCGCCGTTCGCGCCGATTCGGGAAAAAGGGCGGCGGCCGGCCGGCCCATGGGCGCGGCCAGTCTGTCGAGGATGGCGCGGCGGCGGGCGGCGGCCAGCGCCTCGGCGCCCGCCGCGTCGCCGGCCAGGGCGGTGACGCTGCACACCGGCGCGCCCGGGGACAGGCTGCTGCCGCCACGGGGCAGGTCGGCGCACCAGTCCGGCCAGGGAAAGCCCGCCGGGACCCGCAGTTTTTCGCCGGCGTAGGCCACCGCCACGGCCCGGCCGCCGGCCGGACCCGCCAGGCCGTCGGGCAGTTCGCCCCGGCAGGCCGCCAGATGCAGATCAAGCAGGGCGGGCTGGGGGTCCTGGTCCCAGAGTTCCAGGGTGGCGGTGGGACGGGCGTTGAGCTCCAGCAGATGCCAGGCCTCCCCCGCCACCAGAAAATCGATGCCGTTCAGGCCCACCAGGCCGTATTCCCCGGCCAGTCGCCGGGCCGCCTCGATGACCTCCGCCACCAGGCCCCGGGGCAGGCCGGCCGGCGCCACGGCGCCGGAGTAGGCCCAGGCGCCGGGCGCCTCGGGGGGGGCGGCCAGCAGGCGATTGAAGCCCACGGCCCGGATTTGGCCCCCGGCCGCCAGGAACAACAGGGAGCAGGCCACCCCCTCCAGCCGCCTCTGGAAATAGGTTTCCGCCAATTCGGCGGCCGGCGTGGCCGGCTGGACGTGGATGCCGCCCCGCCCGCCCCGGCGCTTGGCCAGCCAGCCGGCGGCATCCCCGGGCAGCGTCTCCCGGGTTTCCGGGTGAGGCAAACCAAGCCGCGCCAGGGTGGCCGCGAAGTCGGCGGGATCGTTGACCCGGGCCAGCACCTCCGGCGAATTGCCGAAGAGGCGCCGGCCCCGGGCCAGGCGGGCCAGCAGAGCCGGACTGGCCTCGAAGCCTGCGCCATAGACCAGGCCCGCGCAACGGTCGGGAGGACAGAGCCGCTCGGCGGCGGCAAAAAGGGCTTCCGCCTCGAACTCGCCGTCGTCGTCCAGGGGAGCCCGTTCCCAGGCCAGGGCCAGATCGCAGGTGTCCCGGTCGGCGAAGGCATCCATGCCCACCGCCGGGTGGCCGGCCCGCAGCGCCGCCCGGGCCAGGCCCCGGCCCGCCTGGGCCAGCAGCAGCAAGGCGTCAGGCCGCATGCCGACGCGCCTCCTCCAGGGATTCGGCGAAACCCAGATAGCGGGGCTTGTCCGCCGCCAGCATGGCCTGCAACAGGCCCCGCTGGACCTGGTACTTGAGGTTGCCCACGGCCAGGGCGCCGATGCCCGCCGCCTTGCCGGAAGCCGCCGCCAGGCTGACGCCGTCGTCCATGACGCCGACCCCCTCGATGCCGGACGGCGGCACGGCGTTGATGTCGGCGGCCACCAGGAGCCTGGAAGCCAGGGCCAGGTGGGCCGCCTGGATGACTCGCACCCCGGCCTTGGCGGTGGCCAGGATGACTTCGGCCTCGGCCACCAGTCCGGTCTTGCCGGTTTCGCTGCTGGCGTCGGCGGCCGTCAGGGCCAGGCCGAAGCGGTCGTTCAGGACGTCCACCGCCTCCTGGGCCCGGGCTGGGCCGTCATGGCCGGGAATGGTGACTTCGGCGCCGGCCTGGGCGGCCAGCGCGGCGGCCACCATGCCCACCGGGCCGGTCCCGCCGAAAACCACCACCCGGCGGCCGGAAAGGCTCAGCCCATGCTGGCGGGCCAAAACGGCCTCCACCTTGGCGACCATGGCGGCGGCGGTGGTGTAGGCGCCGCTGGGATCGGCGAACACCGAGACCTCGAAGGGCGGCACCATGGCCTTGCGGGCCGTCTCCAGCATGTCCGAGGCGAGCAGGGCATCCCGGCCGCCGATGAATATCCCGGTCCGCTTCACCCCCTTGGGACCCCGCGAAAAAATGGCATCCTGGGTGAAGCCGGCCATGTCCTCCAGGCCGACGCCCCCATAGGGGACCACCGCGTCCCAGCCCGCGTCATAGGCCATGTTCACGTCGAAGGGACTGACCCGGGAACCGGGCGTGGCGAAATGCAGAATGGTGGGTTTTTCCATGGAATATCCTGAGCACTAGCCGGCACAAACCCGGGAGGCCCGGGATTCGAATTCGATTTCGGCGCCCCGGTTGCGGGCCGCGCACACCTGGACCGTCAGGCCGTCGCCGGCCGCATCGGCGCGCAGATCCCGGGCCAGGGCATGGGCCGCCACCTCGGAGTCGGCCAGGGCGAAGCCCGTGGGCCCCCAGGAACTCTGGCCGACGCCCACGGCGCCTCGCGCCCGCAGCCAGTCCAGGGCCCGGGCCACCCGGCCGCTGGCATAGCGGCCGCCCTGGGCGGGGGCGAAGTGGTCGCCCACCACGTTCTGGATCTCCTCCACGGCGGCACCGAACCCGCGCGCGTCCCGTTCCGCCAGGGCCGGCAGGGCACCCAGCAGGGCCAGGCGGCACAACCGCCCGGCGTTGGCCTCGGAAAACTCGGGCAGTTCGGCGAAGGCGCGCCGTTCCGCCTCGCCGTGCAGGCCCCGGAATCCCGGATCAAAGACCAGGACGAAGCGCCAGGTGGCCGGGAAGTCCAGGCGGGAAACCACGGTGGGCGGTTCATCCCGGTCGCCGCGCCGACCGCCGTCCACCAGGAAGCCGCCCCGGTCGAAGAGGCCCAGGCCGATGCCCGAGCGGCCGCCCCGGCCCAGGGCCCGGGCAATGTCCCGGGCCGGCCAGTCGACGCCGTGCAGGTGGCCGACGGCGGCCCCCACGGCCAGGGCGAGCTGGGTTCCAGAGCCCAGGCCGGCGTGGTCGGGGATGGCCTCCAGGACATCGATATGGACGCCTGTGTCGAGCCCCAGGACATCCAGGGCGCGCCGCGCGAATTCAGCCGCCCGGGCCGCCTGGGCGCCCCGGGCCTCCACCGTGGCGGCGGGCATGGCCCGCAAGCGCACGCCCAGTTCTTCCAGAGCCACCCCCAGGCTGCCGTAGCGGCGCCCCAGGCCACCGTTGAGATCCAGGAAGCCCATATGCAACCTGGCCGGAGCGCGGACGGTGACACTGGAACGGGAGGCTAGGGACATGGCGTGGAGACTTCAAAGGATCGAAGCCAATAGTTAGCAAAGCCCATGCCACGGGGAAAAAGCCTTGGCAATCAATCCGATAGTCGGAAGCGGAAAATACCGTGGTGACACTGTGTCACGGTGCTTGTGCCAGGGCCGTGACAAGCCGGGCGCCCACAAAGGCCGGCCGGCGAGGGAAGGTATTGATTCGCCGAAGTCCGCCCTGACCGGGAAGACGTGGCACGATCCCTGCATGCTCCGGCCGCCCCAATTCGACTTTCACCCGTGACCCCTTCGACCTGCCCCTTCTGCGGCCTGCTCTGCGACGACCTGCCCGGCAACGGCCCCGCGACTGGCCAGTGCGCCCTGGCCGAACGTCTGTTCCAGGTGCCCGCCACGGCGCCCGCCCTGATCGACGGCGTCCCCTCGGACACGGCCTCGGCCGTGGCCCGGGCGGCCCGCCTGCTGGCCCGGGCGCGCCGGCCCCTGGTCGGCGGCCTGGCCTGCGATGTCACCGGACAGCGGGCCGCCCTCGACCTGGCCGAACGCCTGGGCGGCGTCCTGGACACCATGAACAGCACGGCCCAGTTCCGCAATCTCCTGGCCTACCAGGACGGCGGCTGGATGAGCACCACCCTGTCCGAGGTGCGCAACCGGGCCGACGTGATCCTGCTGGCGGGGACCACGGCCAGCCGCTTCCCCCGCTTCCGGGAACGCTTGCTGGCGGGGGAATCCCAATTCGGGCCGACGGCGCGGCGCCTCCTCGCCCTGGGGATGCCGGAAGGGGCGGCGCCGGAGTGGCTGACCGAGCCGCCCATCCCCTGCCCGCCCGACCGTCTCGGCCAGGTCTTTTCCGCCCTGCGGACCCGCCTGGCCGGCCGTCCCCTGGGAATGTCGACGGTGGCCGGCCTGCCCGTGGCGCGCCTGGATGCCCTGCTGGAAACCCTGCTGGCCGCCCGCTATGGCGTGCTGGCCTGGAACGCGGCGGACCTGGACTTTCCCCAGGCCGACCTGACGGTGCGGGCCCTGCTGGACCTGGTGATCGATCTGAACGCCAGGACCCGCTGGGCAGGCCTGCCCCTGGGCGGCAACGATGGCGACGCCTCCGCCGTCCAGACCTGCGCCTGGCGGACCGGCTACCCCTCCCGGGTCGCCTTCGAGGCCGCCGGGCCCCGCTACGAACCCATCCGCTTCGCCGGCGAGGGCCTGCTGGCCGCCGGCGAGGCGGACGCCCTGGTGTGGATCTCCGCCTTCGACCCGGCCCGGACGCCGCCGCCGGCGGATTGTCCCGTCATCGTCCTGGGCCGGGCCGACATGGCTTTCACGACCCCGCCGGCCGTCTTCCTCCCGGTGGCCGTCCCCGGCGTCCAGCAGGCCGGCTTCCTGCACCGGATGGATGGCGTGGTGGCCCTGCCCCTGGCCGCGCCGGCGCCGGGCGGCCCGCCCGGCGTCGCCGAGACCCTGACTGCCATCATGAAGGAGTTGGACCATGCTGCGGCTTAAGGGCGGTCGCCTCTACGACCCGGCCCACGGCATCGACGGCGTGGTGGGTGATCTCTTTGTGGCGGACGGCCGCGTCGTCGCCAATCCCGGCCCCGACGCCGTCATCGACGCCGAGGTCGATCTCGCCGGCAAGGTGGTGATGGCCGGCGCCATCGACCTGCACACCCACATCGGCGGCGGCAAGCTGAACATCGCCCGCCTGCTGCTGCCCGAGGACCACCGGGGCGACCCGGTGCCGGCCCTGGACCTGGGTGCCGGCGGCTACCTGCACGCCGGCTGCGGCCACGCCGCCCCCTCCACCTTCACCACCGGCTACCGCTACGCCGAGATGGGCTATACCGCCTGCTTCGAGCCGGCCATGCTGCCCGCCAACGCCCGCCACGCCCACCTGGAGATGGGCGACATCCCCATGGTGGACAAGGGCGCCTACGCCATGCTGGGCAGCGACGACTTCTTCCTGCGCCTGCTGGCCGCCGGTGCCGACCAGCGCCTCATCAACGACTACGTGGGCTGGACCCTGGACGCCAGCCAGGCCATGGCCATCAAGGTGGTGAATCCGGGCGGCATCTCCGCCTTCAAGTTCAACGCCCGCCACCTGGACCTGGACGAGGCCCACCCCCACTACGGCGTCACCCCCCGCCGGGTGATCCAGGCCCTGGCCCGGGCGGTCCACGACCTGGGGGTGAGCCATCCCCTCCACGTCCACGCCAGCAACCTGGGCATTCCCGGCAACGCCGACACGACGCTGGCCACCATGGCCGCCGCCGAGGGCCTGCCCATCCACCTGACCCACATCCAGTTCCACAGCTACGGCACGGAAGGGGAACGCAAGTTCTCCTCGGAGGCGGAACGCATCGCCGACGCCATCAACCGCCTGCCCAACGTCTCGGCGGACGTGGGCCAGATCCTCTTCGGCCAGACCGTCACCGCCTCCGGCGACACCATGGGCCAGCACCGCAACCACCGCCATGCCAGCCCGGACAAGTGGGTGGTGATGGACATCGAGTGCGACGCCGGCTGCGGCGTGGTGCCCTTCAAGTACAAGGACAAGAACTTCGTCAACGCCCTGCAGTGGGCCATCGGCCTGGAACTGTTCCTGCGGGTCACGGACCCCTGGCGCATCTTCCTCACCACGGACCATCCCAACGGCGCCCCCTTCACCAGCTATCCCCACCTGATCCGCCTGCTCATGGACCGGGACTTCCGTAACCGCAAGCTGGCGGAGATCAACGCCGAGGCCGCCGCCCACAGCCAGCTGAAAAACCTGGAGCGGGAATACAGCCTCTACGAGATCGCCATCATGACCCGGGCGGCGCCGGCCCGTTCCCTGGGCCTGGCGGACCGGGGCCATCTGGGCCCGGGGGCCGCCGCCGACATCGTGGTCTACCGGGACGATGCCGACCGGGAAGCCATGTTCGCCAGGCCGGAATACGTGTTCAAGGACGGCGAGCTCATCGTCCGGGACGGCCGGGTGGTGAAGGTGGTGAACGGCGCCCTGCACGCGGTGAAGCCCGAATACGACAAGGGCATCGAGAAGCCGCTGAAGGATTACTACGACCGTTACATGACGGTGAAGATGGAACACATGAAGATCGGCGACGACGAGGTCTGCGCCTGCGGGGCCAACAAGCTGATTCCCCACCGGTGCGGGAGGACGGCATGATCATCAACGGCGTCGCCATCGACGACACCTACGCCGAGGCCTTCGGCATGAAGGCCACCCGCATCCTCATCACCGCCGATTCCCTGGCCTGGGCCAAGCACGCGGCCCACGCCGCCTTCGGCTTCGCGACCTCGGTCATCGCCTGCGGCTGCGAGGCGGGCATCGAACGGGAGCTCGCCCCCGAGGAAACCCCGGACGGCCGCCCCGGCGTGGCCGGCCTGCTGTTCGCCGTGTCCACCAAGGAACTGGCCAAGCAATTGGAGCGCCGGGTGGGCCAGTGCGTGCTCACCTGCCCCACCACCGCCGTGTTCGCGGGCTGCCAGGGGGAGGAATCCCTGCCCCTGGGCAAGAACCTGCGCTACTTCGGCGATGGCTGGCAGATGTCCAAGCTCATCGCCGGCCAGCGCTACTGGCGCATCCCGGTCATGGATGGGGAGTTCCTGGCCCAGGAGTCCACCGGCCTGCTGCGCTCCGTGGGCGGCGGCAATTTCCTGGTGCTGGCCCGTTCCCGGGCCCAGGCCCTGGCGGCCTGCGAAGCGGCGGTGGCCGCCATCGACACGGTGCCCGGCGCCATCACCCCCTTCCCCGGCGGCGTGGTGCGTTCCGGCTCCAAGGTGGGCTCCAAGTACAAGGCCCTGCCCGCCTCCACCAACGACGCCTTCTGCCCCACCCTGCGGGGCGTGGTGCCCAGCGAATTGGGCGAAGAGGTGGAAGCGGTGCTGGAGATCGTCATCGACGCCGTCACCGACGCCGACATGCGCGTGGCCATGAAGGCGGGCCTGGAGGCGGTCTGCGGCATGGGCTCGGCGGCGGGCATCCTGCGCCTGTCGGCGGGCAACTACGGCGGCAAGCTGGGGCAGTTCCACTACCGCCTGCGGGAGATATTGGCATGAGATTCTGGCGGTGGTTTACACCGGATTTGTGTGGAATAAATCCCCCCCACCCCCCCTTTACGAAAGGGGGGAGCAACCCAGTCGGTCCGCTCGGGCGTTCCACCCTTTGCAAAAGGGGGGACAGGGAGGATTCCTCCAAGGCCGACCTTTTTAGGACCGACCGATGACCACCCTGACCCTGCGCCCTGGCATTCCCGGCCGCGTGGATGTGGCCGGCATTCTTCCCGAGCGCCTCGCCGGCCTGTCCCCGGCGGCGATGGCCGCCCTGCCCGTGCGCCATGACGGCCGCCCGGCGGCCCTGGGCGAACTGTTCGACGTCCGCCCCGGTGATGGGGAACCTCTGGTCGTGGGAGGCGACCGGGCCTGCCTGGACAACCTGGGCGCCGGCCTGGCGGACGGACGGCTGATCGTCGAGGGCCCGGCCGGCGACTTCGCCGGCCGGGGCATGACGGGCGGCGAACTGGTGCTTCGGGGTGGCGCCGGCGACTTCGCCGCCTCCGGCATGAAGGGCGGCCTGCTCCGCATCGAGGGCCGGGCCGGCGACTGGCTGGGGGGAGCGCCCATCGGCGAGCGGCATGGCATGGCCGGCGGCGTGGTGGCGGTGGCCGGCAGTGTCGGCGCCCGGGCCGGGGACCGCATGCGCCGGGGCCTGATCCTGGTCCGCGGCGATGCCGGCGACCACTGCGGCAGCCGGCTGCTGGCCGGCACCATCGCGGTGGGCGGCACCTGCGGCGCCCAGCCGGGCCTGGGCCTACGCCGGGGCTCCCTGATCCTCTCCCGCCCCCCCGCCGAGCCGCCCGCCACCTTCGTCGACGCCGGCCTCGCCGACCTGGCCTACCTGGGCCTGCTGCGCCGCCAGGCCGATGCCTGGCTCCCCGGAGTCCTGCCCACCGCCAACCGGGTCCGCCGTCTCGTCGGCGACCTGGCCTGGGGCAGCAAGGGCGAAATCCTGGTGGCGGCATGAGAGTCGTCTTCCTTCGCCATGGCGAATCCGCCTATAACTGCCTGGGCCTCTGCAATGCCGACCCGGCGGTGCCGGTGCTCCTGACCGAGACCGGCCGCGCCCAAGCCGAGGCCGCCGCCCTGGGGCTGGCCGGCGCCGGTTTCGGCCGCGTCTACGTCTCCCGCCTGGACCGGGCCCGGGAGACGGCGGAAATCGTCAACCGCCGCCATGGCGCGAGGATCATCGTGGACGACCGGCTGGACGACCGGCGCACCGGCCTCGAAGGCCGGCCCGTCGCCGAATACCTGGGCACCATGGCGGCCGCCCCCGATCCCCTGGCCTGGAAGGCGCCGGGGGGCGAGTCCTACCTGGAGATGGTGGCGCGGGTCCATGCCTTCCTGGACGAACTGGAGGCCACGGCCGAAGCTTCTTCCAGCCCGGTCCTGGTGGTCTCCCACCATGAGCCCTTGCAAGCCGTCGCGGGCCGCTACCGGGGGCTCGACCCGGCGGCCATGTGGCGGGTATGGCTGGGCAATGGCGAATGGCTGGATTACGACGTCAATCCCGACCTCCACCACGGTCCGAACCGTCTGGCGTGCGGGCTCCGCCCGTCCATGGCCGCAGGCCTGTAAGGCGTACCCGAACCCCTGGTATTGCCGGGGCTCGCCGGCCTGCCGCGACAACGTGTCGCATGCCCCATTTGTCCCATCCTTCCTAGAATTCCCTCGCTCGGGCGCTTCCCGCGCCCATCCCGCCGCCGCCCCGCCCCGGGCCGGCTACCCGACGCCCAGTCCCGCGTTTCGGGACAGCACCAACGTGGACGCGAGAGGAATTCCCATGCACCCAGCCAAATCCGGGCTGGCGCTGTGCGCCCTATGGGCCTGCGCCGCCCCCCTCCATGCCGAAACCACCGTCCTGGGGGACGTCACCGTCACCGGCACCCGGGAGGCCGAGTCCCTGGCGGAGACCCCCGCCAGCATCGGTCTCGTCAAGGCGGAAACCCTGCGCCAGGACAAGCCGGCCCACCCCGCCCAGGTCATGGGCCAGGTGCCCGGCGTCTGGGTCAACGTGACCGGCGGCGAAGGCCACATGACCGCCATCCGCCAGCCTCTGACCACCTCGCCGGTCTACCTCTACCTGGAGGACGGCATCCCCACCCGCTCCACCGGCTTCTTCAACCACAACGCCCTTTACGAGATCAACCTGCCGGCCGCCGGCGGCGTCGAGGTCGGCAAGGGCCCGGGCACGGCGTTGTATGGTTCCGACGCCATCGGCGGCGTGGTCAACGTCCTGACCCGCACGCCCCCCGCCCAAGCCGAGTTTTCCGCCAGCGGCGAAGCCGGCGGCCACGGCTGGCGCCGGGCTTTGCTGGGCGGCGGCAACACCTGGGGCGACGACGGCCTGCGCGCCGACCTGAACCTTACCCATACCGACGGCTGGCGGGACGCCACCGGCTATGACCGGCAGAGCGGCACCCTGCGCTGGGACCGGGCCCTGGCCGAGGACGCGGTGCTGAAGACCGTGCTGGCCTTCTCCCGCATCGACCAGCAGACCGCCGGCAGTTCCGCCCTGGTGGACGCCGATTACCGGAACGACCCCACCCGCAACTACACCCCCATCTCCTATCGCCAGGTGGACGCCCTGCGCCTGTCCTCGGCCTGGGAGCGGGAGAGCGGCGACACCCTGGTGTCCCTCACGCCCTTCCTGCGGGACAACAGCATGACGCTGCTGGCCAACTGGTCCCTGAGCTACGACCCCACCGTCTACACCACCGAGAACACCTCCTTCGGGGTGCTGGCCAAATGGCGGCGGGACTTTCCCGAAATGCGCGCCCGCCTCATCGCCGGCCTGGATCTGGATCTGAGCCCCGGCGGCCGGGAGGAGGACAGGCTGGCGACCCTGACCACCAGCGGCGCCGGCGCCTCCAAGGTCTACTCCGCCTATACGGTGGGCACCCGGGTCTACGACTACGACGTGACCTTCATGGGCGCCTCGCCTTATGTGCATGGCGAGTTCTCTCCCGGCGAGCGCTGGCGGTTGCAGGCCGGGTTGCGCTACGACAACCTGCGCTACCGCTTCGACAACAACATCGGCGCCGCATCGGTGGCGGCCAGCACCAGCGAGAACGGCGGCGCGCCGGTCACCCGCTTTTATGGCCAGGTGGCGGACACCACGGTGCGCTTCCAGCACCTGAGCCCCAAGCTGGGCGCCAGCTACGCCCTGGCCGAGGACCTGCATGTATTCGCGTCCTTCAACAGCGCCTTCCGGGCCCCCTCGGAAGGCCAGCTGTTCCGGCCGGCGGCCGCCAGCACCGCCCTGGTGGCGGCCGCCAACGCCCTGGCCACCCTGGACCTGAAGCCGGTGAAGGCGGACCAGTTCGAGGTGGGCCTCAAGGGCGCGCGCGGTGGCCTGGACTACAGCCTGTCCCTCTATGACCTGCGCAAGCAGGACGACATCCTCAGTTACCGGGACACCCTCACCAACGTCACCCAGGTGGTGAACGCCGGCGAGACCCGCCACCGGGGCGTGGAACTGGGCCTGGGGACCGAGCTGGGCGCCGCCCTGCGCCTGGACCTGGCCGCCTCCCACGCCAAGCACACCTACGAGGACTGGGTCATTCCGGGCACCGCCAATTACAGCGGCAACGAGATGGAAAGCGCCCCCCGCGACATCCTCAACCTGCGCCTGACCTGGCGGCCGGCCACCCCCGTGCGCTTGATGCTGGAGTGGTCCCACCTGGGCCGCTACTGGCTGGATGCCGCCAATACCGCCCAGTACGACGGCCACGATCTCCTCAACCTGCGGGCCAACTGGCGTCTGGACAAAGGCCTGGCCCTGTTCGGCGGCATCCAGAACCTGACGGACGCGCGTTTCGCCGAAAGCGCCTCCATCACCTCGGGCACCCAGGTCTTCGCGCCCGGCCTGCCACGCACCTTCACGGCGGGCGTGGAGGGCACATGGTGACGCACCTGCGCCTATGGGCCGGATTGGCGGCCGGATTGGCGGCCGGATTGGCGGCCGGACTGCTGGCCGGCCTGCTGGCCCTGGCCGCCGGCGGCGGAGCGGAAGCCTGGGCCGCCCGCCTCAAGGCGCCCCGGCCCCTGGCGGTTTCCGCCAGTTTCGACGCCTCGGGCCGCCTCTGGCTGGCGCGGGTGGAGAACGGCCAGATCTGGGTGTCCCGGGCCGACGACGGCCGGCAATTCGGCGCGGCGGTCCCGGTGAACCCGGAACCGGAAGCCGTGGCCGCCGACGGCGAGAACCGGCCCAAGCTGGCGGTGGCCGCCGACGGCACGCTACACGTCAGCTGGACCCTGGCCCTGCCCCGGGCCTATACCGGCCACATCCGCTACAGCCGGTCCCTGGACGGGGGCCGGACCTTTTCGCCGCCCATCACGGTCAACGACGACCCGGCGGAGATCAGCCACCGCTTCGACAGCCTCGCCGTGGACGGCCAGCGGCTGGTGCTGGCCTGGCTGGATGGCCGGGACCGGGAGGCCGCGCGGCGCGCCGGCCGCGACTATGCCGGCGTCGGCCTGTATTACGCGGTATCCCTGGATGGCGGCGCCACGTTCTCCGCCAACCGCCGCTTCGCCGAGCACAGCTGCGAGTGCTGCCGGGTGGCGCTGGCCTGGCGCGAGGGCCAGCCGGTGGCCCTCTGGCGCCACGTCTATCCCGGCGACCAGCGGGACTTCGCCCTGGCCGAGCTGGGGAGCGACCAGCCAGCCCTGCGGGTCAGCGACGACGCCTGGAAGCTCCAGGGCTGCCCCCACCACGGCGGCGCCCTGGCCGCCGGCCCCGGTGGCCGTCTGCATCTGGCCTGGTACACCCAGGGCGCGGTGCGCCAGGGCCTCTTCTACCGCTGGCTGGAGAGCGGCACGCTGGGCGAGCCGGTGAAGTTCGGCAACGACGACAACCAGGCCGGCCATCCCGCCGTGCTGGCCATCGGCGACCGGGTATTCCTGGCCTGGCGGGAGTTCGACGGCAAGGCCTACGGTGTCTGGAGCCGGCGCTCCCCGGACGGGGGCCGGACCTGGGAGCCGTCCCGCCTGATCCTGAGCAGCGAGACGGCCGCCGACTATCCCCAGTTGCTGGCCCGGGGCCGGCAAGCCTGGCTGGTGTGGAACAGCGAACGGGAAGGGGTGCGCGCCCAGCCCTTGCCGGAGGCCGGGCCATGAAGACATGGCGGGCACTCCTCTGTCTGGCCCTGGCCTGCCTGGCCCCGGCCGTTCCGGCCGCCGGTCCGCCCCGCCCTTTTGACGCCACCACCCCGGGAGAGCTGGCCCGCCACTACGCCGGCCGGGCCTACGTCCTGGCTTTATGGTCTCTGGAGTGCGGCCACTGCCAGGCCGAACTGGCGGGCTTCGCCCGCCTGCTGCGGGCCAACTCGGACCTGCCCCTGGAACTGGTGGCCACCGATCCGCCGGAAGCCGCCGCCGTGGTGGCCGAGCGACTGGCCGCCCTGGGCCTGGACCCCGGCCGCCACTGGCACTTCGCCGACAGCGTCCAGGAGCGGGTGCGTTTCGCGGTGGACCGGCGCTGGCGCGGCGAATTGCCCCGCACCTATCTGTTCGACGCCGAACACCGGCCCCGGGCCATCAGCGGCGCCCTGGGCGAGGACGAGCTACGCGCCTGGCTGGCGCGGGAACCGCGCCGGGTGGATGCCCGGCAACCTGGGGAATGAGCATGGACGAGATCAAGAACACGGTGGACTTCGGCATCCTGGGGCTGCTCCTGGCCCTGTCCGTCTGGGCCGTGGCGGTGGGCCTGGGCCGCTTTTCCCACTACCGGCGGGTGCGGCTGGAGGACTACGCCACCCGGGTGGAACTGGAGACCGACCTCACCCGGGGCCTGACCCTGGTGGGCACGGTGGCCGCCAACGCGCCCTACGTGGGCCTGCTGGGCACGGTGCTGGGGATCATGCTCACCTTCCAGAGCATGGGGACCAGCGGCGCCCTGGACGTGAAGAGCATCATGACCGGGCTGGCCCTGGCCCTGAAGGCCACCGCCGCCGGGCTGCTGGTGGCCATCCCCTGCGTGGCGCTGAACAACGCCCTGCGCCGCCGGGTGCGGGAAAAGCTGGCCGAGTTCGACGCCCGGCGGGAGCGCGGCCATGGATGAGGAGATCGACGGCATCAACGTGGTGCCCCTGGTGGACGTGATGCTGGTGCTGCTCACCATCGTCCTGGCCACCGCCACCTTCGTGGCCACCGGCCGCATCCCCGTGGATCTGGCCCAGGCCCGCCAGGCCGCCCCGGCCCGGCTGGAACCCCTGGTGCTGACCTTGACCCGGGATCAGCGCCTCTACCTGAACGACCGGCCCGTGGACGACCTGGAATCCATTCTGGGCGTCGCCTCGCGAAACGCGCCGGTCCTGGTGAGGGCGGATGGCGGACTGGAACTCCGGGCCTTCGTGGCCCTGGCGGACCGTGTAAGGGGCCTGGGCTTCCAGGACGTGAACCTGGAGGTGGCCCGCCCATGAGCGCCGCCCCCGTCCGGGGCTGGGCGGCGTCCCTGATACTCCATGGCCTTTTCCTGGCGGCGATCCTGGCCTGGGTGAAACCGGCGCCAGCGCCCCCTTTGCGGTGGCGGGTCGCCGTGGTGCCCGCCGCCGTCGATCCGGACAGCCCCCTCCCCCCATCGCCGCGCCGCTCCAGGACGCCGGCCGCGCCGCCCCCCCTTGCCTCCACCCTGGCCAGCGCACCCGCCCCGGCCCAGACCGTGGCAACGCCGGGTGAAGCC
>DAOQNK010000014.1:23710-30494 GCA_035332045.1 Thiobacillaceae bacterium | reverse complement strand
TCGGCCGTGGATTTGAGCAGATGGGCGGCGGCGAGGCCATTCCCCAATCCGGTGATCCAGGCGGCGGTGAAAAACAGGGGCAGGAGGGCCAGAATGCCCGCCCCCGGCATGAGCCACAGACTCACCACGCCGAGCTGGGTGCCGATGTGGGCGAAGGCGGCCAATACCGAAAGCCCCACCGGGCCAAACCAGCGGCGGGGGAGACGGATGGCGGCGCCCAGGACCAGCAGGCTCATGAAGCCGCCAGACAGGCTGAGCACGAAAGCCGGGGTAAGAAACTGGCCCAGGGCCAGGGCGCCGGCCACGATGCGCAATCCGGCGACCCAGGCCGCGGTGGACCAGCCATAGCGGTAGAGCACCACCAGGGTGACGATATTGGCCAGGCCGGGCTTGATGCCCGGAATGGGCAGAGGGATGGCCGCCTCGGCCAGGGTCAGGCCGATGGCGGCGGCGGCCAGGACCGCGACCCGGCGATCCTCGTCGCTGGCATGGAGTTCGATCTGCATGCCGGCATGGTATGCCATTGCCGTCCCGCCGGGACGGGGTGGAGCTTCCTACGCCGGGGACCTCAGGACCGGGCCGGGATTTCCTCGGCCCATTCCGCCGGGTGCCTCTGGAACCACAACTGATACATGGAGGTGATCCACATGGTGGCGAAGGCCAGGCCCATGACGGCGCCGCTGCCGATGATGACCCAGGCGAAGGGCGCCCAGATTTTTGTCAGGTACCAGGAGCCCACATCGGTGATGACGACCGCGAAGGGAGCCGCGAGCACCAGGCATTTCAGCCAGGTGGGGCGGACCCGGGCATGGGAGTAGATCTGCCCGACGATGTAGAAGATGAAGGCGATGGCGAACAGGTGGATATGGGAAACCCGCACCAGGGTCGGGATGGTCATGCCCTCGTCCCTAGCCGCGACCTTCGCGACCCCTTCGTAGGCGCGCAGATCGGTCAGGTGGGGATTGGCCTCGGGCGTATGGCAGCCGATGCAATGCTCCTGGACGATGGGCAGGATCCTGGCATCGAAATCCTCCTGCTTGGCGCCCGTGTGCAGCCAATCGAAGATGGCCTGGCGCTTCTCGGCCGGAAGCATGTCCTGCATGGGGCCCCGCAGGGCGGTTTCCAGCTTGGTGCCTTCCGGGTTGCCGCCGTAGGTGATCATCAGGTCCTTCTCGGACATCATGGGGTCGCCATCCTTGCCGGCGTTGGATTCCCAGACGTGGATCATGGCGAACAGGTAGCCGGTGCCGAACACCAGCAGCACCATGGTCTGGAGGACGCGGAGTGACAGGGGAAGTTGCGAGAAATGAGCATGTTTGGACATGGGCGCCTCCTGGGCAATATGGGTCCCCGGGGCGGGTGCGGACACGCCCCTTGGAAGTAGGAATGCGGGTTGGCCTAACGAAAACCGGCCATCCTGAGGGATGGCCGGCGATGGATCAGCCGAGGGTGTCGGCCCAGATGTTTTCCGCCCAGGACTTCATGTACTCGAAGTTGGTCTCGTCGCCGACTTCGGAAGCGCCGCCCTTGGGCTGGCGGATGTAGGCTTCCTTGTCCGGGTCGTAGCGCATGACCACGGCAATGGGTCCGGAGGTGTGGTCGGAGGTGGCGGAGTAGCTGGTGCTGCCGATGACCGGGTAGGGATCCGGCTCCCGGCCGTTGAAGATCTCCACCAGGGCGGCGGCACAGATCTTGGCCTGGTTGTTGGAGACGTGGGCGGACTTGGGCATGTTGGAAGCCACCGAGTCGCCGATGACGTGGACGAACTGCGCCTTGGGCGATTCGTAGGTGACGCCATTGACCGGACACCAGATGCCGGCGGTGTCGGCCCGCACCCCGGCCAGGGCGCAGACATCGCCGGCCCGGCCGCGGGGGATGATGTTGAGCACGTCACCCTTCACGTCCTCGAATTCGGTGCTCACCGTCATGGTGGAGGCATCCACCTTCACCACCCGGTTATTGGGCCGGTAGTCGATCATGCCTTCATACATGGTTTTCCAGGCTTGCCGGTACATGGGGCCCTTGGAGATGATGTCCACGTCGGCGTCCAGCAGGATGATCTTGGACTTGGGCTTGTGTTGCTTGAAGTAATGGGCGGCCAGGCTGGCGCGCTCGTAGGGGCCGGACACGCAGCGCTGGGGCCGGGCCGGGCTGGAGATGACGAAGGTGCCACCGTCCGGCATGGCTTCCAGTTGCTTGCGCAGCAGTTCGGTCTGGGTGCCGGCCTTCCAGGCATGGGTGATCTTGCCGGCGGCCAGGGCTTGGTCGTAGCCCTCGATCAGGTCCGTCATGAAGTCGATGCCGGGGGCCAGGATGACGTGGTCGTAGGGCACCTTCGCGCCCTTCTGGGTGCTGAGCACGCGCTTGTCGGTGTCGATGCCGATGACCCGGTCGTGCAGCATTTTCACGCCCCGCTTCTTCAGGCCGTCATAGCTCTTGGTCAGGTCCTTCATGGTGAGCATGCCGCCCACGACCCAGTTGGAGAGCGGGCAGGAATAAAACTTGTCGTTGGCCTCGATGAGGGTGACGTCGATGTTGGAATCCCACATGCGCAGGTACTTGGCGCAGGTGGCGCCGCCGAAGCCGGCGCCGACGATGACGACCTTGGGCTTGCCCTTCTTGGCCAGGGCGGTGCGGGGTACGGCGAGGCCGGCCAGGGTGGTTGCGAAACCCGCGCCGGCATATTTCAGAAAATCACGACGGTCGATTGCCATTTCTTGCTCCTCGGTATCCGGCGGGTTATTTGACCTTGGAAAAGTACTCGGCCATGGCTTCGTATTCTTCGTCGGTGTAGCCGATGGCGTACTTCTGCATGACGGTGGTTTCGCGCTTGCCGTCCCGGAATTCCTTCATGGCGGTGACCAGATAGGCTTTGTCCTGCCCCGCCAGACTGGGGATCGCGCTGCTGCTCTTGCCCTTGGGACCGTGGCAGATGAAACAGGTGGCGGTGATGACCTTGTTGTGGCTGGCGCAGACGCTGGCCGGGTTTTCCCAACCGGCGATCAGACAAGTGGCAGGCTGCTTCTTCTCGGTTTTGGCCGGCTTCGCGGCGAAGGCCGGGCCGGTAGTCGCAAGGCTGGCGGCCAGCGCCAGAGCTAGCGGGTATTTCATTTTCATGGTCTCCTCCATGGGTGGCATGGGTTCGCTCGAACCCGTCCGGCAAACCTGACCGGGAGCGGCTGTTCGAGGAAACCTCAAGGCTAATGAGGCCTAGCCCATGGTACGAAATAACCTGTATTTTTCTTGATGAGTATCAAATACGTCCTGGTGCCTGGGAAAGCAGGCGAGCGGGGTATCTGTGTGCGGCGTCCATGACTCGAGCAAAGATTTTGACGGGAATCAACAGAATGGCCAGCGGCATGGGGCGGTTTCCGGGGTGTTCGGATAATGGCTGCCTCCATTCCCCGAGAAAGGTTCCTCCATGTACACCGTCTTGTCCTCCCTGGGTCTTGCCGTTCTGCTCCTCTCTTCCCCGGCCTTCGCCAACGAAGCCATGGCGAAGAAGAACAATTGCATCGGCTGCCACCATATGACCGACAAGAAGGTGGGTCCCACCTGGAAGGCCATCGCCGACAAGTACAAGGGCCAGCCGGATGCCGAGAAGGTCCTGACCGAATCCATCGTCAAGGGTGCCAAGGACAAGTTCGGCAAGGTGCCCATGCCGCCCCAGCCC
This sequence comes from Thiobacillaceae bacterium, assembly GCA_035332045.1. Classification (GTDB taxonomy): domain Bacteria; phylum Pseudomonadota; class Gammaproteobacteria; order Burkholderiales; family Thiobacillaceae; genus PFJX01. Next base: position 26,821 of record DAOQNK010000014.1, on the reverse strand, counting down.
AAGGCCAAGGCGGATGCGGGTAAAATGGCGAAATGGATTTTGACGCTCTGATTCACGCCCCCCAACATTCGTAACACCCTTCCTCCCGCCCGCGCGCCCGTCGCGGCGCGGGAGTAGCGGCCCATGGCCAGCCTCTCCGCCCTCGAACTCCCTCCCATCCTGACCTTCGCCCTGGCACTGCTGGCGGCGGTACTGCTGGTGGGCGCCTTCTTCTTCATCACCACCCGGGCTTCCCTGCTTCTTTATGGGCAGGGCAAGGCGCGGCGCAACAGCCACGTCTACTGGATCTATCGCAGCCCGCTGCTCATCTGGTTGATGGACCGCCAGTTCATTTCTTCCGTGATCCTGCTTTTCCAGTACCACCGTCTGGTCAGGCGCGTGCTGGCGCCGGCCTGCGCCCAGCGGGCGGGCAAGCGGATTCTCCAGGTGTCCTGCGTGTTCGGGAACTTCACCCAGAAGCTGGCCGCGTGCTACCACCAGTTGGGCGAAGTGTTCATCTTCGACATCATGCACAGCGAGGTGCGGCACGCCAGCCGCAAGCTCTCGGCCTGTAACGTCCAGGGTGGATGCAGCTTTTTCCAAGGCGACGCGGCATCCATGCCTTTTCAGGGCGCAGTGTTCGACTACGTGGTCAGTTTCTTTCTGTTCCACGAACTGCCGCCGGTCATGAAGCGCAAGGTGTTCGCCGAGTGCCTGCGGGTACTGAAGCCGGGAGGGCGCTTCGTATACGGCGAGTTCCACCGTCCCGACTCGCCGGTGGTGGGACTGCTCGGCGGCCTGTATTTCTGGATATTCGAGCCTTACGCCAGGGAGATGTGGTCCTGGAATCCCACCGCCGACCTGGATCCCACGCTTTGGCGGATCGAGCGGACCAAGGTGATGGGCGGCTACTTCCAGGTGGTGAGCCTGGAACGCCTGCCCGCGCCCTAACCCGTTCAGGTGGCGCGGGCGGGCACGCCTGTCAGTGCACTTCCTCCCAGCCGGTGATCATGGCCTTGAGGTGGGCGGTCACGGTCTTGCCGGTGGTGATGAGATACACGTGGACGATGAAGAAGGCCAGGATCATGAAGGCGCCCACGGTGTGGAAGAAAGCGACCCACTCCAGGGACAGGTACTTGTCCACGCCCCATTCGGCCCAGCTGTTGTAGAACAGGTAGAACCAGCCCGAGAACCAGATCACGGGCGACATCAGAAGCCAGAACCCCAGGTATGCCAGGCGTTGCAGGGGGTTGTGCTTCTTGAGGGCGGTGACCTTAACGGGGTGGGGGGCATCGGTGAAGATGCCGATGAGATAGTACTGGATCATGGCGTCCACCTTGTCCAGGGTGGGGATGTATTGCTTCCACTCGCCGGTGGTGAAGTGCCAGAAGATGGCGAACACCCAGAGAATGACCAGGGACCAGGCGGCGGTGGTGTGGATGCCCACCGCCTTGCCGAAGCCGAACAGCACATAGCTTCCATGGACCTCGAAGCCGGAGAGCATGAGGGTCATGATCAGGGCGGCCTGGGCCCAATGCCAGAAGCGTTCGAAACGCTTGAAGATGTAGATACGCTCGCTCATTGTTTCGCTCCTTTGCGGGCCATCAGGATGCGCACGCCGCCGTGGGCCAGGACTCCCAGCAGGGTCATCAGGGCGATGCTCCAGCCGATCTTGTCCAGCCAGGGGTCGGCGCCGCGCCCGGGCATGTAGATGCCGGGTACCTTGTCCAGCCGGCCGTTCGCGCCATGGCATTGCTGGCAGGTGAGGGCGTCGCCCTTGGGGGCCACCATATGGGTGATGGGCCAGGCCATCTCGGTGGCCACGAAGCCATACTGGCCGCTGAATCCGGCATTCACCGACTCCATGCCGGCCGCCAGGGCCTTGTTCCAGTCGAATACCTTCCAGAAGGCCGTGTCGTCCCCTTCTCCGCCAAAGGTATGGGGGATGAGCAGGGTATTGGTCGCCTTGTCATAAGGCTGCTTGCCGGTGAAGCGCTTGATGGGCCAGATCTTGGAATGGCCATCGTCGGGGGCGCCTTCGAAGCGGTTGATGCGCACGACCTGGGTGGGGTCCAGCTTGGTTTCGCGCAGGGTGTAGTCCACCTTGCCATTGAACCAGATGTACTCGGGAATGACGTTGCCCTCGTACTTGAAGTCACCCTTCTTGCTGTCGTAGGAGACGTTGCCGCCGCTGTCCTTGAGGGTGTAGGGCTTGCCCTCCTTGTCCAGCTTGCCGGCGGTGGACCAGTCCCAGCTCATCTTGGTGGCCTTGCCGCCCCGGGCGTATTCAGGGATGTGGCAGGTCTGGCAGGCGATCTTGTCGGTGTGGTCGTTGAGCTTGGCGACACTGGCCGGGTGGGGGCGGGTGCCGTGGCAGGCCTGGCAAGTTGAGGGATTGGCGTCCTTCTTGCCACGCATGTGGGCGCCGGCCTTGTCGTCCGTGGCGGCCGGTGTGTAGCGGCTGCCCGGGACGTCGTGGCCGGATGTGGCGTGGCAAGTGCCGCAGGTGAAGTTCAACCCGTCCTTGGCCATGTGCACATCCAGGTATTTGGCCGGATTCTTCAGGGAACTGTCGATGTCGCCGTGCTTCACCGCGTCGCCGCCGCCGCCGTAGAAGTGGCAGGCACCGCAGGTGGTGCGGCTGGTTTTGCCGACGTTGCGGGCCACCTCGCCCAGGTCCGGCGCCTTGACGATCTTGCCTGAATGGGGCGGGAATTCCACATCCTTGTAGGGTGGATGCCCAGCCATGCCCGGCAGCTTGCGGTAGGTGCCGGTGGTGTCATGGCAGACCAGGCAGTCGACGTTTTCCTGGGCGGTGAAATCGAACTGCTCGTCCTTCCAGCCATAGCCCACGTGGCAGGCGGTGCAGAACTGATAGTTCGAGGGCACGGCTGTGCAGAAGTTGTTGATGATGTTGCGCTTGCCCAGGCGCTGCTTGGTATCCGGGTTGAGGAACTCCCAGGTCCAGTGCTTGGTTTTCTGGACCTGTTTGGCGGCCTCGGTATGGCAGGTCAGGCAGGCCTTGGTGACTTCGGGGCCCGTGGCGAAGTGCTTCTTGAGGGCGTCGAACTTGCCGTGGTCGGCGGTGGAATTGGTGGGTGGCTTGGCTTCGGCGGGGGCCGGCGCCGGCGC